>JAAFJS010000035.1 GCA_013298985.1 Cytophagales bacterium
TGCTTTTGAAACTGTAATTTTTCTATCTTTGCAAAGTGCTGGTCTTCGGACTGCATAAAACCCTCTGTTTTTGTTTGGTTCGAGCCACAAATATGAGGGTTTTTTTATGAAATTCTGAACAACCTACCTGACAGGTGTGTGGGCGAACCAAACTGCCCATGGCGAAGGCTTAGTTTCGTTCCTTTCTAAGCAAAAAGGGCTACAACTTGTCTTTTTCAATGGGTGCAGCACCGAGCAGCAAGCACAAGAACTTGTAGCGGCGGGCGTTCCCGCAGTCATAGGTACGCACAATGCCATCAATGACGAGGTAGCAACTAACCTTGCGATTCGCTTTTACAACGGCATCGCAGAGCAAAAAAACATCTCACAGGCATACCAAGAGGCAATTGACGAGATAAAAATTAAAAAAGGAGGGAATGTAAGAGGACTTTACCGCAAAGAAGCAAAAGAGGCAGAAATGAAAGAATTGCCTTGGAAAATCTACTGTGATGAGGAAAAAACGCTGGAATGGAGGCTGGAAAAAATAGAAGAAACTGAAAAAAACAAGCCTCAAATAGTACAAATTGCAGAAAAAATTTACAATATTAAAAACGCAAATCATTCAACTTTTAACTAATCATCTATGGATATACTAAGCAGTGCTTGGGCATTAGAAATGATTAAAAAATATGGTGGGAAAATAGCAAGCCCTCTCTTAAAACCTGCCTTCGACTTTCTTAAAGACCAAGCAAGCGAAAGGCGAGGCATAGAACACATTTTTGCGATGGTGTTCAAAAAAGCCATAGAGGAATTTGTAAAGGAAAAAGCAAAAAGCCCTCAAATCAAAGAATTTACCTATACTGGTTTAGTAGGTTTTTTACAACTCTTTTTCAAACAAACTGACTACGAAAAAGAGTTTTTCTACCAATTATTCCTTTCTGACAAGGAATATTCTGACGAAAAGCTACTTAAACTTATCCAAGAAGCTAAAACGGATAAAACGCACTACATAGAGGACGATTTGCTTCGTTTTCATCAGTTTTTGCGTGAAAAACTTAAAAAAGAGCCTGTTTTTGCGACTTTGATTTGGCAAAAAGATACGTATCTTTATGCGGCGCAGACTGCTGAAAATGTAGAACATTTGCTTATGCTCTCCCAAGAACAAATGAATAGCATGGAAGAATTGCAAAAGCAAATACAGTCTGCCAAAGAAAGCCATAATTTTGAAGAACAACTCAAAGAATTAAGCAAAAAACTTGATGATTTATTGGCAGGCGCAAGCCAAGTTACAGAAGCCAATGTTCAAAATGCCGAAAAGATTTATAATATTGAAAATGCGAATGATTCTATTTTCATTCAGTCAGGAAATATTATCAATTACTTTTACTCCCCCAAAATCAATACTCACCCGCTTTATTTGTGGGTAATTTCAACCACAAAAGATAAAATTATCTGCGAAAAAGAATTTTTGCTACCGTTTCTACTCAATCGTTATGACGAAAACCATTGTACGTCGTGGAAACCTTTTGAGAACGAAGGAACTATCGGCGAATTGATTGCAGAGTACAAAACCAAAGTCGAGTTTGAGGTGCGGGAACGGTTTTTGGCAAAAGAGGCTATTTCAGATAATGAAATGCTTAGTTTCTTAAATAACTCTTATAAATATGTATTAGTTATTGACCCTTTTGCTTTGGGTGATGAAGTATTGGAAATAGCCAAAAAGTTCAATAAAAAAGAAGCTGGTGGGGTATTAGTTTTGTTGTGCCAATCTGTTTCTTTTGAGTTATTTGAGTATATTCGCACCCGACTGAAAGATATTTTTTATGAGTTGACCCTGCTTGTTTGTAACTACAAAACAGCATACATACATTTTGTATTCCCTATTTCAACCAAAGAACTGTTTTTCAGAACTTTGAGTAATATTGCCTTGTTGCGTTTGGAAATAGCCACACAAATTGAAGGTTTGGATAAACAAGGCAAACTTCAAAACAAAATTTTTAAATTTTAAAGGAAATGTTTGTATCATTTTATTCTTATAAAGGTGGCGTAGGTAGAACCCAATTATTGGTTAATGTCGCAAGCTATTTGTGTTTTTATAAGCACAAAAAGGTTTTGATGCTCGAATGGGACTTGGAAGCCCCTGGATTGCATTATTATTTTGGAAAGAAAAATACAGACATTACACAAGATGGCTTGATAGAAATATTAGACCAATATATGGATTTGGCTCGTAATAGTACCAAATTGAATAAAGATAAATTGCCTTTTTTTACAGAAGAAAATATTGTCAAAGAATTAATTGTTTCCAAGACAGGCGAAGGAAGAGTAGATTTGATTCCTTGTGCTAATTACTCCAATCCACATTTCAGCCAAAAAATCAATGATTTTAATTGGCAGGAATTTATGGAGTTCCGAGATGGTAATGTATTTATGGATTTTTTGAAACAAAAAATTAAAGAGTTACATTACGATTTTGTATTTATTGATAGTCGTACAGGAATTGCAGACTATGCTGGCTTATGTAATATTTTATTGCCAGATACTAATATAGTCATCGTTGCTCCTACTGACCAAAACTTTGAAGGAGCATTACGTATTATTAAAGCTATTAAAAATCACCCGTATGTTACAGAAGGCAGTCGTAAACCTTTTATATTGCCGATTTTAAGTAGAATAGACAATACATCAAAGAATTATGGAGATTGGGCAAATCGCTTTGAAAAAGAATTTGCGTTTTTAATGGATGTATTAGTCGATGATGACCTGAAAAAAATAAAAGAGGGAGTCTTCGGAGATTTGTATATGCCACAAACTATGCTACTTTATAATAACATAGTAGCTTTAGGTGAAAATCTTTTGTTTAATCAGGAAGGAATCCCTATAAGAGAACTCTCTATAGCTAAAAATTATGAAAATATAGCTAATTATGTAGATATGCTTAAGGAACAAGCGACTATTGATTTTTATGATGAAATTACAGCTGAGTTCTCAGAGAAATGGATAATAGGTAATATAAATGACTCTACCAATGATTTAGCAGATAGGTTAGATAGGGGTAATCTTTTAAGAAGGATAGGATTTATTCATGAAGCTAAAGGCATTATTGTCAGAGGACTCCCTCTTGCTATAAAGACGAGTAATAACGAATTAATTGGAAAGTTTTATAAAAATCTTGGAGAAATAGATATGGGGTTAAAATATTTTACCTCAGCATTAGGCTATTTTGAAAAATTTAATAATTATGCTAAAGACCTTTATAATGAAGACCCTCAAAATGCAAATTTTAAAAATGAATTAACTATTTCTTATGAAAAATTAGGCTCTATCCACATTTATTTAGGCAATTTAGAAAAAGCACTTGAATTCTTTGAAAAATTTAATACTTATGCTGAAGAACTCCATAAAGAAGATAAAGAAAATATAGAATTTAAAAGGCAATTAGCTATGTCTTATGAAAAATTAGGCTCTACCCACATTCGTTTAGGTAATTCAGACCAAGTACTTGAATTTTTTGAAAAATTTTATACTTATGCTGAAGAACTCCATAAAAAAGATAAAGAAAATATAGAATTGAAAGGGCAATTGGCTACATCTTATTACAGATTAGGCTCTATAAAAGGACGTATAGGAGATTTAAAATCTGCTCTTGAGGATTTTAAAAAATTTAATACTTATGCTGAAGAACTGGACAAAAAAAATCAGAATAGTATAGATTTAGAACATCGGTTAGCCACTTCCTATGAAGAATTAGGTGTTATGCAAACACGTATGGGAGATTTAAAATCTGCTCTTGAGTCTTTTGAAAAATTCAAAGAACATACTGAGGAACTTAATAAAAGAGATTCAAAAAATCTATCTTTTAAGGAGCAATTAGCGATTTCTTACTCTAAATTAGGTACTGCATATACTCGTTTGGGAGATTTAGATATAGCATTAAAATATTTTATAGATGAAAATGAGTTATTTATAGAACTTCATGGGTTTTTTCCTGTAAATATAAATTTTAAACATGGAATGGCTATTTCCTATTCTAAATTAGGTACAGCATATACTCGTTTGGGGGATTTGGGTGAAGCATTAAAATATTTTGAGGAATCTAAAAAATTAGAGGAAGATGTTTATAATGCTCATCCTCAAAATATAAATATTAAAAATGGCTTGGCTGTTTCCTATGAAAATTTAGGAATCACTTATATACGCTTAGGAAATATAGAAAAAGCATTAGAATATTTTAATAAATATCATCTATTAATAAAAGAAATCTATAACGCTGATTCAACAAATGTCGATTTTAAACAAGGTTTAGCCATATCCCATGAAAAATTGGGTTCTACTTACACACGTTTAGGTAATTTAAGAGAAGCATTAAAGCATTTCAAAGAGTATAATTTTATTCAAGAAGAATTGTATAAGATTACTAATGATAGTGTACAAATCAAAAACAGATTGGCTATCTCATACTCTAAGTTAGGTGCTACATATATTCTTTTAGGGGACTTAGATAACGCTTTAAGTTATTTTAAAAAAGAACTTAAATTAAAAGAAGAACTTCATAATAATACACTAACAAATGTAAAATTTAAAGATGGTTTAGCTATTTGTTATCAATACTTAGGAGAAGCGCACACTCGTTTAGGGAATTTAAGTGAAGCTTTAGAGTGTTTTGAGGAATCTAAAAGATTAGAAGAGGAACTTTGTAAAACCTCTCCAAATAATGTAGGTTTTAAAAATGTATTATCAATTGCTTACTCTAAGTTAGGGAATACTTATACACATTTAGGAGATTTAAGTAAAGCCTTAGAGCATTTTGAAAAAGCCAATCAAATTGAATTAGAACTGTATAAAAAATTCCCAAACAATATAAATGTAGAGTTTATTAATAGATTAGCTATTTCATATGGGAAATTAGGTTCTACACGTATTCGTTTAGGTAATTTGAACCAAGCACTCATAGATTTTGAAGAATTTAACATTTATGCAAAAAATCTTTATGACAAAGACTCCCAAAATGTAAATTTTAAAATGGAGTTAGCTATTTCTTATGAAAAATTAGGTTCTGCACATATTCTTTTAAGTAAATTAAACCAAGCACTTACATATTTTGAAGAGTTTAAACAACTAAGTGAAGACCTATGTAATACTTCTCCACAAAATACAGAATTTAGCTATAGACTTTCGCTTTCCTACTCCAAATTAGGGGAGGTCTATACGGCAAAAGGGGACTTGAACAAAGCCTTGGAATATTTTGAGAAAGATTTGAAAGTAACGGAACAACTCTACCGCCTGGAACCGAACAACGTATCTTTTGCGAACGGTTTGGCGATTTCGTACATCAAGTTAGGAAGCACCCACGAGCAAATGCAAAATAAAACAAAGGCAGGAGCTTTTTATTTGCAATCCAAACAGCTATATGAGGCATTGGTAAAAGTAGCTCCCCAATATGCCCAGTTTCAAAATAATCTACAATGGGTAGAAAACCGCTTGAAGGCATTGTAGTAACCTATTGGCGGGGCGTGAAGCCGCCGCCAATAGGTAGAAATAAATAATTTGTCAAAAAAATCAGAGTGGTTTCTAATTTACAAAGCCAAAAATTTATCAATAATTTGATGAAAAATGCCAATGATTTTGGGCAAGTCTGATAAATAATAGGTTTCCGCATCAACCAAAATTTGCTGCTTTTCCAACTTCAAAAATTTCCAAGCATCAGCCGTTACTGCACAGCCGTAAATAAAAGGCATGGGGTGCCCTTCTTGTTCGTTAAAAAGACTTGAAGCATACATTTGGGCGGTGCATTGGGCTTTTCCGTACTCAAAATCCTCATCTTTTGCCTCAACTAAGGTAATAATTGGAGCTTGCATCACGCTTTTGCGCGGGTGTTTGGAGAAGAAAAAATCACATTCGCCTGATAAATCTTTGCTTGTATCTACGGTTAAATCTTCGCCCGAATAAAACGTAATTTGTTGTTTATAGTGCATGGCTATTTCGGATAAAATAGGCGAAATAATTCTTTCTGACTTGCTTTTTTCGTTGGTCAAAGGCAATTCTTTGGCTACCTGCAAACTTTGTTTGAGCCAATCGGAAGGCTCGATAGGCAGAATCGTATCAAAAAGTGGCAACTCAAACTCCTCCAAATGGAGCGTTTTAAGCGTATATTTGAAATTTTTGTAATTACTGTATCCCATGTTTTCCCTTTTTAATAACAAAAATACGAAAATTTGGACAAAAAATGTGCTTTCCTATACAGTTTTAGGACTTACGCAAAAATTTGAAACTAATGAAATATACGCTTAAAACGCCTTAAAATGTAAATTTTGAAAACGAGCAAAACGAATTTTGCCTAATTTAGCAGGCACGATATTTTTTTGCTGTTTTTAGCCTCACTATAAGCAGTTAAAGTGTCTAAAAGAACCTCTGCGTAAGTCCTATATATTTGTTTTATAAGAGCTATTTTACAAATTTCATAAAAACACTATTGTTTTCTGTCGTGTAGCCTTTGGCGGCGGCTTCATGCCCCGCTAATAGGTGAAAATGCACACCTGTCGGCAAACGTTCCACTTCGGGCGTAAGCTGTTGGGGTATTTATCGGATACTATTGGGATAGTAAAACCTGCGTTTGAGGATTTCCGTTACCGTCCCTTGGTGGCGGTAGCCCTGATACGTTCCCCAAAACTGATTCAGTCTAAACAGTAGAATATCAAGCAGATTGCTGATAAATTTGCCTTCGCGCAGGGCGTGTACGTAGTCAGAAAAGGTATTGGAAATAAAAAGCAATACAAAATCCCCAAAAGAGAAGTGCGCTTCTGGAAAAATGCGTTTGTAGGCAATGGCTTCACGTTTGTAGCGATTGCGAATCTTGGTGGGCGTTTCCTCGTGGATGTGGACGATGCTCGCCTCCGCTACGTAACTAATCCAGTAGCCTTTTTCCAAGATTTTATTTGCCCAGTCGAGGTCTTCTAAGCCAGTGATATTTTCGTCGTAGGGTTGCTGTTGCCACAAAGATTTGCGGATAGCACAGTTGGCATTATTGCAAAAAGGGTGCTTTTGAACTGGGTGCGACTCAGCAGGAAACCACTTTTTGAATACCTGATGCTCAGAATATTTGGTGATTTCGTTGCCGATTTGCCTACCGTAACTGACGGCTATTTGCTTGTTTTCAAAGGGTTTTACCAAGTTTTCAATCCATTGTGCATCAGTAGGATAGACATGGGCAGAGGCAAAAATTAAGATTTCACCCTGCGCCGCCTCAATCCCTTTGTTCAATGCCCTGCCAAAGGTAAATTCATGTGGTTGGATAGGAATGATTTTGACAGGAAACTGCTTTGCAATCTCGATGGTGCGGTCTTTGGAACCAGAATCGACCAAAATTACTTCGGTTTGTCCGATAAGGCTTTGCTCAAAAATGCTTTCAAATAATTTCCCAATGAATTTTTCTTCGTTGTGTGCGCGTATGATTATCGAGTACATTTTTTCGGTTATTCAGGAATTAGGGCGCAAAGATAGGGAAGTTTTTGAGTTTTTTGTTTTTTAGATTTTGCTTAAAGACCTTGTTTTTTGTATTTTTGTAAAAGTAAAACACGTAAATACTATGGCAAAGAAATCAATAGAATTATCTGAAGCTATTTTAGTGAGGGCTTTGGGCTTAGAGCAAAACTACGAGATTCCAGTTTTGCTCAAAGACTGGCTATCCGTAGCAGGTCTTCTTGTAGAAACAGATAAGGTTCTCTTAGAAAAAAGCTGCGCTCACTTAGTTGAAAATGCAAACTCTTGGAATGAGGAGGAGCTTAAAATGCACTTTATCAGCATCATAGTTTTTCTGGCGAATATTCAAAAACCGCTAAGAGTATATTTTGATAGGGAAATCTCTGCAACGATTGAGGGTATTTTAATCAAATCGGAAGCAGATATGTTGGTTTCGAAAGGAATTGGCGAGTTGATAGAAGCACCCTATTTTTTTCTGCATGAATACAAAAGAGAAAAAAAATACATAGGCGACCCGATAGGACAAATGTTAGGCGGTATGCTAATTTCGCAAGCTAAAAATGGAGATGGAAAGCCCGTTCATGGCTGTTACGTACAAGGTCGTTTTTGGTTTTTTAGCTTACTTATAGGCAAGCAATATGTGATTAGTCAGCCACTTAACTCAGCAGAGTTTGCCCAAGCCCAGCAAATCGTATTTATGTTGCGGTATCTCAATCAGTTAATAGATTAATGAGTTTGTCTGTCGATGATTAGCTCCTTGTCATTTTACGAAAATTCAGACATATCTTAGAAACGGTGTTGTTAAAATAAAATGACAGCTTATTTATCTTGTTTTTGTATTTTTGTAAAAGTAAAATACGCAAATATTATGGCAAAGAAAAAAGAATGGAAAGAAGGCGAAATAGCACTTGCTTTTGGCTTGCAATCTATAGAAACACATTATACACCATTAATGGAAGAATGGTTAAAAGTGAAAACGCTTCAATTAACTGCATTTGAGCAACAACTTTTTGAAGAAACTTATCGGAAGGCGTTGGTACATATCAAAACATGGTCTGAAGAAGACCTTAAAATGAAGTTTATTAGCCCTGTATTGAACTTGGGCAAGGTAATGGACGACATCAATTTTGTATCTATGTTTGATAAGTCTTTGTCTGCTACAGTTAAAAATTATAAACTTTCTGTAAAAGCGGATTTTGTCATTGGAAGTGGGTTAAAAGATTATATGCAGAAACCATATTTCCACTTTCAAGAATATAAGCCCAATAAAAAACCCAAAGGTGACTCTATGGCGCAGCTATTAGAGGCGTTTCTGATTGTCCAACAAGAAAATGCAGATGGGAAGCCCTTGTATGGCTGTGAAGTTGTTGGTGATACTTGGCGATTTCTGACGATGGAAGATACTACTTACTGTATTTCTCGCAACTATGATAGTACGGATAGAGAAGATTTACTACAAATTATTGCCATTTTACGAAAATTCAGACATATCTTAGAAACGGTACTGCTAAAATAAAATGTTTGTGCAAACCAATCATAGATTTTAAGATTAGTATTGCTATAAAAAAACTCCCAACTGTATGCCTACGTTGGGAGTTTTTGATTTTTGAATCAAACTCAATTATTTTTTGAGCAAATCTCTGATTTCTGCCAGCAGTTTCTCCGAAGCACTTGGCTCTGGCGGTGCGGCTGGTGCAGCAACCTCTTTTTTCTTCATGGCGTTCATGCCTTTGACGACCAAGAACATCACAAAAGCGACCAACAAGAAGTTAATCAAGGTCTGAATAAACTTGCCAAACGCAATCGTAATGGCAGGCACACCTTCGGAAGCCTCGCGTAGCGTAAGCCCCATGGTACTAAAATCTACGCCACCCAGCAAAAATCCAAGCGGAGGCGTGAAAATGTCTGCCACAAATGAGCCTGTAACAGAGGCAACTGCACCGCCCATAACTACGCCCACTGCAAAATCTACAAGATTTCCTTTGAGGGCAAATTCCTTAAATTCACTAATAAATCCCATGATAAATTAAAAATTAATGGTTAAACAGTAATAATTAAGTTGTAAAAGCCTAACAATATATTTTTTAGTATTTATCTTACAAGGCAAATGTAAATAAAACCTTGTAAAATCCTATTTTTAAAGAAAAAAATGTTAAAAAAAATAGCTTTAATGCTATTTTTATAAGACAATATACTTAGTTTTAGCACCATTTCAAGTAAGTTTTTTCACAATTTATTAACCAATAAGCAATATGAACTCATTTACAGGCGAACTTATCGGGACAATGTTACTCATCATCTTGGGCAATGGTGTAGTGGGCGGCGTAGTCCTCAAAGACAGCAAGGCAAATAACAGTGGCTGGATAGTCATTACGCTGGGCTGGGGCTTGGCAGTGGCGATGGCGGCATACGCAGTAGGCAAGGTCAGTGGCGCGCACCTAAACCCCGCCGTTACGCTGGGCTTTGCCGCCATAGGCAAGCTGGCGTGGGCTGACGTACCTACCTACCTCGCAGGGCAGCTCATTGGTGCGTTCATCGGAGCAGTCATTGTCTATCTGCACTACCTGCCGCACTGGGCAAGGACAGACGATAAGGACGCAAAATTGGGCGTTTTCTGCACTGCGCCTGCGGTTCGACACACCGTTGGCAACTTTGTCAGTGAAGTTGTTGGCACGTTTGTCTTGGTGTTTGGCATCTTGGCGATAAGTGCCAACGACTTGGCGCAGGGCTTCAGTCCATTCTTGGTGGGCTTGCTTATCGTGAGCATCGGGCTTTCGCTGGGCGGCACTACAGGCTATGCCATCAATCCCGCCAGAGATTTGGCACCTCGCCTTGCTCACTTCCTGCTCCCTATCCCCGCCAAACGGGATTCCGATTGGGGCTATGCGTGGATTCCTGTGCTTGCGCCCTGCGTGGGTGGCGTGATGGGTGCGCTGACCTACCAGTGGCTTTTTTAAATGACGAATGTTTTAATTACTAATGACTAATTTTGTCATTAAATATTAGTCATTAGTAATTATATAGTCATTCGTCATTAGTAAAGTTTGATGCCTTGCTAAAAAAAACAGAGCAATGTGGAAAAATTTACCACATTGCTTACCAATGATGATATATGATAGAATTAAATATTGTTTTTTTGTTACTTATCTTGTTATTACTCAAGTTAGACCATCAAAATCAAGATTTTATAGGTCTAAAAATAGATTTATTTTCAATACAAACCGTATTAATTTCCTTTCTGATAGCAATATCTTATTCACTGATTTCTGTTTTTTTATTATATCCTTTACTTTCCTTGTTTGCATTAACAGTAGAAACATCACGCTTTGATAATCTATTAGGAAATCTATACACCACTTTAATCATGTTGCTCAAAAGTTGGATTTTTGCGGCTTTTATAGAAGAAGTTATTTTCAGAGGTTATATGATGCGTATGATACAGATAGTTTTTAAGCAATACGTATTAGTGGGCAATGTATTTGCCATCATTTTTTCATCTCTAACCTTTGCAATGATTCATTCATATCAAGGTTTGGGCGGAATAGTATATACAGGAATCAGTGGACTATTTTTTGGGGTACTATTTTTGTATTTCCGTAACCTTTACATTAATATCATGGTACATGGCTTTCTCAATACTTTTTTCCTGTTCAAAAAATATTGGGGAATTGTTAGTTTAATTACTTATGAATATTAACCTTGAAGAAAATACAATCATATTTATATGTATGACCAAAAAAAACCAAATCGCGAGCAATGTGGAAAAGTTTTCCACATTGCTCGGCTTGCTATTCCAAAGACAGCGAAAAAAGCAGCCCTCTCCAATATTTACAGATTTAATTCCTTTTCTTTCTAAAAAAGTCATCTGTTTTTTGTAGTTTTATCGTGAAATTTAGCTTTCGTGGCTTTAATCATCAATAGCTTAGATATGAAAATCTTTTCACTTATCATCTTTTATTTATGCGCTGCCCATGCCGTTTGGGGGCAGCTAACGTTCCCAAACCTGACTGTTTCGCCTGCACGCCCGCAAGCAGGGAAGTCCATCACTTTTAGCTTTGATGCGGCGCAGACCTCTCTGGCAAAGGCAAATACGCTGACGTGCATCGCCTACCTCAGCGAAGGACAGGAAACGAAAGCGCAAGATATTGCCCTCCAAAACGCAGAGAAACTGTATTCGGGGAGGCTGGTGATTCCCAGTGCTACCAAAGCTGTATTTTTGAGTTTTCAACATACGCAAGCTGGGAAGCTATTAGAAAAACAAAGTGAGGGCTTTCCTGTGATGCTTTATGACAAAAAAGGGCAAATTGAGGCAGGAAGCTACGGAAATCTGGCAAAAATCAGCGCAGAATGGGCAAGTCAGCACCTCAAAAATATCAATAAACGCACGCTGCTGGATTGGTATGAAAAAGAGTTTGAAAAGTATCCCCAAAATAAACGACTATTTCTTGACCAATACCTTGATGCGCTCAAAGATACAGACTTAGAAAAAAATAAGTTACTCATTGCCAAAGAGTTAGAGGCTCTGGCATTGCTCAAAGATTTGCAAGAAGAAGACTTGATGTTGCTACAAAAATGGTACGAAACGATAGGGCAGGAGGCTAAAAAAGACCATTACACCAGCCTGCTAAAAATACGCTATCCTGCTGGAAACTTTGTGATGAATGATAAGTATTTGCACTTTGTCCAAGAGTTTGACTACAAACCCAAAAAGATTCTCTATGAGCATTTCAGGCGGGATTTTCCTAAGGCAAGCCAACTCAAAGCCATGCGCCTCAACTTGGCATATCAGGCGGCGCAGGCGGGTAATTGGGCAGAGTTTGAGGAGATTTTAACACCCATGAAGCTCAAAGACAAGGCGGTGTTGTATAATTCCTTGGCGTTTGAGTGGGCAGAACAAAACATCAATTTGGAGAAGGCAAAAGACCTTTCTGCACAGACCGCCGAGTATGCCAAGTACCAAATGGCAACTCAATCCAAAGATGAAAAACCCGCGTATTCTTCGCTAAATCAGTGGAATATGTACCTGAAAGAACGCTATGCCACGTATGCTGATAGCTATGGATTTATTCTTTACAAATTAGGAAACTATGATGCCGCAGTACCTTACCTCAAAGATGCCTCAGAAATATTCGTCAGTAATCTCGAAGTCAATGAACACTATACCAATGCCTTAGAGAAAAGTAGTCTTGCGCCTGACCTCAAAGCAACCTTAGAAAAATTCGTGCGTGCGGGCGTTGCCTCTACACGCATGAAGGCACAACTAAAAGCCCTCCATGAAGTTTCACCCAATAATTCCCAAAGTTTTGAGGCGTATTTGATGGAATTAGAGGCAGATTTGTATAAGCGTATGAAAGAATCGCTGGGCAAAAAATTGATTAATGAAGCCGCACCAAGCGTAAGTTGGGTAGATTTGAATGGAAAAAAGGTTTCACTTGCAGACTTCAAAGGCAAGGTAGTCGTACTAAATTTTTGGGCGACTTGGTGTGAAAACTGTATCGCTTCCTTTCCTGCCTTGCAAGAACTGATGCGTAAGTATGCAGAAAATCAGGACATTGTATTTCTATTTGTAAATACTTGGGAGAATGGAGAAAACAAAAAGAAAAGTGTGGAAGACTTTATGACAGGAAGTAAATATAAATTCCTTACACTGCTGGACGGCGGCGACAAGGTGATAGACGATTTTAATACGAGTAGTATTTTTTCAAAAATTGTCATTGACAAAAACGGAAATATCAGGTTTAAAAATGTAGAAACCAACGACAATTACAATGTGATGTCCGACGAATTGGGCATTATGATAGAGATGGTGAAATAGTAAAAAATAAGAAAGAGCAATGTGGAAAAATTTACCACATTGCTCTTTTTGCTAAAAACAGTATAAAACCTTACACGCTAAGTCCAATCACCAAAATATCGTCTATCTGCTTGTTTTTATGCCCTTTCCATTCCTCTATCGTATAATCCAAGATTTGTTTTTGCTCAATCATAGGCTTTTTGTGAACCTCAAAAAGTAGTTCACGAAAACGTTTTACCATAAACTTTCTGCCGTCTGCGCCCCCAAATTGGTCTTGGAAACCATCTGTGTAAAGGTAAAGCATGGTAGGAATGGAAATATCTATCGTATGTTTGGTAAACAAAAACTCATCAGTGCCTTCGCCGCCAATCGCACGTTTATCCGCTTTTATCTCTGTCAATTCGCCGTTTTGAATATAGCAAATGGGGTTCATCGCCCCTGCAAACTCTATGGTTTTCATATACTTATCTATCACACACAGCGACATATCCATGCCGTCTTTGGCATCATGCTCGCCCTTGCGAAGTGCCTGCCGCACACCTTTGTCGAGTTCGTGCAGAATCAAATCAGGAGAAATAACGCCCTTTTCCATGATAATCTGGTTGAGCAAGGAATCACCTATCATGCTCATAAACGCCCCAGGAACGCCATGCCCTGTACAATCTACCGCCGTAATCACGCTATGTTGCTGAGAAATGGGCGCAAACCAATAAAAATCGCCACTTACAATGTCGCGAGGTTTGTAAAGCACAAAAGATTGGGGCAGAGATTGCTGAATGAGGTTGATAGGTGGCAAAATCGCATCTTGGATTCGCTTGGCGTAGGTGATACTTGCCGTAATATTGGTGTAGGCGTGGTCTAATTCTGCGCTTTTGACTGCCAGCGTGTCGCGCTGCGCTCTGAGTTCTTCTTGTGTTTGTTCTAATTGCGTATGTTTTATTTCAATTTCATTTTTTTGTTGGGCAAGTAGCTTATTTTTTTTGCGGCTATTCGCCAACCCCCAAACGGTCAAGAAGGTAGCAAAAAGCGTCAAAGCGACCACTGCGTAGAGTAGTTTTGCTTCTTCTTCTTGTTTTTGTGCTTCCAAATCTTGTATTTTTTTATCTTGCTCTGCCTTGTCTAATTGGCGTTGGGTTTCCTTTTCGGCTGTCTTACTTTTCTCTAATTCCAAATCTTGTTTAATCTGCTTCCGTTCCAACTCCGCAATATCTCTTTCTCTTTGTGCCGCTTCTCTGTCTTTGCGTTCTCCTTCACTCTGTTGCTGTAATATTTTGAGTTGTTTTTGTGCGCTTTCTGTAGCTAATTTTTGATTGTCTAACTCTACTTTTGCCGTTTTGGATTCAGCAATGCGCTTTTCAGTTTCTAATCGTCGCTTTGTGATTTCATCTTTGAATTGTAGAATCGCCGCTTTGGTGGCTTCTTGGTCTGCGATACTATCAAAGGTGTTTTTTTCATCTCTCTCCACCAAAAATTGCTGTTGGAGAAGTTCCTGTTGTGCTATTTTCTCTGCCAGTTCTATCGAGTCGCGAATGGTCGCATATTTCTTATAAAAATCTAATGCCTGCTGAAAGTCCTCTTTTGCTTGCAAAATCTTGGACTTGGTTTCATAAACCGCTTGTAGCAAAATAGGGTTTTTGAGGTTTTCTGCCACGATTACAGACGATTCATTGTACGTTTCTGCATTATAAACATCTTTGCTATTCAGGTAAACAACCGCAATGAGGTCTTGGATTTTGGCAGTTTCTACTTGATTTTTTTGTTTTTGAGCCATTTGTAATGATTCTGATAGCCTTTCGAGAGCATTAGAGTAATTGCCCAAGTTTTGATTGACCACCGCAATATTTACCAAAGTAACTATCTCCTCTTTTGGGCTTCCTTTCAGTTGTCTTTGTAGTGTAAGTGTCTGATTAAGAAAGTCTAATGCCTTATTGTAGTTTCCCAAATATCGATAAATATAACCAATATTATTGAGCGCGATGAGTTCCTCTTTCTTATCTTTGATGCCACGCGCAAGGGCAAGAATCTCCATGTTGTTTTCTAATGCCTTGTCGTACTGATTCAGCTTTTTATAACAATTTACTACTTGCTGCAAATTGCGAACAATAGCCGCATGGTTATTTTCTGCTTTGTACGTATTTAATGCTTTGGTGTATGCCTCTAACGCTTCTTTGTATTTTTTGGATTCCTGTAAGCCATTGGCAATCAGTTCGTTAGTATTTGCGTTTTCACTCAAATTATTTGATTTCCTAAAATACGCTAAGGCATTTTCGTACAAACTGCTTTGTTCATAAATTTTCCCAATCTCTATATAAAGTGGTGCAAGTTTTTTATTGGCTGATTCAGGCTTGTTAATTTGCTGTTTTTCAAATAGTTTCATCGCTTGGATATAGGTTCTGAGCGCAGTGGAAAGGTCATTGCCTCTCTTAGCCTCGACCGCAACGGCAAGCAGGCTGTCCGCATCTACCTCTTGGGCAAGCGCAGAAAGAGGGGCAAGGCAAGATAAAAACGCAAAAAAAACGAAGATGCTAAGTCTTATACACTTAATTTTCAAAAACGACTCCTTCATAAATCTCTGATAATGAAATAGAAAAATCAATACTTTTAAAATGAAGTACATTATTCATGGCATCAAGTGTTTCCTCTTGCCATTGATGCTCATTGGCTCGATAACGTACTGTAACTAAGGGTTTTGTGGGGTCTATCATTATATATTCTATCAAACTTTCTATGCTTTGGTATTCGGTCAGTTTGTCTGCTTTATCTACACTTTTTGTCGATTTGGAAAATACCTCTACAATGGATTTGGGGTTTAATAATTCATCATTTTTAGTAGATTTTTCATGGTTGGCATTGGTCAGCACCAAGTCTGGCACGCGTACGCTACCCGTAATCTCTATGTAAACGTAAGTACCTTGCGAATAAATATTCACATTTTTGCCCAAAGTTGCCATTCCTATTTTTCCATGTAAGTTTGAAATTAGTTTTCCATGACACAATTTTATTGATGCTATTTTATTGGTTATGCGTTGGTTTTCGTCAAAGGAATCGCTTAAAATATAGTCAATAAGGTCTTCTTCGAGAGGTACGGGAAAATGAACAGGCAGCATTTGCCCACCTACAAACTCAAATTTGCCTTCTATCACCGCCTCAGCACGTTCTACAAACTTGATGAAGTCTTGGTGTGTATAAGTTTTTAAAGCTATTGTCATTTTGTCCAAATTTTTTATAAAAATACAAAAAGAGTTGTAAAAATAGCACAGACACTTGAAGGTTTTTAAATGAATTATGCTCTCGAAGCACAATTTCTTACTCTACCTTCTCCAATACTGCTTTTTGATAGACCGAAGTAGTAAAAGAAATCACCTTGGGAATATCTTTGGCAGTGCCACCCGTTTGGGTCGCGTCAGCTATTTTGTTCATGATTACCTCAAATACAAGCTGCTTATTTTCAAGACGATAGATACACGTCAATTCATTTTTTTCTACTGTAAACCTGCTTATCAACACATTTTGGAAGAGGTTTGCTTCCAGAAAAACAGTGTTTTTTTCATCAATCACATAGTTGCCTTTGCTTGCGTCTTTGGCAATAAGTTCGTAGTTTCTCACGTCTTGTTTTTCACCTTCACCATAGATTAAAACCCACGCCCAGCGTTGGGCGGAGTCGGTCGGTGCGATATGCAAAGCCATCTGATGAGTCTGTTGTGTTCCGTTGGGGGAGTAAATCTGAAGCGAGCCTTTCCATTTTCCTTGCCACTTTGCAGGAAAAATGTCTTGTGCTTTTACTGAATTAAATGCAAGGCAAAAAATAATCCATAAAAATAAGCAAACTTTGCTCATAATACTTTTTATTTGGCAATGTAAGGGTTTTTGGTGATATTTTCGTCAAACGTATAGTAAAAAATTTAGCTACAAAAAAGATGCTTTCAGGAATTGCGTTATTGACTGTTATTTTATTGGCAGTAGTTTTTATTGTCATCAGTGCTTCCGTTCTCAAATTACACCCTTTTTTGGCGTTGCTTTTGGCTACATTAATGACTGGCTTGGTCGTGGGCGTACCTTTTTTTAAAATCTTAGAAGCTGTTAATCAAGGCTTTGGCAATTTATTAGGGAGCATTGGGCTGGTGGTTGTGCTGGGGAGCATCATAGGTACGGTCTTGGAAAAATCGGGGGCGGCGGTGCAGATTGCCAACTTGGTCATTGCAGTAGTGGGTAAAAACAGACCCAATTTGGCAATGGGTATTATTGGGGCGGTGGTGGGGATACCCGTTTTTTGCGATTCGGGCTTCATTATCTTGTCGGGCTTGGCAAAAGCGGTGGCAGACAAGGGCAAAAAACATTTTTCGGGCGTTGCGCTCTCACTGGCAGGCGGGCTTTACACCACGCACGTACTCGTACCGCCCACGCCAGGACCCTTGGCGTGCGCGGGAAATTTGGGCTTGGCAGACCATCTGGGCGAGGTCATTTTGATTGGCATGGTCTTGAGTATCCCCAGCACTTTTGTAGCCATTGTGTTTGCGAGCAAAATTTGGCAAATTTTTTATAGGACAAAAAACATGGATTTGAATTTGACCAATGACCCTCCCATAGCGCAAAATATCTTGATAGAAAACGGCAAACTTCCGCCTGCTTTTTTATCTCTTTTACCTATCTTTTTGCCTATTATTTTGATTGCACTTGCTTCTTTTTCTCACCTGTTTTCTTGGTCAGAAAATCTCAAATCGTTTATTCTTTTTATAGGTAGTCCGTTGATTGCCTTGCTGTTAGGGCTATTTTCTACTTTCTTTTTAATGCCCAAGTGGGATAAATTTTTCCTGAATGACATGATGGGCGAAGGCATCAAGCAAGCGGGAACAATTTTGATACTTACAGGCGCGGGCGGCTCGTTTGGTGCCTTGCTCAAGCTCACGCCCATTGCCCAGATGCTCAATGATTGGTTCATGAGTAGTTCCCTTAGCGGCGTATTTGTACTTTTTGTGGGCTACCTGACGGCGGCACTCCTCAAAACGGCGCAAGGCTCTTCCACTTCGGCTTTGGTCATTACCTCGTCCATGCTTGCGCCACTGCTGGAAACTGTTGGTTTTCAATCACCTACGGACGTTTCTTTGCTGGTGATGGCGATAGGTGGCGGTGCAATGACCGTTTCCCATGCCAACGATTCGTACTTTTGGGTAGTATCGCAGTTTGGCAATCTCCAACTCAAAGAGGCATACAAAGGGCTGACACTAATGAGTTTTTTCCAAGGCGTAATCGTGCTAATGACTACGATTTTGTTGTTTCTTTTTCTGTAAAAAATTTATTATCTTTGCTTACTAAATAAAAAATATATGATTTTAACAGAAATAAAAAAACATACCGTTGAGGATTACTACTTGTTAATGAGCAAGTTAGGGGATTACTTTGAGTATGCTGATGGCGAGATTACCTCCAAGTACGGGCAAGACCCACTGCCCGCAGACGTGATTGACTACGTACTCAGTGCTGATTTTGATGCCAAAGATTTTACCTTCCCAATAGATATGCCAACAAGAAAACATCAATTAATTGCATCTAATTCACTTTTTGTAATTAGAACAAAAATAGAAGCCACTTCAAGAATATTTTTTGTTTATGGAGATGGCACAAAGGTTGCGATTGCCGAAAAAGGAACGTACAGGATTCCCGATTTGGTAGTTACAGAAAAGAAAATAGAATTTTTCGACGAAAAAGACCAACTGCTCAATCCTATTTTAATCATAGAGATTTGGTCGCCCAGCACTGACTACAAAGACAGAGGTATCAAACTACGTGAATATCAGTCTATTAACGCTTTGCAAGAGTATATGATGATTTCCCAAGACGAAACTCGAATAGAGCATTTTATTCGCCAAAATAACAGCCCTAACGAATGGATTTACAAGGTTTATGACCAGCCTTCTGCGCCAATAAACCTGCCTACTATCAATGTATCTATTTTATTATCAGATATTTATGCAGAATAAAATTGGCTGATGACACTTTATGGTAATTTTTATTTATTTTTGTGAAAAAAATTATTAAAATTATTCCAGATTTTTCATTCTCTCATTTTTAAAATGGCACTATTCCAAAAAACAGTCCTCAAAGAGTTTGTAGCGGTTCAGAATCAATCACTTATCCAAGATGCCTACGCCAAGTTTCAGGCGCATTTTGGCGAGCCTGCTATTCAGCAAAACATCAGAGATGCCAAAGAGGAGCAGTACCAAGAAGGCTTTTTGGAAGATTTGTTTGTAAATATTTTGGGCTATACACTTGCGCCCCAGCCCAGCTACAACCTCATTACTGAGCAAAAAAACGAAAATAACAGCAAAAAAGCTGATGCTGCAATACTCAAAGAGGAGAAAATAATCGCAGTCATCGAACTCAAATCTACCAAAACTTTTGATTTGCGGAATATTGAATTACAGGCGTTTAGCTATAAAAATGCCCACCAACATTGCCGCTATGTGGTTACCGCTAACTTTGAGAAGTTACGGTTTTACATGGACAATATGATTGAGCATGAGGAGTTTGACCTTTTCAAATTGGACTTAGAAAGATTTAAAGTGCTTTATACGCTACTGCACTATAAAAACATAGCCAAAGACCTGCCCATAGACCTCAAACAAAAATCCATTCAACGTGAGCAAGACATTACGCTTGCCTTTTATAATGATTATGAGGGATTTAGAGAGGCTTTGTTCAAAAATATAGTCCGCCTCAACCGCCAGTACGACAAACTCGTGCTTTTCCAGAAAACGCAGAAACTTTTAGATAGAATCGTGTTTTTGTGTTTTGCCGAAGACAAAGGTTTGTTACCCTCCAATCTGGTCAAAACAATGGTCAAAGAATGGGAGGATTTTACAGAATCAGGTCTAAAAATGGCACTTTATGACCGATTCAAAGCCTATTTTGAGTTTGTAAACAAGGGTTTTAAAAGTAAAAAATACGACATTTATCCTTACAACGGCGGCTTGTTTGCGCCCGACGAAGTGCTGGATACACTGACTATCGAAGATGAAAGTTTGCAAACTCGAAGCGAAAAACTCAGTAGCTATGATTTTGATTCTGACATAGATACCAATGTGTTAGGGCATATTTTTGAGCATAGTCTGAACGAATTGGAGGCAAAAAAAGCTGAACTTTTAGAAGAAATTGCTGACGAGGAAGCAGGAAAAGAAAGCAGACAAAAAAGCAAGCGAAAACTGGACGGCATTTTTTATACGCCACTTTACATCACCAACTACATGATAGAGGAAACGCTGGGGAAACTGTGCGCCGAAAAGAAAAAAACATTACAACTTGATTTCCAAGAACTTGACTTTGATAAAGAAGAAACGAAAAATCTTGTTTTAGCGCGTATTACCGAATACGAAACTTGGCTTTCGCAGGTGCGCGTGCTTGACCCCGCCTGCGGGAGTGGTGCTTTCCTCAATCAGGTGCTAAACTATTTTATCAAAGAGTATGCTTGGATAGAAAGTATCAAAAACGGGATTTTGCCTCCTAAAATAGAGGTGAAAAAGGAGAAAAAAGCCCTACAAACAGACGTTTTTTCTGCACCTGTGGTTTTGGCAGAGAGAAAACCAGAAGAAAGACTGCTCACGCATCAAATCTTGGAAAACAACATCTTTGGTGTGGATATCAACTTTGAGAGTATTTCTATCACCAAACTTTCGCTGTGGCTACGCATCGCGGCGGGCAAGCGCAAACTCAACGATTTGAGTGAAAATATCAAACAAGGCAATTCACTCATTGACGACAAATCGATAGACGAACGTGCTTTTGACTGGAAAGCGGAGTTTCCAAAAGTATTTGCTGGTTCAAGTGTTACGCTTGAATCTGATACAAGTTCAAGACTCAGCCTTGAACCAGCAGAAGGTTTTGATTTGATAGTGGGGAATCCGCCGTATGTAAGCACTAAACTTATCAGAGAGCATCAAAAACAATATTTTTTGGAGAAGTACGCAACAGCAAAAGGGCAATTTGATTTGTATGGACTTTTTATAGAAAAAGGGCAAAGACTATTGAAAAAAGGCGCAACACTTAGCTTTATCACTTCCAGCACTTTTCTAAGTAATAAAGATTTCATGGATTTGAGGCATTTTTTATTTGAGAAAACTCAAATTACGCAGATTGCTTATCTTGGCGAAACTGTTTTTGACCAAGCGGCTGTTGATGTTTCTATTATTATCTTTAAAAATCAGAAAGCTGGCGAAGAAAGTCTAATTCAGGTATTCAAAAACCGCAAAAACTTTGATGAAGATATTTTCCACTTAATTCGCCAAAGTCGGTTTGATTTAGAGAAAAATAATTATGAAATCAAACTTAATTCGGAAGAAAAAGACTTTGATTTGATTGATAAAATTTATGAAAATAAAGAGTTTTTAGGAAGTATTTTGGACTTGCCAAGAGGTATTGAGATTGGTGGAAATTCTGAAAAAATTACTTCAAAGTATGAAATTGGGCTTGAAAAAGTATTAGTTGGCAAAAATATTAATCGTTATCAAGTCAATTTTGAAGAGATGTATATTCGATTTGAAAATAACAAATCAGTTTTCAAGGAACTGGAAATTTATAAACAGCCTAAGATTCTGATTCAAAGAATTAGAAATTTGACTTTGAAACAAAGAATTGTTGCTACATTGGATAGTGAAGGCTATTTGTGTGCTAACACATTGAGAATAGGGATTTTAAAAAATCAAGATTATGATTTAAGTTTTATTTTGGGTATTTTAAACTCTAAACTTGTCAATTTTATTTTTTCTAAATTTTTCTTAAACAAAGACATTTATGCGTATCAGTTAGATAGAGTTCCGATTCCTCAAATTGACTTAGAAAAACAGCAGTTAGTTTCAGAAAAAGTTAATCGCTTACTTTCTTTAAACAAGCAATTTTACCAATCTCAAAAAGATTTTTTAGAGTTAATCACCAGTAATTTTGAGAAAGACAAATTCACCCGCAAACTTGAAAAGTGGTATCAGTTAGATTGGAACGAGTTTTCCAAAGAATTAGAAAAGTCAAAAATCAAACTTTCTTTGCCCAAACAAAAGGAATGGAAAAACTTTTTTACAGAAGAAAGAGCAAAAGTAATGCCTTTGGACGATGAAATTCAACTTCTTGAAAAACAATTAGATAGCTTAGTTTATCAGCTTTACAACTTAACAAGCGAAGAAATAAAGCTGGTGGAGAATGGATAATTTATATTTTTTTATTGACATTAATCTTTAAATATTTTATTTTTGTACGCGTAAAAATTTAATGATGGTCAAATGAAAAAACTTACAGCAACCTCGATAGTTGGTAAAATAGCAGAAAACGCGTATCAGGTCAAAGAGATAGCCCAAAACCTCTGCTATGGGGCAGATACTCCACATAAGTACGGACATTTTTTTGAATTGGCGTGTAAAGAAAGGTATTTTAAAAAAGGGAAGCAATATATTCATAACGCATTGGTTAGTAATTGTTTGGGTGATTATAAGGCGCACGTTCTCATTTTGCCAGAAAAAGCAGATTTCCTGACGCGTGAATTAGCAGATGCCAATATAGCCCCTTTGCCCTATTCGTACATGGGCTTGGCTCAGTCTTATGCGAAGCCCAAACTTATTTTTCCAGTGCATCGCTTTTTTTTGAAATGTGCCTTTGATACGGAAAAGCATTTTGTGCTTGATGACTCTATTGTTTTGCATTTTGAGCCTGCTACCCCCATCAATTATTGCTTCGCAAGTCTTTACTTTCAGTCGCATTTAGCGCGTTTCTTGCACCAAAGCACGCGAAAATCAATGCAAAGTATTAGTGTAGAAGACATTGGCAATCTATGTTTCCCTAAGCTATCCTTGTCAGTCCAAGATTCACTTTTGCCTGTAATTGACCGTTTGGCATTTATGTATCGTGTTTTTGAAGCAGAAAAATTATCGTTTTGGCAGGCTTTTGATGTGTATTTTTTTCAAACTAATATCGAGATAAGCCCTCTCCAAGATACTTTTTTTGAGTATAACCGCCCGCTATTTTGGCAAAAAATAGATGAATTGAGAAAAATTGGAGGTATAAAGGACTACAAAGCAGATAGGAAAAAGGCAAAATATTTGGAGAAGGATTTTGATAGTAGTCAGTTCAGACTCAAAGCAATGCAAGCGCAAATTCAGCAAACAGAAAAAATATTTAATCAAGTGCTTTACCAGCACTACAACTTAACGGAAGAGGAAATAAAACTGGTAGAAAATGGATAATGATGAAAACACTTTGCAAATGCCTGTATTATTGAGGAGAAAATTGTACATTAGTTTTTATTTGAATAAAAAAAGTAAATCATTTTAAACCATACAAGGGAATGTTTGTCAAAGGAATAAAAAAACTGATAAATCCAATGAAAAGATTATTTTTATTACTATTTATATCCTTTGTAGCTTTTGGCTGCAAGAAAGGTACTACGGTAACTCCTTCGGCTGATAGCACTACGGGGCTTTATTTTCCTCCACTTAACTCAAGCACGTGGGAAACTACCACTCCACAGGCTTTGGACTGGAACACCAATAATATCAATGACTTATACACCTTTTTAGAACAAAAAAACACAAGAGCATTTTTGGTGCTGAAAGATGGAAAAATAGTCCTTGAGAAGTATTTTGGTAATGACATTCTCAATAGACCATTTACCACGAGTGGGGTTTGGTATTGGGCATCGGCAGGCAAAACTTTGACTTCTTTTTTGGTAGGCAAGGCGCAGGAAGATGGCTTTTTGAAACTTTCTGATAGGTCTTCTCTCTACTTAGGCAAGGGCTGGTCTTCACTGACTGCGACCCAAGAAGATGCTATTACGGTACGCCACCAGCTCACTATGACCACAGGACTCAACGACGGCGTTCCTGATGATGACTGTACTCGCCCCGAATGTTTGAAGTATCTTGCGCCCGCAGGCACGCGATGGGCATATCACAATGCGCCCTATACTATTTTAGACAAGGTAGTGAGCAGTGCTACTAAAAGAACTTTTAGCGATTATTTTAACAGTAGCCTCCGCGACAAAATAGGCATGGACGGATTTTGGCAAGCCTCTGGCAGCAACAACGTTTATTTTAGCACCCCCCGCGCTATGGCAAGATTTGGTTTGCTCGTACTCAATAAGGGCAAGTGGGACAAAGAAGTAATTATGAAAGACCAAGATTACCTCAATGCCATGACCAACACTTCCCAAAACCTAAACCTGTCGTACGGCTACTTGTGGTGGCTCAACGGCAAGGCAAGCACAATGGTGCCTACCTTACAAACTGTTTTCCCTCGTGTGCTTACCCCCAATGCGCCTGCGGACATGATAGCCGCCATGGGCAAAAATGGACAGCAACTCAATATAGTTCCCAGTAAAAACTTGATAGTAGTGAGAATGGGAGATAGTGCCGATAGTTCTGGTGGCTCGGCAGTAGCCATTGTTTTGCAAGACGAAATCTGGGGGAAGCTAAACGGCATTATTAAGTAAAATTTTGTGATGAAATAAAGAGGATAGAAAATGATACCTTTGTGCGTTAATTTTTGGAAATTTGATTCAAACCACAACCATTTTAGTTTGTATGACACATCTTTTTATATCCTTTCTCTTTTTTATTGGTTTCTGTACGCATGGGCTACAGGACGAGCCAAAAATCAAGCAAAGGCACTTGGCGGACAAGTGTTCGCGCGCCCGCAATGGCGAGGAAATCAGCCGAGTGATGTTACACTTTTGCAGTATTGCGCCCGAAGAGCCGAAGAATCCCTACGATTTGGACAAGATTTTGAGTCTTTTTGAGCAGTTGGGTGTTTCGGCACACTACATTATCCATCGCGACGGACAGATTTATGAGTTGGTCAGCGAAAAGCGCGTGGCTTACCACGCTGGCAAGGGCAAATTGCCTTTTTCGCCTGCCTTCGAGAATAGCTTGAACGGACATTCGGTGGGGATAGAAATGACCGCCATTGGCTCTGAAAAAGATATGGAAATGTTTATGAGCAAGGCAAGGTATGCCGAGCTTGACAAAAAGCTGATTGGCTTTACGGAGGCGCAGTATCAGTCGCTGGATTGGTTGCTCAAAGACATCATGGCGCGCAATCCCGCGGTCAAGAAAGACCGCCAGCATATTGTAGGGCATAATGAATATGCGCCAAGCAGACGCACCGACCCAGGCGAGCTATTTGACTGGAAAAAGATTGGGTTACAGCCATAAGTGTTTTATAATCAAATTTTTAAATTAGAAGCAGAGAGCATTTTAAATGTTCTCTGCTTTTTTTGATTTTAAAAAGTGTTTCATTTTTATTGATGTAATAATTTTTATTTTTTTTGACCATTTTTAGTTTTCTGTCATGTTAATTTATTGTTAAAACGAGAGAAGTTATTGTCATTGACATCTTAATAAAAAAATATTAAATCTTAGAAAAATCCTATATTTGTTATTTGGGCGATATTAACGTTATGAAAATAATTTGATGGTATTTTTCCAATATATTATATTACTATTTTAATTTTTGATGACTCTTTTTTCTAAAACTATTTTTTAAAATATTGATAATAAAGCTATTATATGCAAATATATGTATATGTCATTCAACAAATAAATATAGGGGACATAAGAGTATAGACCATTAAAAAAAATTGATGAAAGTAAAGAAGATAAAAAATAATTTAGATTTTTCTAAGATAAAATTTGATTATTAAAACTTTCTTTGTACTTTTTACGTAAAAAATTGTAAAAAATTTTATTATCAAATTTAAGTGTATTATATTTGAAAATAATTTACACAAAGTCTGCTTTACCATTACATTTAGTCTGACATATTACAAATTGTGAGTTTTTAAGATTAAGAATCACTACTTTCTAAACAAGTGTAAACCCTTGTAAACATTATGAAAAAATTATACGCATCAGTTATCACCTTTTTTATGCTTTTTATGAGCATAGGAACAGCTTTCGCTCAATGTTCTAATATCAGCACTTTGAACTGCTCACAAATCAAGGTTGCTACGCCTGTGGCACTTAACTTTAATAGTGCTGTGGCAGGAACTATTGCCAATACAGGCTTCACGATGGTCGACGCACCTACCAATGGAGGCACAGCCACGCCCAATGCGCCAGGCTTAGATGCTACCAAGCTGACCTTGACGGGTGGTGGGGCATTAAATATTAACACTACAGCAGGGATTATGTCTAATGCGGTAAACTCCCAACTCAACGCGCTGGGGGTAGGGCTGGAGCCGATACCTGGTCGCAAATATGAGATGGTTACTCGCATCAATAATTTACCTACGATTGCTACTAACTCTTTCCAGCAGGGCGGGATATGGTTTGGGTTAGATGAAAGTAATTACATCAAACTGGTAGCCATAGCTAACGGTGGTACAGCAAATGTGCATGACATTCAGCTTGCTTATGAATCTGGAAACGTGATAGGTACTAATTTTGTTGCAAATGATGTAGCCGCTGCAGGTACGAATCTGGTACTCAAACTCACCATAGACCCTAATGCTAAAACTGCTTTGGGCGAATACAGCACAGATGGAGGTACTACTTTTACAGCCATGACCCCAATTACTGGTATTGGGAATAATATTCTGAATGGTAAGGTAGTTGCTGGGACAGGCGGACCTACAAACAGTATAAATTTTGCAGGTGTTTTTGCCACTAATCGCAATTCAGGTACTTCGCTTAATTATTTGTTTGATTATTTTAATATTAATGTATTCCCTGCCAATGTTGTTTTATCTACGACGAATACCACGATTGATATTATTCAAAACCAATCTCAGTCAGGGAGTATAGATATTACTACTTCGGATAATCAACTTATTACGCTGAATGTAGATGCCAAAGATGGACTTAACAATACGCCTACATGGATTAAGAAAGGTGGTAATTTATTAAATAATTATGCTTACACACTAAATGCAAGCCCTGAGTTTGTGTTTGATTTAGATGCTACAGGGCTTGGGGTGGGTAGTTATCCTTGTAATATTACGTTTTCTGCGCCAGGTTATAATAGTGCCGTTCTTCAACTTACCTTACGCGTATCTGCGGCAGGTACACGTCCTTTTGTTACGGCTTCTACGCCTGCTAACTTGGCAACGAATGTTACACTTAACTTTCCTTTTTCAGTATCTGCCAATAGCATTGTCTATCCTAATGCAGCAGATGCCAATATTTTAACTTCTTCGGTAAACGCTACGAATGTGAAGCTATCAAGGCTTGATGCAGGTGGTGTGCCTGTCGAAAATGTCCCTGCTACCGCTATCAATGATACTGGTGGGGGAGATGCTATTACCTTTACAGCACTTAATCCCTTATTGCCAAATACAAAATATAGCTTTAGTATCACAGCAGGCGTAACGACTACAATGGGAACACCATTTATGCCCTTTACAATGACTTTTACGACAGGCAACCTGTTGATAGGCAATGGCGTAGGTACAGATTTGAGTGGTGTTAAGTTTAATAAGGTAGATTTAGGAACTACTGCACGCGGCAGATATCCTACATTGGTTTTTGGTCCTGATGGAAAATTGTACGGAACAGGCATGGACGGTACAATTACACGATGGGCTGTAGCTTCCGATGGGACACTTTCTAACAAAGAAATATTAAATTCTATTTTTAATGCAAATGGAGCGCGCTTTATCATGGGCTTGGTTTTTGACCCTGCCTCGACTGCGGGGAATTTGATAGCTTATGTTACACACAGCACACCGACCATTACTGCGGGTCCAGAGTGGGACGGAAAAATTACACGTCTTTCTGGCGGCACTTTGCAATTAGCCCAAGACCTCGTTATAAATCTTCCAAGGTCAACGAAAGACCACTTGACAAATAGCTTGACGTTCGGTCCTGATGGCAATTTGTACATTGCCCAAGGAAGTAATAACGCAGCAGGCGCACCAGATGCAGTTTGGGGCTTTCGGGCAGAAAACTTGCTGAGTGGTGCCATCTTAAAATTAGACTTACAAAAACTTTTTGTTTTACCCCTTCCGCTTAATGCTCAGACCAGTCAAACCCAAAGTGTGATAGATGCTGCTCCCGCAAACTCCATCACCATGAGTGACGGGACTTATAACCCCTATGCTACAAACTCTCCACTTACTATCTATGGGAGTGGCGTTCGCAATGCGTATGATTTGGTTTGGCACTCTAACGGTATGCTCTACGCACCAGCCAATGGCACTGCGGCAGGAGGCAATACGCCCGCTTCGGTAGTAGGTACAAGGCGACCTGATGGCACTTTTTATAGTACACCCACGATTGGTGCTACTAATGATATTCAGGTACAAAGAGATTGGCTATTCAAACTGCCCATGAAAACAGGAAATACGCCTATGCAACAATTTGTAGGCTACTATGGACACCCTAACCCACTTCGCGGAGAGTATGTAATTAACAGAGGCTCTCCTGACAATGTTGATTATCCCGCAGGCACAGTTGCTGATGTTAATTATAGAGGTGCCGCGTTTGATTTTGAGTATAACAAATCACCTGATGGGGTGATAGAATACACGAATAGTGAAACTTTTGGTGGTTTATTAAAAAACAAGCTCATCGTAGCAAGGTTTAGTGGTGGTAGTGATTTGATAATATTAGAGTTAGACCCCACCACCAAAGATGTATTGAAAGCAACCACAGGCTTGGGAGGAATGATAGATTTTGACAATCCACTTGAGCTAATAGAAGACCCTAAAACAGGGAATTTGTATGTTTCTGAGTACGACAGAGATAATAATGGAGTTGCTACCATTACACTTTTGCGCGCACCACAACGCTTTATCACCATCAACCCTTGGCAACTCAGCTTTACAGGAATGCAAGGCAAGTCTGTTCCTTCACAAACCGTAAATGTTTCTGTGAATGGAGGTAATCCTGGTACTATCAAATTAAGCAAAAGACCACAAGATACATGGTTAGTACTACCAGATGTAGTAAAAACAGGAGATTTTTATACAGTTACACCCACAGACCCCAACGTACAAATACAAGCAGGGGTTGTAAATATAGGCGTAAACCTTGCAGGCTTGACTCCTGGCGTTTATCAAGGGCAGATTACCGCCTCTACCACCAATTATTCCTCTGCTATTTTGAATGTTTACTTACGGGTGAATGCGCCTAATGCTACCACACCACCTTCAATAAGCCTTACTTTTGAAGGTAATTCTCCTTCTCTGAATCTATTTCAAGACCAGGCTACAGGTAAGATTAATACAGTTGATAATAGTGGGTTAGGCATTGTTAGCACAGAGTTTAGCATCAATGGAGGCTCTTTCCGACCTTACTTGGGAGCAGTGTTAATCAATGAGATAGGTACATTTACGCTGGTAGGCAGGACAACAGATGGCAATAACAATACTACTACTACATCACCTACTACCATTCGAGTCGTGGCATCTGTTCGTTCGGGGGCAAAACTTTATGCCCAAAATATGGACGGCTTCCCCGAAGATGACCACTTGTCTTTTTCCAGAATTCAAGTTCCTTTTAAAAATGCAGGACCGAACTTTGCCGCAAATCACGATATTGTTACATTGAGGTTACATAATAATGGAACAAATAACCTCATTATCAATAATTTAGTAATGTCAGACGCAGCTAAGTTCTCTATCTTTACATTGAATAACCTTGCCTATACGCCCTCACAACTACCTTTTACGGTATTACCTGATGGTTTTGTAGATGTGCAGGTACAATTTATCGCCCAGAATTTAGGGGGCAGAGATGTTACTAATGTCAATGCTGGTGTAAATGGCTCCAATAACAATGCTCACGAAACCTTGACCATCGTTTCCAATGATGATGTGAGTTTCCCTAACAAAGTAATTTATTTACATGGTTTGTGGATGCTACAAGGAGAAAACCTTTTTGAACCTAATATGAGTGAGATTATTGACGCTTTTGGTTTAAAAACAGATATTGGATTTTTGCACACACGCGATGGAAGTATTTATACCACCCCTATTGCAGATGAGGTAATTTCACCGAGATTCGTGCAGGCAGACCCTGACAGACCCATTTATCTGAGGCAGTTAAATGCTTATCATGGATGTTGTAATAGTGGTGTAAGGAGTTATTGGGTAAATACAGCTAATGTATCTACAGAACTCACCAATCACTTAGATGTAGATTCACAGTCTTTATTACCGCGCCGTTCGGCAAGGGTTTATTCTCCTACATTTGCGAACTACGGACCACCCTCAGAAAATACTTTTACATCTACCAACCCTTTCATATTTAGAATAAATAATGATTATACAGATAGAACTCGAAACCATATGGGCTGGGTGGGCTTGCGTGTTTGGAAGCTAAGAAATGCCAAAGGTTTTGTGATTCCTAATGCCTACATCATGGCGCATGACTTTTTGGGTACAGGTTCAAACTTTGACTATAATGATGACGGCTATGTAATGACCAATGTAAAGCCTGAGTTTGGAAGTGCATTTTTCTCCCCTTTGCTGACTGACAAAGAGCATATAGATTTTGGTAATGCCAATACAGGCTCAAGCACTTCTACACCAGTAGTCATTACTAACGGAGGTGTATTAGCCAATAACGACCCAAGCATCACTATCTCTCGTTTGGAAATAGTGGGCGATAGCAAAGACGAATTTTCTACTGCACTGCCTCCAACCTTGACCTTGACGGCAGAGGTAAATACCACCTTTAATGTAACATTTACTCCTCAAACTATGGGGCTTAAAAATGCTGCCTTATTGATACACTATAACAGTGGCGACTCCCCGTTGAGGATTCCTTTGTATGGAGTTGCTGGCGCAAATTGCTTTACCACCGTACTGGTCAATAGAGTCAAAATGTCGCTTAACACGAATCCTCCTCCAGGTGCTATTACACTCAACGGCAAAACATGGATTGCTGACCAGCCATTTAGAACAACAATCCCTGCAACTCATTATCAGCTTGATAATATCGCTGACATGAGTACCAAAATCAAAGGCACAAATGACGATGCTATCTATCGTTCTTATATGTCTTCTTCTGCTGATTTACGCAAATATACCTATGCTTTCAAAGATGCAAGCAATCAAAACTTACCAGATGGTTTTTATTGGGTAAGGTTACACTTTGCAGAAAACTATTGGACGGCAAGTGGAAAAAGAATCAATGATATTTCCTTGGAAGGTCAAAAAGTGCTTCCTGGTTTTGACATCTATCAACAGGTAGGCTTTAAAACAGCCTTGGTCAAAGATTTTTATATTGAAATTACAGGAGGGTCGCTTAACTTAGAGTCTGTACCTTTGGTCGACCGCCCAGCAATTAGTGGCGTAGAGATTTTCCGATTTGACCAAAGCTCTACGATGACCATCAGTGCGTCAAATATTATTGCGCCGCCTTGTGGTGCTACACAGGGTAGCATTACGCTGCAAGCCAATAATACGGCTAATCCTGTACTTTATAGGATAGGACGTTTAGGAAATTACCAAACTTCCCCTACTTTTAACAATTTGGGGGCAGGTAGCTACACTTTCTTTGTCAAAGAAAATATTGTAGGTGGTTGCGAGGTGTCCAATACCTTTGTTATCAATAGCTTACCAAGCAATATCCAATTTAGCACTACTCCTAAAGATGCTGACTGCGGAGATAAAAATGGTTCAATCATCGTAAGTAACATTACTGGTGGTTCTGCACCTTATACGATTACGTGGAGTCATGACGGTAACCTTTTAGGTACTTCTGCTACCAATTTATCATCTGGTAGCATCACTGTTACTGTAAAAGATGTCTTTGGCTGTAGCAATGTAAAAACAGTGGCTGTTGGCAAAGAGGTATGTCCTGTAGTGTATGCTGTCAATGCTTTTGGTGGAGCTACTACGACTAATGGGGTAAATTTTGTAGCAGATAACCCAACAACAGTATTTGCACCAAATACCTATAATGGTGACGTTACTGTTACAGCCATTGCCAATGCCGCACCTTACAATCAATCTATTTATCAGACATATCGTTCTTGGGATAATCCTTTTGGACTAAGTATTCCTGCCCTAACCAATGGACAATACTATGTTATCCTACACTTTGCGGAAGTTAATACAAGTGTTGGTGTAGGTGGTCGCGTATTTAATGTTGGCATTGAGGGGACAAATGTACTTACTAATTTTGATGTATTTGCCAGTGCTGGCGCACATAATACAGCCATACGTCGCACTTTCCCAGTTACGCTTACTGACGGTACTTTAAATATCAATATTACACCTGTAGTTAGCTATGCACGAATTAGTGCTATTGAGGTAAGAAAAACAAATGCAGTCGTAAATAGTGCGCCTACGGTAGCAGGGGTTATTCCTACGCAAACAATACCATATAATACAGCCAATAATTTCACTTTTAACATCAATACATTTATTGATGTAGATGGCGACCCACTCACCTATACAGCCACTTTGAGTGATAATTCTCCATTACCTACTTGGCTTACTTTTTCTCCTTTATTGCGTCAATTTAGCGTTGCGGCCAATACAAATGTTGGCTCTATCCAAGTGAAGGTTACAGCAACAGACCCAGGGCTATTGTCTGCTTCTACTAATTTTACACTTACTATTCAGCCCGCAAACCAGCCACCCACAGTTGCTAACCTAATCCCAAATAGGAGTGTACCTTTTAATACGGCAGATACTTATACTTTTGCCGCTAATACATTTAGCGACCCAGAAAATGGTGTACTCACCTACGCCGCTATCTTGGACAATGGCAATCCTCTTCCTGCGTGGCTTACTTTTAATGCAGGTACAAGAACCTTTACCGTTGCCGCCAATACAAATGTAGGGACATACAAAGTCAGAGTTACAGCTACTGACAATGTTGGACTTTCTGTGCCTACCACTTTTGATGTGGTAATTCAGCCAAATAATGCACCAACGCTGGCAAATGTAATTCCTGACAAATCAGTGCCTTATAATACAGCAGATACTTATACTTTTGCCACTAATACTTTTACTGACCCGAACAATGCAGTGCTGACCTATACAGCTACTTTGGGTAATGGAAGTCCACTTCCTGCATGGCTTGCTTTTGATGGAACAACGAGGACATTTACCATCACTGCCAATACCAATGTAGGAACTTATGCTATCAAAGTAAGGGCGACAAATCCTTCGCCCTTGTTTGCAGAAGCGACCTTTAATTTGACGATTCAGGCAAACCAGCCACCCACAGTTGCTAACCTAATCCCAAATAGGAGTGTACCTTTTAATACGGCAGATACTTATACTTTTGCCGCTAATACATTTAGCGACCCCGAAAATGGTGTACTCACCTACGTCGCTATCTTGGACAATGGCAATCCGCTTCCTGCGTGGCTTACTTTTAATGCAGTTACAAGAACCTTTACTATTGCAGCCAATACAAATGTAGGGACATACAAAGTTCGGGTTATAGCTACTGACAACGGGGGACTTTCTGTGCCTACCACTTTTGATGTGGTAATTCAGCCAAATAACGCACCTGCTGTGGCAAATGTAATTCCAGACAAATCAGTCCCTTACAATACAGCAGGCACGCATACTTTTGCTGTCAATACATTTAGCGACCCTAACAGCGCAGTGCTGACTTATACAGCTACCTTGGGCAATGGCAATCCGCTTCCTGCATGGCTTGCTTTTGATGGAACAACGAGGACATTTACCATCACAGCCAATACAAATGTGGGTAATTATGTTATCAAAGTAAGGGCGACGAATCCAGCAACATTATTTGCAGAAGCCACCTTTAATTTGACGATTCAGCCTGATGCAACGCCAGCAGTGGCAAATGTAATTCCCGACAAATCAGTTCCTTACAATACAGCAGGTACACATACTTTTGCTGCCAATACGTTTACTG
>JAAFJS010000350.1 GCA_013298985.1 Cytophagales bacterium
GGGTCAGATTGGTAGGATTGCGATTCACCCCCAAAATCCTGATTTGGTGTACGTTGCGGCACTTGGCAATCCTTTTGGTAAAAATGAGGAACGTGGCGTTTTTCGTAGCAAAGATGGTGGGAAAGTTTGGGAGAAAGTATTGTTTTTAAATGATTCTACGGGCGCAATAGACTTGGTGATGGATGTAAAAAACCCTCGCGTATTGTACGCAGGAATGTGGCGCGCCGAGCGCAAATCGTGGACTATGATAGATGGGGGAGATACGGGAGGTTTGTATAAAAGCACTGATGGAGGCGACACTTGGGAAAAATTAGGTGGCGGCTTCCCTGATTCGGGCTTGATTGGCAAGATTGGCGTGGCGGTTTCCCCTGTCAATTCGAATCGAGTATGGGCGGTAGTAGAAACAGATGTGGAAACCAAAGGTGGTGTGTATCGTTCTGATGATGCAGGTGAAACGTGGAAACGCGTGAGTCGCGACCACAAATTGCGTCAGCGTGCTTGGTATTACAACCATATTTTTGCGGATACCAAAAACGAAAATACTGTTTATCTTTGTAATGTAGATTTTTTCAAAAGTATTGATGGAGGAAGTAGTTTTTATGACATTGATACACCGCATGGCGACAATCATGCGCTTTGGATTAACCCAAACTTTCCCGATTACATGATTCAGGGCAATGATGGCGGTGCAAATGTATCTTTTAACGGTGGAAAAACGTGGTCGAGCATTTACAACCAACCTACAGCAGAAATGTATCGCGTTACCGTAGATAACCAATTTCCTTACCGCATTTATGGCGCACAACAGGACAACTCAACTATCTCAGTTCCAAGTCGTAACGCAAGCGGACTTACACCTTACCAACATTGGTTTGCAGTGGCAGGAGGGGAAAGTGGACACATTGCCGTCGACCCGCGCAACCCCAAAATTGTCTATTCTGGCAACTACATTGGCTTGATTGACCGCATAGACCTTGCGCGTGGGCATGAGCGCAATGTGGTGGCGTACCCACAAATGCACGATGGCTTGGCAGGTCGCGACATCAAATATCGCTTCCAGTGGAATGCACCTATTCGCCTTTCGCCGCACAATCCTGATGTGCTTTATCACTGCTCGCAGTACGTCCACAAGTCCGCAGATGCAGGGCAAACTTGGCAGGTCATTAGCCCTGATTTGACGACAAATAACAAGAAATATCAAAATATTCCAGGAGAACCTATCCAACACGACCACACAGGCGTAGAACTTTACACCACGATTTTTGCTTTTGAGGAATCGCCTTACGAAAAAGGCGTGCTTTGGACGGGAAGTGATGATGGATTAGTACATATTTCTATAGACGCAGGTAAAAATTGGAAAAATATCACGCCGTCCTCCATGCCCAAAGATGGAACGGTAAACTCGATTGATGTTTCGCCACATAGCAAAGGTCGCGCCTTCATCGCCGTACATAAATATCGTGAAAACAACTTCAAACCCTATATTTTCTTTACTGAAGATTATGGAACTACTTGGAAATTATTGACAGATGGCAAGAATGGAATACCTGAAAATCACTTTGTTAGAGTAGTGAGAGAGGACAAAGACAAAAAAGGTTTGCTTTATGCGGGAACGGAAAATGGAATGTATATTTCCTTTGACGAAGGTAAAAACTGGCAAAAATTCCAGCTGAATTTACCCATTACGCCTATTACCGATTTGGCGGTACACGAAAAAGACTTGGTGGTAGCTACGCAAGGGCGTTCTTTTTGGATACTGGACGATTTAACGCCTTTGCACCAATTCTCTGAGGCACTCAAACAAACAAACGTGCTGCTTTTCAAACCAAGAAACGCATACAAAACTCAATTTTCTAATGGTAGAAGTGCTAACTTTCCTGACCCCGCCCCTAATGGCGCATCGATTTATTTTTACTTGGGAAAAGGTACAGAAAAAGAAACTATCAAAATAGAAATTTTAGACAAAACCGAGCATATTGTCAAAGTGTTTTCTACCAAACCTGACCGAGAAAAAAAAGAACAGAACCTTTCTACAAAAATAGGAATGAACCGTTTTACATGGAATTTGACTGGAACAGCACCCGAAACCGTAGAAAATGCTGTTTTTTCGCTGGCTTACACAGGCGGAATTGCCATGCCCACAGGCAAGTATTACGTCAGACTTACCGTAGGAAAAATAGTACAAAAACAAGAATTACAAATCTTGAAAAATCCAAACTGGACAGTAACAGATGAGGATTTACAGGCGCAGTTTGACTTGACCAATGAAATTAAAAACCAACTTTCTGATTGTCATAATGCCATCAAAAGACTTCGCGATGTGCGCGACCAACTCAGCCAAGTGGCAAACCGAGCCACCAAAGCGGGTTTTGATAAAAAAATTGAAAGCAAAGTAAGCGAACTGAAAACCAAACTGAATCTGCTGGAAGAAGACTTAATACAAACGCGCAGCGAAAGCGGGCAAGACCCAAGTAACTATCCATCAAAAATTGATGACCAAATCGCCTATCTTTATAGTGTGGTAAATTTCCAAGATGCAAAGCCTACACAAGGTTGCTACCAGCGATTAGAAGACCTCAAAAAAGAACTTGCAGTGCATTTGGACAGGCTCAAAACCTTTATAGACACTGATTTAAAAGCGTTCAATGAAATGCTCAACAAGGAAGGAGTTAATCAGGTCATCGCGCCAAGAAGGTAGCAAAATTTCCACCTTCGGCAATAGTTAAAAACTTTGCCGAAGGCATTTCTCAAATCTCACAATCGCTGCATCACCTGTTTGACCATTTTTTCTTTCCACGCATAGAAATCACCGTCAATGATGTGCTGACGTGCCTGGCGGACTAACCAAAGGTAAAAAGTGAGGTTTTGGATACTGGCTATCTGCCCGCCGAGTAGCTCGCCGCTTACCACCAAGTGCCGCAGGTAAGCCTTTGTATAGAAGGTACTTACGTAGCCGCCAATGGTGGGGTCAAGCGAAGAAAAATCGTCTTTCCACTTTTCGTTTTTCATATTGAGGATTCCCTGCGAAGTAAAAAGCATTCCGTTGCGTGCATTGCGCGTAGGCATCACACAGTCAAACATATCTATTCCCAGCGCGATAGATTCCAAGATATTCGCGGGTGTACCTACACCCATGAGGTAGCGAGGCTTGTCTTTGGGCAAAATATCACAGACTACTTCGGTCATGGCATACATTTCTTCCGCAGGTTCACCCACAGAAAGTCCACCTATGGCATTGCCTTCGCGCTGCATGGAGGCAATAAACTCAGCAGAATGTTCGCGCAAATCTTTGAATGTACTTCCCTGAACGATAGGGAATAGCGTTTGTGAATAATTGTACTTGGCTTCGGTGCTATCAAAGCGGTCGCAACAGCGTTTGAGCCAGCGATGGGTCATTTCCAGCGACTTTTTGGCGTATTGGTACTCACAAGGGTAAGGCGTACACTCATCAAAAGCCATGATGATGTCCGCGCCAATCGTTCGCTGTATATCCATCACATTTTCAGGAGTAAATAAATGTTTAGAACCGTCAATATGTGATTGAAAAACTACGCCTTCCTCTTTAATTTTGCGGTTGGCGGCTAAAGAATACACCTGATAACCACCGCTATCAGTTAGTATGGCGCGATTCCACCCATTAAACTTGTGCAAACCACCCGCTTTTTCTATGATTTCCAGCTTGGGGCGTAGGTACAAATGATAGGTATTGCCCAAGATAATTTGGGCGTTGATGTCCGTTTCGAGTTCGCGTTGGTGAACAGCTTTGACCGTTCCTACCGTACCAACGGGCATAAAAATGGGCGTTTCTATCTTTCCATGCGCTGTGGCGAGTGTGCCTGCGCGAGCTTTGGAGTTTGTGTCTGTATATTGTAAATCGAAGGTCAAAATTTGGTTTGAGTTTGTTTGAAATGGTTTGATAATCGTTGCTAACATTTTCTACCTTCGGCAACAGTTGTAACCCGAAGTGGAACGTTTG
>JAAFJS010000351.1 GCA_013298985.1 Cytophagales bacterium
CGGTAATTAATATTATAAGAGAGGTTCTATTTGAGATGTGTATTTGATTTCGCTGATGGTTTCGTACTGCTTGGAACTATAATCCCCACCTTTCAGGGAGTCCCTGAAAGGTGGGGTGATTTTTTATTGGGATAAGAATTAGTTTCCTCTTTGATAGTGTGAGCTACTTATGAATTTACTATCAAAAAGACAAATAAATAAATCCAGAGTAGGTCTAAGAAATGCCAATAAGTAGCACACATTTCCATTCTTACCATGCTTTTTCCATGAATTTGATAGCGAAAAACTGCCACTAAAATAATGAGCAAAAAGATAATACCGCTTACCAAATGCAAGCCATGCAAGCCAGAAAATACATATAAAAACGAGCCAGCAGGGTTTGCCTGATTGCCTGCAAAGAAAACGCCGATTTTTACCAAATCATTCCAGCCCATTACCTGCGTTATCAAAAACGCAAAACCCAGTACGACAGTAATCGACATTGCCAACTTGGTCGTATTAAAATTGTCTTTTTTAGCACTCATATACGCCCAGTGCATGGTCGCACTACTGGTGAGGATAAGCGCAGAACTGATATAAAAAATAATAGGTAACTCAAAAAGCAACCAGCCGCCATCTGCTTGTTTGACCAGATAGGCACTGGTTAGCCCTGCGAAAATCATTACGATACTGACAATAAAAAGCCACAATGCAAACTTTTTGGGGTGCATTGACAGGGTATTATTGGGCTGTTCGTTCAAGTCTTGTGTTATTTCTGCCATATAGAATAGAATAATTGACGAATTATATTTTGAAAACTCCAATTTTTTCGCAAAGATAAGAGAACTTTGCTTTATTTACTATCATAACAGAAAGTTTGGAAAAAGGTTTGGAAAACAAAACATCAAAAGGCAGGAGTGTTCCTTGAATTATTTTTCCAAAGGTAGCCCAAACCGCACCTCTGTTCCCTTGCCTTGTTCGCTGGTTATTTGGATTTCGCTTTGATGCAAGTCCAGCATTGCCTTCGCCGTAATCATGCCCAAGCCCAAACCACTTTCGTTCGAAGTTCCCTTTTGCGTACTCTTGCGGCTGGGGTTAAAAATATTTTGTAATTTTGCCTTGCCCATGCCTATTCCTGTATCTTTGATAATTATATATATTTGATTTTCAATAGTTTCTGTATTCAAGCTAATGCTATCTCCCTTCCTGCAAAACTTGACTGCATTAGAAACAAAGTTGCTGATAGCCTGCTGAATCATGCGTTTATCACCTTGTACCATGTTTGAATTGTTGCCAAAGTTTTCACTTCGTTCGTCTGCCAGCAAGGTTATGTTGATGCCTTTGTTTTCTGCTTGTTTTTCATAAAAATTTTTTACATTTTTTAGTACGCCTTCTATATCAAAAGTACTGGGTTTGTAGGCATAGTTTTTTACCTGCACACTCGACCACTCTATCAGGTTGCTCATCTGAAAAAGCAGTTTTTCCATTTGCAGATTCAGGTAGCGCACAGACTCCGTTACCATCGGATTATCAATGCTTTCCACGTCCATTTGCACCAAGTCGACCATGCTTTTGAGGCTTTTGAGTGGGCTTCCCAGCTCTATGGAAATGATGCTATAAAGTTTGTCTAACTGCTCTTTGAGGTCTTGAATTTGCTTTCGTGCTTCAGCTAATTCGGTTTCAGAAACTTCATTCATTTGGAATTAATTTTTTTCCGAAATTAAAAAAAATATTGCAATTTTGACCATAAAAATCTCATTTTTAAATTTACTGACTGATATTGAGTATTTTACAAATTCAGAGCCTCTCCAAAAAATATGCACAAGCAAAGGATTTTGCTGTTTCTGATTTTGCGCTGACCATTCAGAAAGGTGAAATCGTGGCAATTACAGGTGAAAGCGGTTGCGGAAAAACGACCTTGTTGCGGCTGATTGCTGGGCTGGAAGTGCCTGACAGTGGCTCAATTTCCATTCATCAACAAGTGGTGGCGGCGGCGCGAACGTGGGTGAAGCCCGAAAAACGCAAGGTTGGCATGGTTTTCCAAGATTATGCACTTTTTCCACACCTCAGCGTACAGGACAATATCGCTTTTGGGCTAAACAAAAATACAGATAAAAAGCAGAGAATCAAGGAAGTATTGGACTTGACCAGCTTGCAGGGCTACGAAAAACGTTATCCTCACGAGCTTTCTGGGGGACAGCAACAGCGCGTTGCTTTGGCGCGTGCCTTAGCTCCTCAGCCTGCGGTACTGCTTCTGGACGAGCCTTTTAGCAACCTCGACGAGGTGCTGAAAGAGCAAGTGCGGGAGGAATTGCATCAAATTATCCGCCAAAGCCAAACCACCACGCTACTCGTTACGCATGATACCAAAGATGCCCTGACGATGGCTGAACGAATTGCGGTGATGAAAAAAGGCGTTTTACTCCAGTGCAGCAGCCCACGCCAACTCTATGAAAGTCCTCAAAATGAATATGTTGCGATGTTTTTTGGAAAAATAAATTTGTTGAATAAACCCTTCCCAACCGTTGAACAAGGTTTGAACTTTGCCAACAGTTTTAACTTTGGCAATAGTTCTGACTTTACCGACAGTTCAAAAATTTGCATCAGACCAGAGCATATCATAGTGCATAATTTTAATCCCGCCGAACCCATCAAAGGTATAGTCCTGCGCGTACATTTCTTTGGTTCTTACCAAGAATTAGTCATCAAAGTAAATGATAATGAACTAATTGCAAAAATAACTGACCAAACGGACTGGCAAATAGGGCAGGAAGTGAGCTTGACAATTCGGCAATATATTCGGTTTTGAGGGAGTTTTTTTAGACACATCAGGTTTTAGCAAATATCATAATTTATAACTATTTTATGTTGGCAAAACGCACCAAAGATACTAAATTTGTAAGCTATAAAAAACAAAAAAATGATTTATCACATTACTACAAAAACTGGTTGGGAAAAGTGGGTAACACACGCATACTACGAAAGTGAAACCCTTGACCAAGAAGGCTTTATACACTGCTGCGCGACAGACGCGCAGGTAGAAGGCGTGCTTCAAAGATATTTTGTGGGGCAGAAAGAGTTGATATTGCTTCATATTGACCCTACCAAACTTATCGCTGCTTTGAAATATGAGCTTGCAACAAATGATGAGCTTTTTCCACATATTTATGGTGCTATTAACAAAGAGGCAATCTCAAAAATGGCAAATATAGGAGATTAAAGAAGGAAGATTTGACCGACTACTGCGATTACCTCTCTTTACAGCTACACTATAATTTTGATTCTTCTAATCTTTTAGCGCATTGTAATTCATCAGTTCCACTGTGGGTGAACACATGAATCATTGATAGGGCATTTTTTCACGTGTTATCTCTCGGTACGAAGTACGTGAAAAACCAATTTTTCCGCTATAACTTTTTATAAACCAACTTTTTATTTTAATAATCATAACACTTACACAATTTTTTTTAACATACATTGGTATTAGTAAGACTTAGAAAATAAACGGAATGAATGATGGTGTAAATGAATAGGAGAATTGAGGTAATTTTAGTGCAGGACTAAAGTGTTTTTCATCTAATAAATATGGACTTGATGGTAATCCTGTTTTGTATTCCTTTCTGTTTATTCTGACAAATATAGGACTTACGCAAAAATTTGAAACTAACGAAATATGCGCTTAAAATGCCTTAAAATGTAAATTTTGAAAACGAGCAAAACGAATTTTGCCTAATTTAGCAGGCACAACATTTTTTTGCTATTTTTAGCCGCACGATAAGCCGTTAAAGTGTCTAAAAGAACCTCTGCGTAAGTCCTATAAATTAAGAAATTTCAAACGGGCTTTATGCCACGGTAAATAGTTTTGTAATTCTAAATCAATGGTCGTATCTTTGTCTTTCATGAGCCAGTACAATCTGTTTTATGTGTCTTGGTAAACCCATAT
>JAAFJS010000352.1 GCA_013298985.1 Cytophagales bacterium
GACAAATCGCAAGACCCCCAAGTTTTTGCCCGCCGCATGAAGGAACGCGCAGACAAGGGGATTACCTTCCTCAAAATGGATTTTGGGGTCGAGATGGTCAAAGATATTCCTGGCGCGCTGGTCGTCCCAAGAAATTTTGATTGGGGAAAGCCGTATTCTTGGACGGAACACCCTTTTACGGCTATCCAAATCACAGACAAAGGCTTGGACGCGATGGTTGCGTACGTAGCCGCAGTGCGCGAGGCAGTAGGGACAGACATTCCGCTTGCGGCTGACCACTTTGGACATATCAGTGTAAACAGTTGTATTCGCTTGGGTAAAGCACTGGAAAAATATCAGTTAGCGTGGCTCGAGGATATGGTGCCTTGGAAATATACTGAACTTTGGAAACAAATCACCAACGCCATCGAAACGCCAACGCTTACGGGCGAGGACATTTATTTGAAAGAAGAATTTATCAAACTCATAGATGCCAATGCCGTCGATATGATTCACCCTGACTTGGCTTCGTCTGGTGGCTTGCTGGAAACCAAGAAAATAGGCGATTATGCCGAAGAAAAGGGGATTCCGATGGCAATGCACTTTGCGGGTAGCCCTGTTTCTTTCATGGCAAACGTACACTGTGCCGCCGCCACGCAAAACTTTATCGCGCTGGAACACCACTCTATTGATGTTCCTTGGTGGGAAGACTTGGTCAAAGGCATCGAGAAACCAATCTTGATGAAAAACGGCTTTGTCAAAGTGCCAAACACGCCAGGGCTTGGCATAGAAGTCAATGAAGTAGAAGTCAAAAAACACCTCATAGACGGCGAGCAATATTTCGCACCTACCAAAGAATGGGACAATGAAAGGTCTTGGGACAGGCTGTGGAGTTAAACGAAGTTGGCATTTGTCAGCAAAAAATACAAACCTCTGGCAACAGCTTTTGAGCTTTGCCAGCAGGTTCTTTGAGAATAAAAGAAATCTTGAAAAATAATTAACACTTAATATTTTGTATGCCTAAAAAAGATTTTAGTAAAAATTGCTTTAGAAAAGGAAGACTGGATTATTACTGATGACCCATTGGATTTGACAGTTGGGGAGGTTGAGTTATTAGCGGACTTAGGCGCAGAACGTGTCTTGGCGGCAGTGCGTGATGATGAAAAAATAGCCGTAGAAATCAAGTCTTTTATTGGACAATCTCCTGTTTCTGAGTTTCATAAAGCATTAGGGCAATATCAAAATTATCGCTTGTCGTTAGAAGAATTAGACCCCAATAGACAAGTATTTTTAGCTATTCCTCAAGCTATTTGGAATAATTTTTTTCAACGTGCATTTATTCAAAAAGCAATTCATAGATATTCACTTCAAATACTTATCTTTGAACCTGAAAACCAAACTATTTCACAATGGATAAGATTTTAAAATACCAGCATATTATTCAAGATGTATTGAATGAATATGCAATTATCAAAAAAAGTTTTATGCCAAATGTAAAATCACAGCTATTGATAGATACTGAAAATCATCATTATCAGCTTATCTCGATAGGTTGGCATCAACAAGAATTTATTTATGTAGTAGCATTTCATTTTGATATTATAGACGAAAAAGTCTGGATACAACAGAATAATACAGACGTATTGATTGCTGATGAATTGGTAGAAAAAGGGGTGGCAAAGTCAGACATAGTTTTGGGTTTTGTAGCACCCAAAGCAAGGGCTTATTCAGGTTTTGCAGAGATATAAAAAACAAAACTTTATTTTTTTATGATGGCTCGTTATTTTTTATCCATTTTTATTTCCCTTCTGCCCATTCATTCCTTTGCCCAAAATACTGATTTTGGCGGTGATTGGATAGGTATTTTGCGTCAAAATGATGGCGGATTGGCAGAAATCTACGAATTTTCCATTACCATCACGCAAGATAAAAATGGAAACCTAAGCGGAACTTCCAAAATTCACGTCAATGATGCCAGAGATTATGGCATTATGAGCCTGACAGGAAAAGCAAACGCAAAAGGTGTGAGCATACAAGAACACGCCGTTTTAGCACAAACTATTCGCACCAGTTTTTATTGGTGTATCAAAAACTATACTTTGAAATATGACCCCACAACTGAATCATTATCAGGAAGTTGGTCGGCAGGCGGCGGCTGTCCTCCAGGCACGATAGAGTTAGTTCGCCCAAAGAAAATCACCTCTGTCAATAAAAAACCAAAAGAAAAAGTAAAACCAAAAGAAGAAAAACCTGCCATCACAGCAGAAAAAGTAGTAAGCAAAGAACCAGAAAAGCCACTCTATAGTTGCGATAGATTTGCCGCCAAATTATTTGAGCATGGACGCAATCAAGGCTGACCTCAAAAATAAAAAATCAATTACTGGCAAAAAGGTAATTTTGGAAAATGTGTATTTCCAGCAAAGTTCGAGTAATATGCTCCCCAATGCAAGCCCAACACTGCTCGAAGTAGTACGTTTTTTGGCTGAAAATCCTATGCTAAAAGTCAAAATCAATGGACACACAGACAATGTAGGCAAGGAGCATAGCAACAAACACCTCTCGTTCCTACGCGCAACCGTAGTCATGAACTTTCTGATTAACAGAGGAATAAGTGAAGATAGAATTATTGCTGAGGGTTTTGGTAGTACCTTCCCTATTCGCCCAAACGATACAGAAAGCAACAAAAAGCAAAATCGACGCGTGGAGTTTGAGATTTTATAGCAAAGAAGCTACCCACATGCTAAAATGCAGGTAGCTTTTTTATTTAGCTCAGTTTTTTTACTGTATTACTTCACAAAAGCCAAGTTCAAGGTCATTTCGACATCATCATAAATCATCTTGTCGCCTAAGTTTTCGAAAAATTTACCAGAACGAAACTCAATTTTCCAAAGTGCGCGGTCAAAAACCAACTTTGCAGTGGCAGTAATTTTCTTGCCTTTACTTACCGTTTTAGTATCAAAAGTTACAGAGTTGGTGATTCCTTTGATAGTCAGGTCGCCAGTGATGTTATACGTTTCATCATTGCCTTTTTTGCCTGTGCTGTCCACTTTTTTAATTACAAATGTTGCGGTTGGGTTTTTAGCAACTGCAAAAAAATCGTCAGATTTCAAGTGTCCTACCAGTTTGCCATTAGATTCTGCGTCTTTGATGTCTTCGCAAGAGATGGTCGTCATGTCCATCGTAAATTCACCGCCCACGATTTTGCCTTTTTCTACTTGTAGTGCGCCGTTTTTGAGGGTTACGCCGCCATTGTGCTGACCAGTAACTTTTTTGGCGAGCCAGCCGATTTTGCTTCCTTTTACGTCTGCCTTGTACGTATCTGCCTTGAAATTAGTAAAGGCGAATACAGCGAAAAGCATGATTACACCAATGATAGAGGAAAAAAACTGTTTCATTTTGTTAAAAAAATTAATATTTAAAATGTGTTTTAGCATTGAACAATAAATGCTTGTTCTTTTGGTAAAATGTTTAAAACTATACCAAAGTTCCAAACTCAAATCTCATTTATCAAAAATTAACAGCATTTTGTGTGTGTCTTTGTTTAGTTTAACATAAAAGAAGCGGTCAATCCTAAAAACTAATCATATTTCAAACGATTGCATTAACATTTCTTTGTTTTTTTGTTAAAAAATCAAATAAATTTTTGCCAAAACATTTGACTTAGTAGGTAAAACCATTACCTTCGCAAACACATTAGACTAATAATCACACAAATTTTTTAGTTTTTGCTTAACCAATAGTTATTATTATTTATTTTCAAACTAATTACATTTTAATTTTTCACAATTATTCTCTACGTAAATATGAGAAAAGAAACTACTCTACTGCGACTTCTTTTTACCTTTTTTCTCTTTGCGGTATTCGCCACAGGTGCGTTTGCCCAAAGCAAAACGGTCAAAGGTAAAGTTACCTCCTC
>JAAFJS010000353.1 GCA_013298985.1 Cytophagales bacterium
TTTATCGCTATGACGGCGTTACTGCTGTGGTTGCCAAAGGCGATAAAATTTTCCGAGAAAATATCCAAACTGGTGATTCTACGCTGCTTGCTATGTATGACTTGCCGCTTTTGCATGGGAATCCTACGACTGCGCTTGTACAGCCCAATGCCATCGTGATTACAAAAGCAATCGCCTTGAAATATTTTGGCAAGACAGAGGTGCTGGACGAAACGCTGTCGCTCTCCTCGTTCAGTGGCGCAAGGCAGGATTTTGTAATCAAAGGAGTTTTAGATGAATTTCCCAAAAACTCAATTACCAATATTTGGCATAATACGGAGGAAAATCAGATTTTTATGCCCACAAATGGGATTACCTTTTTTAATAGGGCATCTCTGGAAAACTGGGCAAGTGTTTACATTCCGACTTATGTAGAATTGCAAAAAGGAGCTAAAAAGTCAGAAGTAGAAGTAGCTCTTAATCAGCTGATTAATAAATATGCCCCAGCGTCTATTAAAGAAAACTTGGCTTTGGAATTGGTGAGTTTGGAAAATTATTATTGGGAAAGTAACCAAGGTGCAGTAAAAAAGATGGTGTATGCGCTACTTGGAATCACGTTTTTCATTCTTTTTATGGCAAGTGTCAATTTCATCAATATTTCTATTGGTTCGTCTGCCTCTCGCCTCAAAGAAATAGGGATTCGCAAACTTTTGGGGAGTGCCAAACGCCAGTTAATTTACCAATTCCTAACCGAATCGGTTGCACTTTCGCTGATTTCTATGTTGCTTTCTCTTTTCTTTTATGAAATTACCAAACCTTTTTTCAGTGAAATCTTAGGAAAAAAGATACTTTCTTTGTCTGACTTACCACCTTGGGCGATAGTGATTCCAATAAGCATTAGTTTTTTAATAGGTTTGTTATCAGGAAGTTATCCTGCCTTTGTATTATCTTCTCACGACTCGCTATCCGCAATCAAAGGCAAATGGAAATCAATCAAGGAGAATTTATTTTTCAAAAGAGCATTGATTACTACCCAATTTGGAGTAACTATTTTTGTTTTTGTGGGCGCAGTGGTTATTTCGCAGCAAATCAATTACTTCACTTCCAAAGACTTAGGTTTTGACAAAGAATCTGTACTAAGTTTTGGGCTACCCAGAGATTGGACTCCCAAGGGCGTAGCAAGCATGGAAGTCATCAGAAATGAGATGGCTCGCTTGCCACAGGTGCGTGAGGCAAGCCTTTCCTACGAAATCCCAAGCGGAGGCTATGGATTTAGTGCGAATTTGTATTTGGTGGGTAAGGACAGCACCCAAGCAGTTTCGGCAAAATTCCTCCAAACTGATGAAAAGTATGCCGAAACTTATCAACTTGCCATGCTTGCAGGTAAGTTTTTTCAAAGCCAATATGACTCTACGCATTTGGTAGTTACAGAAAAAACGACCAAAGTATTAGGCTTTGAAAATGCCGCAGATGCCTTGGGACAGGCAATTAAAATCCAAAATGACCCTCGCACGTATCATATTGGGGGAATACTCAAAGATTTTCATTTTGAGTCTATGCGTGAGGAGATTACGCCTACTGCTTTTTTCAATATCAAGTTTACTAATACCTATCGTTTTATGTCTTTGAAGGTGGAAACCAAAGACTTAAAGAATACATTGGCAAGTATTGAGCAAAAATTTCATGCACTTTTGCCCGATGCCCCTTTTGAGTTCAGTTTTGTGGATAATTCGGTTCAAAAACTATATGAAAACGAAACTCGTCTTGGGAAAGCGGCGCAAATTGCCACTATTTTAGCATTGGCAATAGTATTTTTGGGCATATTAGGCGTAGTTTCTTTGGCTACTTCCCGCAAAATCAAGGAAATAGGAATCCGCAAAGTTTTGGGAGCGTCCATTCCGAGTATCATTTTTCTTTTCCTCAAAGAGTTTTTTGTTATTATTGGGATTGCGGTCGTGGTAATATCACCATTGGCATATTGGTTCATGCAAAATTGGCTACATTCCTATCCTTATCGCATCAATTTGTCTGTGGATTTATTTGTCTATGTGTATGTTACGCTGACTTTGCTGGTTTGTGTTTTAGTAGGATTGCAAGCAGGAAAAGCGGCGGTAGCAAATCCTGTTAGCTCACTGCGGTCGGAATAAGATACATAATCTGGAATCTTTTAATCTGGAATCTGGAATGAAAAATGAAATACAAAAATGAATTTTAAATTCTTCATTCCAGATTCTTAATTTATCATTTTCAGATTTTTATTCATTCCAGATTTATAATTTTCAGATTCCAGATTAAAAAAACTCTAATTTATATAAAACCATGATAAAAAATTACTTCAAAATCGCTCTGCGTAACCTGTTGAGAAACAAGGTATTCTCTTTTATTAACATTGCAGGTTTGAGCATTGGGCTTGCTTGCTGTATGCTCATTTTGCTCTACACCAAAGATGAGGTAACTTTTGACGGATTCCATGCCCAAAAGGAGAACCTCTATCGCCTCTCGTGTAAGGTAATAGAAAGCGATGGCAAGGAGCAAAAATTTGGGATTGCGTCTATGGTGCAAGGGGCGAGTTTCAAGCGTGAAATCCCTGAAATTGAGCAAATAGTCAGGTTTGTAGATAGGGATTTTATTGTCAAAAAAGGCAATGAACCCTTTGATGAAAAAGTAGTCTTTACTGATGAAAATTTCTTCTCTGTTTTTTCTTTCCCTTTGGTGTCAGGCGACCCTAAAATGGTGCTGAAAGACCTCAAATCTTTGGTACTGACCGAAGAAACAGCAGAAAAATACTTCGGAACAACTGATGCGATTGGCAAAACTTTGGAAATAGAAATTAACAATAAGTTTGAGCCTTTTGTGGTGTCAGGTATCGCCAAAAAATGCCCGCAAAATTCAAGTATTCAGTTTAAAATTCTGGTTTCCTATAATTTTTATGAAAAGATAAACCCCGACCCGCATTGGTTTAACCTTTCCTACCCCACTTTTTTTGTGATGAACCCACAAGCAGACGTAAAGGCTGTCGAGGCAAAGATGAAGCAGGTTTTTGAGAAAAACTCTGCGGAGCAACTGATACAAGAAAAAAAACATGGTTTTGATGGTTCTTTTGTTTATGGCGTACAGTCTTTCTTGGAGATACACTTGGACGATAGTTATATGGATTATGGTATTTCTAACGCCAGCAACCCCATGTACTCTTACATTTTGATAGGTATTGCGGTATTTATCTTGCTGATTGCGTGCATTAATTTTGTGAACCTGACCGTAGCCCAATCGCTGAAAAGAGCAAAGGAAATCGGCTTGCGGAAGGTGATAGGTGGGCAGAGAAGTCAGCTCATCATTCAGTTTATGGGGGAATCTTTCTTGCTTTGTACCATTGCTTTTATCATTGCTTTTGTATTAGCAGAAGTTTCGCTACCTGTTTTTAACGATTTGGCTAACAAACAATTAGCTTTGGAATATTTACTTGATGAAACTTTGGTAATTGGCATAGTTTCTCTTTATGTACTCACAGGTTTTGCGGCAGGTTTTTATCCTGCTTTGGTGCTTTCTGGGTTTAGCCCCGCCCAAACGCTTTACAACCGCACTAAACTTGCAGGGAAAAACTATTTGAGTAAGAGTTTGGTGGTGGTGCAGTTTGCCTTGGCAATTTTCTTGATAACAGCAACTTTATTTGTCTATAACCAATTCAATTATCTGATAAACAAAGACTTAGGTTATAATGATAAAAACCTTTTGCGAATTAAGGTAGGCAAAGACGGAGATGAAAAATACAATGAAACTTTCAAAAATGAGTTTGCCAAAATAAAAGGAGTAGTGGGGCTTGCACCTCGCATGGGCGGGCAGTGGATAACAGGCTCTGAGGCAAACGGCAAAAAAGTAGATGTTACTATGGAGCGTATTGATGAA
>JAAFJS010000354.1 GCA_013298985.1 Cytophagales bacterium
GGCTTGGTAGTGGTAACTGCACTTCCTACACCCCCCGTACCAACACCAACAGTACCAACAGTACCGACGATACCGACGATACCAGTACCTGTTATCTTAACTGTGCCTACTAATTTGAGTGTTATTGCATTGAATACCAATACAATACAATTAAAATGGAATGATGCAAACCTCAATAAGAAAGGAAATAGGATATACAGACAAGATGAAAATGGGGTAAGAACATTGTTGGCAGAAATTCCTGCGGGCATAGGCGAAATCAGTTTTACAGACAATAAAGATTTGAAAGCTGATGGACGCTATACTTATACCATTGCTACTTACAATGACAATCAAGAAGTTTTTTCAAATGCACAAACTACTTTTACTTTTCCTGATAAACCTACTTTGAAATCCATAGAATATAATTGTAGCGCAGGACAAAGCCAAATCTCAGTAGCTGGAACAAATCAATCTAATAATTTTCACTGGTACGAAGGCAATACAGCAGGTGGCAGGGTGAGTGATGAGAGAAAATCTGAAGGAGGAAGTTTGTTCAGAGCAACTTTTGCCAATGTCAATAAAAAATTCTTTGTAACAGCAATCGGTAGGCAGGGCTTAGAAAGTGAACCTTTGGCTCTTACTATTCAGCCTGCTCAAAAACTCGAAGTTGCCATTGTAGGAAACGCGTTTCAGTCTTCTTGTGCCAATAAAATGAGGCTTACTGCCACCAGCAACGCCACCGAGTTCGTTTGGAAAAGAGGCAATGAAATCTTAGACAGCAAAGAAGCCTCTATCGAAGTTGATAAAAGTGGTTTGTATAGCGTTTCTGTCAAAAATAATTTTTGCGAAGCAGTTTCACAAATCGTAAACGTAGAATTGGTAAAAGTAACTAAACCTACTATTGAGCCTAATAAAAACTTTGTTTTTTGCGAGTCAGGCGTATTGAGTACCAGCATACAAAGCAATGTAAGCTATGAATGGTTTGATGCAGAAAACAAAGCTGTTGGCAAAGGTAGCAATGCAGTTGTTCGCACCTCAGGCAAGTATTTTGTAAAGGCAATAGGTAAATTTGGTTGCGAGGAAACCTCTGCCATGGTGAATGTAGTCGTAAACCCTCTCCCTATGGCAGAAGCAAAAACAGAAAACAGCCTGATTTGCAAAGGAGAATTATTGAAATTAAACGCTACCACCGAAGATGGCGCAACTTATGAATGGAGAGGTACAAACTTTATTTCCAAACAGCAAAACGTAGCCATTCCTTATTCAGAAAATATGGCAAGCAAATATGTATTAAGTGTTACCAAAAATGGCTGTACTACTTATGACTCCATAGAGGTAAAAATCAGTAAACCAATTACGTTGAATATAAGACCGTCTTCTCCAAATTGTGTGGGAGAAAGCAATGGTGGCTTGCTGGTTAGTGATTTGAATAGCCAAAACATCAAAGTCATTATGAATGGCAAAACAATAGAAGGGAATTTGGCAGTTTTCTCTGACCTCAAAGCGGGTATCTATGAATTTACAGTGATTAATGAAAATGGCTGTCAGTTAGTTACAAAAGCTACCATCACTGAGCCTACCAAAGCGCAAGTAGATGCAGGCGCAGATGTTACCATCAATCCTTGGGTCGGTGCTACACTAAGTGCCAGTGGTGCCACTACTTACCAGTGGTTTCCAGCAGAAGGTCTTAGCGACGCTAACAGTGCCAATCCAGTTGCCAAACCAAGCAAAACAACGACCTACAAAGTGATAGGCAGAAACGAAAAAGGTTGCGAAAGTGTAGATGAAGTTACGGTAACAGTGGTAAACGAAATGGAGATTATTGCCAATAAAGTGCTTTCTCCAAACGGCGACGGCGTGAATGATGCTTGGAAAATCGAGAAGATTGAATCTTTCCCCAATGCACAAGTCGTTCTCTACAATCGCTACGGGCAGGAGGTATTCTCCAAAGTCAATTATCAAAACGACTGGGACGGCAGGATTCCACAGCAAGACGGAAAAGTAGCAGAAGGCACTTTCTATTTCGTAATTAAAATTCCAGAGTCCAATAAGTTCATTACAGGCTCAGTAACAGTGATTAATCTGTAAATAATTCAAAAAACACAAGCGTCGCAGACTTTTAAAAGTTTGCGATGCTTGTGTTTTTTAAACCACTGTTAAGGTCTTTGACCACTAACAGGGTAGGGAAACGCTAACAGTGGTCGAAGACCCCACAATGGAGATTGCTGTGAGTCGTCTTTCCAAAGAACGGTTTATTCTTGAATGTCAATAATGCAATTTTACATTTGTTGAACTACTTATTATGATAACGACTTATTTAATTTGTGAAAGGTAGTTGCTAAAACCTATTTGTCTGACACCTCAAAGGTGTCAGACAAATATGACATACAAAATATTTATGTCGTTATCAAATTATCAAAATCAAAAAAATATAAAATATTGATTACAAGCATTTTGCAATCATTCATAACTCATAACTCATAACTCATAACTCATAACTCATAACTCATAACTACTTACCAAGTCCTATCTTTCATAAACTCATCTAATTCCTTGCGCGTCATGGGCAGTTTGTCAGGATTTTGGTCGAGCCACGCCAAAAAATCTTTTTTGATAGCGTCTGTCCATTGCATATCTATTTCACCTGCGGTATATTTGGCTTCGCGCAAACGTTGATGCCCAAAAGCATCGCGCAAAGCAATAAATTCGGCGTTCAAAATCACTTTTTCGACCAAATGAGAAGGAATAAAAACCACGCCGCCGCGCTTGGCAATCACCAAATCACCAGGAAGGCACACCGCCCTGCCCATGCGAATAGGCACATTCAGCCCGCCGAGCATCAAATTCTGAATATAAGAAGGGTCAGTTCCTTTGACAAAATAATTGAAGCCCTCAATTTTGGACAAGCCCTCAATGTCGCGCACTGAGCCGTAAAAAATCACGCCATTTTTAGATTTGGCATAAATCGCATTGCCCAGATTATCGCCAATCAGCGTTCCATCAATGATTTTTCCGAAAGCGTCAGCCACATAAATATCGCCAGGCGTGAGCATATCGATAGGCCAGGAATTGGGCGAGCCTTTCCTGCCTTCTGCCTTGCCTTTGTCGCGAATCATCTTGTCTATGTCAGGGCGGCTGGGAATATACATTGCCGTCAAAGCCCTGCCAGTCAGCACCTTATCTTGATAGAGAATTTCCCAATCGCCTTCATACTGGTTATTAAAACCTTCATTACGCAAGATTCCCCAGGCTTCTTCTAAGGAAACTTTTTTGGCACGTTCTATCCACTTGTCCGCGACCTTGGGGCGACCGTCCGCAAAGCGTTCCCCTTTCCACTCGGCGGTCAGGGCTATCAGTTGTTCTTTGGTAATGGTTTGCGCTTGTGTGCAAAAGCACGCGCATAAGCTAAAAGCTAAAATAGTTAAATATTTCATTTTCATATTATTTAATGGTTTTAAAACTGTTTTCTAATCTAAAAAAATACTTCCTTGATTTTTATTGTCTTGTTTTCTTTCTGCAGTTCTGATTGCATGACATTTTTTGTGATAAACTTTATTTTGATGCCTTTTTCCTCCCCCTACCCCCTCCAAAGGGGGAAAACAGCCTTTTTGTATTTTCTCCCCCTTTGGAGGGGGTAGGGGGAGGCTTAAGAAGTTCCCACAAAAATTGTCTGAGAACGATTTTTTATCACTCTTGATTTTTTAAGTTCAAATATAATTAGTTTTTTCTAAAAAAATGATTCATTTATTCTGCTTTACATTATTCAAAAAAAATTAAAATCTTTTTTTGCTTTTTCCATCAAAATTTCCTAATATTCACTCCATTTCAACACAGCGTATCTCTCGCACTATCAATCTTAGTTTTGCTCAAATCAATGTGGGCATTTTTTTAATTT
>JAAFJS010000355.1 GCA_013298985.1 Cytophagales bacterium
AATCTATTTCCTCTATAATATACTTTTGTGGAGGTAACTTAGGATTAGGGTTAGGGATTCCGATAGCATTGATATTAAGTTGATTATAAACTCCATCAACGGAAAGATATAATTTTGAGATACCTTTTAGGTTATCAGCAAGTGGCCTCCAATATTTGGAATAAGTAATGTCTTTTTCTTTTCCTTGTTTTGCTAATTTATTAAAATTTAAGGCACCAAGCAGATATGTATTTTCTGGGTCGTCCATCATTTTGCCTTCTCCAAAAATCACAGCCTCAGGATAGCCTTTGGTAGTGGATTTGATAACAAGTGCCACATAAGTAGGGTTCTCAGCAGTACCTATCCTTACTATTTCAACAGCTGCTTCATTTGCTTTTAGTTTTTCTTGCACTTGTCGCCACTCGTATTTTTTATCTTCTTGACTCTGTGAATAAAGCTCATTGGCAGAAAGTATTTTTTCCAATCTACTTATTTCTTCTTCTATTTCCTTCATATTCACCTTATTTTGTTGGAGTTCTGCTGGAGTTTTCAACAGTGCTTGAGAATGAAAATCTTGCAAATCCATCAACTTCTTGAAGTTATCCTTTGTGGCTTGGTCATCGCTATTCATAATTGCTTCCCGTAGTTTATTGGCTGTGCTAAAAAGCAATGCTTTGGTAGCGAGGAGTTCGTCATAGAGCATAGCACTCAAAACTGGCTTTTTAGGTAGCTGTGTTAGAAGAAACATTTGCATTATTCCCAAACGATTATTCATTTTACCCAAGAATTTTTCTTTCCCTGACTCACTTAACGAAGGAAAAACGGTACGGACACGATACAAGATGCCTGCTAATTCGGTACGATAAGCTACTTCTGCACTATCTATTTTGCTATTGTCTGCGTGAAGGTCGGCTACTGCTCCTATCACCTCTAATGTATTGGGGTGATACTGCCCAAGATTGGTAAAATATAGCAATTTGGATTGTTCAAACATAGATAACGCATTGCTATATGCTTTTTTCTGTTTTGCATAGTACAAACCATATTTGTATATTGCCTCTGCATAAGCATTTGAGTTTTCACCCAAAAGTGTTTTTACTAAATTTGTATAACGTTCGTAGTATAATTCTGAGGTTGAAAAATCTTTGATGTTTGCATAACTCTGTCCTGCTAAGAGCAATGCGTTGGCATAAGAAACACTATTTTCCCCTTTTTGCTTTTTAACACTTTCAAGTGCATTTAGAATTATTTTTTTGTCATCTTCTGTTTTCAAGCGTGTTTCTCTGAGTAAGTCAAAAGAAAACTCTACATTGTCTTCTCCAAGCAGTGCCTTCATTAGTTTTCTTCTTTCTTCACGCAGTTGTTCTGCCTTTTCTACCTGCCCCAAGCCATCATAAGCCTTAATGAGCTGGGCAAGTGCATTGGCATAAGGACGACTTCTATCCAATCCATTATTTTTATAACGGCTAATGATAACCTTGGCATATTCTTCTGCTTTGTCATATTTGGCATTAATAAGCATTAAATCTGCTTTACCACTTAATAAACTCACGCTTAATGGAAATTTTGCGGCAACTTTGGTATCATAATCAAGGAGTATTTTTTGTACCTTTTTCTCTGATTCAGAGGTGATTTTATCTACTTTGGCAATTTCCGCATCACTTTTGGCAAGGAGTTCTTCTGCTACTTGATAGATGTTTTCTGCTTCTAAATACTGTTCTTGCATTTGTTTGAGTTGCCCCAATTTGATAAGTGCTTTGATGTAGGAGGTATGCTCTGCTCCTAAAAAAGTCCTGTAAGTGGTCATTGCTTTTCTGAGCCATTCCTCTGCCTTGTCATAATGCTCCCTATTCAGATAGCTTTCGTAAGCTGTGAGCAAGATGTCTGAGCCTTCTCTACTTTTCAATATTGCTTCTGTGCCTGTAAGTGATTCGTTTAGCTTGGCATCTGCCTCAAAAAAGTTTCCCTGACGAATATAGATGTCTGCCCAGTTGTCCAAAATACCATTGCGTTCTCTGAGGTACAATGCCCCATTTTTGACATTTCTTCTGGCAAGACTTTCTTCTTTTTTAGCTTCAAACTTTTGCTGCAGTTTGTCTGCATTTGCTTTATCTGTGGGCATTAAGCCTGTTGCCAAATTATCAATAAAGCTACCTTGTTTTTTATTGCTTTCCTGTTCATCTTTTTCTTTGGGGGTATAAGTACGCGCTGAGTTATAAAGCTCACCTGCTCTGGCGAGTTGTACCTGTGCATCTGCAAAGTTACCTAACTGTACTCTTGCCTTATTGCTCAACCGCAGATGATATATATAACGACCAATTGCATCTTGGCGCAAGGGCAGAGAATTTTCAAAATTGGCAATTTGGGGACTAATCAGATTTTTGGCTATGGCTACGTACTGTCTTGTAAGCGTGAGATTTTTGACTGAATTGATGAGCTGCTGCGTTTCTGGGCTTACTTGTATTCCTGCCATATTTAGGTTGCCTAATAACTCCTCTAAGCCTACCTCAATTGCTGGCACCACATAGCCTATGTATTTTGAGATGGTTGCGGCTCTTCTTGCCATGTTTTCTGATGTAGCAAGCAAGCTATCAGCTTTCTTTGCATTGCCTTGTCTATAATAAACTTCTGCCAAATCTGATACAGCATCTGTATATCTACTGCTTGGAAGGAGTTTGCCAAGCGCAGAACGTCCATTTTTAATCGCATCAATGCGCCAAGAAAACAAGCTATCTGCTAAGATAAAACTTTCGTTTTTGAGGTGAATGGTGGCTTTCCTTTGGATAATTTCCAAATAATCTTTGGCATATTTGCGTGGTTTTTTCTTTTTAATACTTGTTGCAATTTTGTCTTTTTCCACTATATCTATGTATTTCAGTGCACTATCATAGCACATCAGCGCATTGAGTTCATCACCTTTGAGCATATAAGCATCACCCCTAATTTTGTAAGAACTTCTGAGTGTACTAAACTTTTCCTGCTCTTTGTCGTCATCATCTTCTTCTTTTTGGGCAAGAGAGGGATTGACTAATGCTATCATTAGCAAAATACTCCAACATAAAATCATTAAATTTTTCATGCTTTCATTAAAGTTTAAGAGTGAAGTTTTATTCTTATTTTTTAGGCTTTAAAGTCTTAATATAATCAAGTAGCTGGTTATAATATTTTTGATATTCTTCATTATTATCAGAGAGTTTGATTGCCTCTTTGTAGCAAGCCATAGCATCTATGAAAAGCTTTCTCTGCTCAAAATACCGACCTTCTATGAGCTTGCCTACCGCCCCCATACTTACATAGCTCTTTATTTCAGTGGTGATTGGCTTTTTTTCCGTTTCATCAAGTAAAGTAATTTCTAAAGACTCTTTAAATATAGACAATTCATCGAGCCTACCCATAATGACACCTTTTTCATTTAAGGGAATCACCATACACCTGAGTTTAGATATTTCTTCCCTATTTACATGGCTGATGTCTATACCAATTTCCTTGTCTTTTGTACCTTTTTGGGCAATAACTTTCCCATCAAAAGTCTTTATTTTAACCATATAGCTATCAACTTTTGAATCAGAGGTTTCCCATGTAAGAAATAAAGTATTTCCATAGAGTTGATACCCCTCTATGCCTACCCCTATCTCCGCTATGTAGAGTGTAGCAATCAAATCCCCCCGCTTCACCGACCCTGACTTATTCATGTGGTTAAAGCGATTGGCTGCTGAGATGTCTGCATTATCTACTTTGGTCAGTTCGCTAACCACAAATTCGACATATTTCTTTTCCAAGTTCTGCTTGGCAGGCACTTTGGCGAGCAGTTGCTGGGTCGTATAGGTGCCTTGTTGGGTAATTTCCATCACTCTATTGTCGGCTGTTGCCAAGC
>JAAFJS010000356.1 GCA_013298985.1 Cytophagales bacterium
TGTTAGCTGCTTCGAGCATAATCTTTGCACAAGCCAGCGTATCACTCAGCGCATTGTGATGTTGTAAAGGAATATCAAATTTATCTGACAAGGCTTTGAGGTTATAGTGTGGCAATCCTTTCCAAGTGCGGCGGGCAATCTGCACCGTACACAAATAGTCGAAGTTGGGCTGGGGCAACTCATAATACGCCATCAAAGCCCGCATCACGCCTATATCAAAGCTCGCATTGTGGGCAATAACCGTTTTAAAATCAATCATTTCTGCGATTTGATGCCACAATTCGGCAAAAGTAGGCGAATGTTGAGTGTCAGCTTCCGAAATCCCATGAATGTACGTAAACTGAAAGTAGAAAGGAGTTGGCTTGATTAACCACGTTTCTTGCGCTGTAATCTGTCCATTTTCTACGACCACCACACCCAAGGCACAGGCACTTTTTCTGTCATAATTAGCCGTTTCAAAATCTAAGGCAACAAAATTCATCAAACCCAAATTTAGCATTTACAAACTATAAAACCTCTTGTAAAAGTAGCAATTTTTTCTCTCACAGCAGGAGATATTATCAAAAAATACCTTTGCAAAAAATCTAAAATAGCTCACATTTACCAAAGCAACTCCCGCACTTACCAAATCAGCCTCTTTTCCTTCAAAATACATGGTAAATTTGAGAAATACATTCGTCAAATATCATATTTAACAAGGGTAAATAAATTCGTAAAAACATGAAAATCAGCTTGCATAGAGCATTGGCAGAGCTAAAATTGATAGATAGCAAGGTTGCCAAACTTGTCAAGGAAATAGACCCCGTAGGCGTAAAGCAAAAGGGCAAACTCATCAATCGTATTTATGATGAGGAAACTTTTAGCCACAATGCCCAGTCTAAGTTTCAGTCTATCAATGACTTAATAGTGCAAAAGATAAAAATAAAATCAGCCATCGTAGAGGCAAATGCCAAAACAATGGTAAAAGTAGCAAGCAAGGAAATGAGCATTGCAGACGCGATTACCTACAAAAGTGTGGTAAATTACAAAAAAACACTGATTGATGACCTCAAAATGAAGTATGGCAGAGTAAAAGTGGACATGGAAAGCAAAAACCTCTTGGTAGAGCAAAATCTGCAAAAAGTATTGGAGGCGACTTTCGGAAAAGACAATGTAAAAACCACCAAAGACGACATGGAGGCGGTGCGTAAACCTTTTTTGGAAAGCAATGAATGGTTGCTGATTGACCCTTTGAAAATAGAAAGCACGATAGAAAAATTGGAAAAAGAAATTAGTGAATTTGAAAGCGAGGTAGATGCTGTTCTTTCCGAAATCAATGCCATTACAGTTATTGACGTATAAATAAGGTATTCTGGCTACACGAAAATCGCCAAACTCAACTCCCTTTGCTTCAAGGGTAATCGAAGCCTGTCCGCCATAAAATTAGGGCATGAAAACCAATATCTTTTCAGATACCAACCCGAAAAGTTCAAAGTGGAAAGGTAAAAGTTGAAAGATAATACGTTAAAAGTTCTTCTTGTGAAAGTTGAAATTTTAAATACGAAAGTTCTTTCAAATCCAAGGAAAAGTTTACTACATTTTGGTTGAATGATGTCGTGATTTGTACTTGGCTGTGTAGCCAGCTTTTTTTAATTCAAAACTAAATCCATTTATGTCTTTCAAAAAACTCATTCCGATTGCTGAAAAAATAAGCCTTGATGTCTTTGACGGCATTGCCCCTGATGACTGGTACGCACCCATTGTGTTTTCTTGGGAACATCAGACATGGACGACTTCGCTTGCCCAGCTATCAGAAAAACCCTTAGAAAAGCTCAAAGAAAAATTAGGAGAAACGATATTCAATCAAATCATTGATACACAAGGCTACAAGCACCCAAAAGGCGAATTTGAGGTTTATAGCGGTACTTATAATCTATGCTTGTATTATTGTCTTTTGGATAGTGATTCCTCAGAAAACCAGACACTTATCATCGCAAGCTGTGGAGAATCTCAACCTGCACGCTGGATGGCATACGTGGAAGGCATTTGGGAAATGGTGTAACGCAAAGCCTCTTCTATTTAATATTTCCTACAAAGCTGTCGTCCCTAACGTGACTAAGCACAAGTCATTTTATTCAATTCCAGATTAGCTACAGTTCGCCGTTGTGATTCCATTCTCACAACACTCCCTCATAAATATCTTTCAAACTCACTTCTATTCTAATGCTATCAAAATTAATTATCTCTGCCTTGTTTTTAATAATTTTATACGTCCAAGAACTATCTGTTTGGTTGCGTTTGTAATGCCATACCTGCATTTTGTCTTGGGACACCAGCAAATAATCTGTTAAATTTTCTATGCTTAGATACTCCTCTAATTTGTCATCTTTGTCTATTTTTTGAGTAGAGGGAGAAAGCACTTCTACCAGTACAATAGGATTAGTTAAAAGCTTGCTTTCCAAATACTTACTTTTCTCTTTGTGCGTAATTACCACATCAGGAATACGATAATTTTCCTCTATGCCTGTCCATATATACGTATCTTGGTTAAAAATTTCAAAAGATGTTTTTTTCAGTAAAGGGAAAATAGTCCCATGAAGATTGGAAACTAATCTTCGGTGTGCTAAGGTTGGCATTTCTCCTAAAAATTTGGTATCTATTTCAGTATTAGTATCTAATAATTTATCCAATAATTCTTCTTCTATAGGGTGTTCATTGGCATTTTTCCAATACACCTGCCCCTCTACATACTCAAAGAACATTCCTACCCTTTCACAAAGGTCTAAATAATCTTTGACTGCGACGCTTGTTGTTACCATAGTTTTATAACTTGATGATGAATTATAAATTATTAATTATGAATGAATTACCTTGTATTGATTCATATAAATACGAATATACATTTTGCATTTACTCAAATTTACAAATTAAAATTTTGTATTTCATTCTACATTCATTAAAAATACCTCGGCGTAATAATCCTGCGTTTACCAAAGCCAAGTTCATAGCGAATCATAATCTCGTGGCTGCCTGACGTATATTTGCCCAAAGGCGTAAGCGTGTAGTCGTAAGCATACCCAATACCCAACTGCGGCGTTATTTGGAACTCAAAAAGTGCATCAATGGAATCTCGTGTGCGGTACGAAAGCCCTACGGCAAACATATCAAAAAGCCATAAATTAGCATTGATGTCCAGTTCCAAAGGTGCGCCGTTTACATATTTGAGTAGCAAAGAAGGCTTTAATTTCAAGCTCTGATTGATATTGAAAACGTAGCCAGTGGTGATAAAAATATGGTTGTACTGCCGCGCCCTGTCCGTAACATTGAAAACTGTGCCTTCGCCTTTCATGTACTGATTCGTCAATATATTGGGCATGGACGCACCCAAGTAAAACTTGTTGGTGTAGTAATAAACTCCCGTCCCAAAGTTAGGCAACCAGCGATTGATGACCTGCGAAAACGAAGGGTCAAAAACTGAGGACGAAAAAGAGTGCTGAATAGACGCAAAGTCTGCCCTATAATTCAGAATAGTCGCTTGCAAGCCCAAAGACAGCGTTCCTCCATTTTTGAATTTGAGGCGGTAGGCGTAGTTTAGCCCGACATTGTTGGTATTGGTAATGCCCAAACGGTCATTGGAAAAGATGATGCCAATGCCAATTTTTTCGTTACGTACAGGCGCGTGCATGGAAAAGGTTACAGTTTTGGGTGCGCCAGCAATATTCACCCACTGATTGCGGTAGAGCGCAGTCGCACTCAACACCTCGCGACTCCCTGCGTAGGCGGGGTTCAGCACCAAGCCGTTGAACATATATTGCGTAAACATGGCATCTTGCTGTGCAAACGCGGATTGCCGCCCA
>JAAFJS010000357.1 GCA_013298985.1 Cytophagales bacterium
TGGCTAAATTGAAGTATGTAAAATGGGCGCAAGCCATTGCGAATTTGGCTGAATCTGAGCAATAATATTTGCCATTTCCCAAATTTAAGAAAAGCATCTATGACGTATCAAGTTATAGATGCTTTTGTTATTTCTAAAATTTTTAACATTTCTGGAAACTAAAACGTAAGGGCAAAAGCAGATATGATACAAAAATTAGAACAGATTTTGCAAGGAGTGAGTAGGTACAAAATAATGCAAAGTTTTTGGCTAACTTGTATGTGACAAAACTTGACACTTAGAGAAACAAAACGATGCTTCTCTATGATAGTCAGTAAGTTAAAATGAAATTTTTGTTTCTTACAAGAAATTACAAGCCATCTTTAAAACAAAGGCACTCGTTTTGGTTTTATAGTAAATAATGATAATTTAGATTCTTAAACTAAAAATAATGATAAATATGGAAACAATCACCATTCCAAAACAATAATATTTAGAGATGCAAAGAAAACTTGTGGAGATGGAGGCAAAGGTCAATCTTCTGCAAGACACTTATTTTATTGAGAAGTTCAATTTATTTATGGATTTATTTTTAAAAGACAAAGTGAGCCTGCCTACCAGCGAATCAAAAGAGTTCCAAGAACATAATCTTGTATTAATCCAACATTCAGCGGCTTATAGCTTTTTACGCGATGAGGAAGATTTATATACAGTAACAGACCTTAAAGAAATTTATGAATGAGAAAAGGTGATATAGTATTAGCCAGTTTTCCTTTTACAGATTTGAGTGAAACGAAAAATAGACCAGCTTTGGTACTGGTTCTTAGATAATTCGCTGTTATGAGGGAGGTTAGGAGAAGTAAATGACAGCACTATAACAGAAATAGACTCAAAATTAATACATACTTTCCAAATAAATTTGTTGCCAATTCAATATTGATTAAAAATATATGACAAAAAAAATTGTTTTTTACACATTGTTATTTTTCTCATTATCAAGTGTTTATGCCCAAGACAAAATAGAAGTCATCACTTCGGGGTTTTACGCACACTACACAGGCAAGCAGGGCAGCCAGCCTATCACCATGGATTTGATGCTGCATGAGGGCGAACACCTTGGCACTTATTATCACGACGCGGACGGCAGACCGTTCAAACTCAAAGAAATTAAAAGCAACTCAAAAAAGCACGTGCTGGAAGAGATTGACTCCAATGGACATCTGACAGGTATTTTCGAGGGAGTGATTAGCAAAAAAGGCTTCGTGGGCGTGCGCGAAACTACCGAAGGCAAGCGCAAAATCGCTGTCCAACTCAGCGAAACCTACGCCAAGGGAAGTATGCAATTCCAGCAATATTACATCTTTAATACCAAAGATACTGCTGCACCTTTTGAAACCAAAGTGCATTTCCTTTATCCTATCCAATTTGCTGATAATAAGGTTTTAACGGCTATCCGCACTGACTTAGGCAAAGGACTTTTTAAGTTGCCCCTGCCCAACAATTTAGAGATGCAAACTTTTAAAACCCAAGTAGTGGAAAAACTACACAAACACTATGATTATATGCTCGACGGTGCCACCGAACGCGAAAAGATAGATATTGATATGTTGGTTTATTTGAATGAAAAATTTATTTTATCAGTGAGAATCAATGAAGTAGTAGATGCCATAGGTGAGGAAGTCGACGAGCAAAAGTTTTTTACTTGGGACTTAAAAACAGGCAAAAGGTTACTGATGGCAGATATTTTCAAACCCAATTATGAGGAAGAATTGCGGAAAATTATTTTGCAATCTGTCATCAATAATACCTATAAAGAAGACCTCAAAAAAGCAGAAAGCAACAAACTGGACAAATCTCTGGTGGATTTTGACTTTTATATGACCACAGGCGGCATGACTTTTTTCTATCTCCTGCCCGATACGGACAAGGATTTAGAAATTTATATTCCCTTCAAAGACATGATAGGACTCTTGAAAGAAGATAGCCCCATCAGTCAGTTTTGGAAAAAACAAAAATAAATAGGCGTGAGTTAATTTTCTCAAATCCTTTTTCCCTTCCTAAAAAATAACTAAGTTTGTTATTTAAAAACTGAAATATGAAGCAAGAAATCATTTTAGGGGATTCACTAAGAGAGTTAGAAAAGATAGAACATGAAAAAATTGATTTAGTCATTGCAGACCCGCCTTATTGGAAGGTAATAAGTGAAACTTGGGATTATCAGTGGCGGACGGAACAGGATTATATAGAATGGTCGATACAGTGGATAACTGAAGTGAGTAGGGTTTTACGAAAAGGAGGCTCTTTTTATCTTTTTGGTTATTTTAGGACGCTTGCGTTGCTTGTTCCATATCTTGATGCACTTGGTTTGGAACTTCGCCAACAAATTATGATAGACAAAGGAATGCGTGCTGTTTCGGGGAGAGCTACTAAAGACTATAAACTTTTTCCTAATACTACTGAAAGCCTATTATTTATCATTAAAGATAGCAAACCGTTTATAAAGAAAATTTTAAAAGAAAGGCAACAAGCATTAGGGCTTTCTGCCAAAGAAATTAATGAAAAATTAGGTGTAAAAAGTAATGGTGGTGGAATGTGGAGCATTTATACAGGGAATAATATTTGCGAGCAAGTGCCTACTTACGAACTTTGGCAAAAATTGCAAGAAATTCTACAATTCGACTATCCATATCAAAAAATAGCGCAAACGTTTAATCCACAAATGGGCATTACTGATGTGTGGCGCGATATTGACTTCTATGTAGAAAAACGTTTTCACCCTACTCAAAAGCCTATCAAATTGATAAAGAGATTGATACAAGCAAGTAGCAATGAAAATGATTTGGTGCTTGACCCTTTTGGAGGCAGTGGGGCTACTGCTTTGGCTTCTCTTGCTCTAAAGAGACAATTTATTACTATAGAAATAGATGAAAATTATCACAAAATTATCAAAGAAAGAGTGAATGAAGTTTTAGAACCAAGCGGATTGTTTAGTTCCGTTGATATGGTTGTTTAGCTTCTGAGATTTTATCTGTATCTCTAAGAGGTAATAAAGTCCTCAATTCTTCTGAAATGAAAGGTTGTTTTTGCTTGATATCTTTCATTTCAATATTTGTATTTGCAGAAATAATCTCTAATTCTTCCTTTGTCAAAATTTCAATTGGCATTAACTCGGAAGCTACTTTAATTCTATCTATTTGAGGTTTAACATAATGCTCAACTTTTATTTTTGGCTTTTGATTGGCACTTTTGACAATACAACTGAAAACTTTAATAGGGTTGCACATATAAAACTGATAGGAATAAGGCCAGAAATTTTTTGGTGCAGGAGTTTTATTAGAATCTTTCTTTTTATGCTCTAAATAGATTTTTTGTAACTATTCAGCCGTTTTGCAAAAAGGAGAAATTTTGATACAGATTGATATTTTTGAGTGTTTGAAAAACATTAAGTCCCTGTTTTTTGATGGTATCAATTACGCCTTGAATACGGGCATAGATTTTAGCTCCCTCAAACGTTCTAAAACACATGGAGATTTTTTGTTTGATTTTAACGTGTCTGATTGCCCTTTCTGCCTCATTGTTGGTAAAAGGGATATTTTCTTGGAAAGCAAAGGCAGTTACTTCTGCCTTGTAATCTTTCAAACGATTGAGCAAATTTCTACCTTTGGAAGATTTTAACCTTCCATTTTTTGATTTTTGAGGCGGTGGCTCTTCTTTTTCTCCTATTTTACAAATATAACCATACATTTGTAAAAAATAAGCAGGGTTTTCAAGTGTTTTTGTACCTTTTTCACTTTTTTGATACATTTCCATCAAAAGTTGGTGCATTTTTTTTGCCCA
>JAAFJS010000358.1 GCA_013298985.1 Cytophagales bacterium
ACTCTTACCCCTGCCCAAATCATCGGAAAGTTAAATATCTCCATAGAAAAAGTCCTAAAACAAGATGAAAGACTCTCTTTCAATGAAGGCATGGACATCGCAGTTTGTAAAATATTCCATGTAGTAGAAAACCAAGTATCTTTGGAGTTTGCAGGGGCAAAACGCCCTTTGTATTATGTAACACAGAGCGAAAAGACTTTGCAGATTTTGAAAGGAGATAGAAAGTCTGTCGGTAGTGGTACCTACCCACCCTATCAGTTTACGAACCATCAACTCACACTTACCAAAGGAGATATGCTCTATCTGTGTTCTGATGGCTTTGCAGACCAAAATAACCCAGAGCGCAAGAAGTTCGGAGAAAGAACATTGCATCAATTATTGAGTGATTGTAGTGAAAAACCCGCCACTCTACAAAAAACAATTTTGGTAGAGGCTTTGGAGGCATACCAAGCAGATGCCGAACAGCGAGATGACATTACGCTCTTGGGCATTAGATTGTAATGAAAAAAGCCCACACTATTTTAAAAGAAGCCGTTGTTTGTGTTTTCACAAACAATATTTGCTATGAAAAACAGCTTTTACAAATTGGCAAATTATTTTGAAATTGAAAATAAAAAACGTTTCGCCTGTTCTCATATTTCCCACCAGCAAATCAACAAATTTAGCTTCTTCACTCACTACATGGACGAATTTTAGTTTTTCAATCTTATTACTTTCCTTTATAACGTGCTGACTACCAATACACAAGGGTTGCTGGTCAAAAGACCAGCAAGGGCAAAAAAGACAAACCACTCATTGAGCATTGCGCTACGTGAGTGGTTTGTTTTTAAAGAAAGTATGAAATTAAGAATTCCTCAAAAAATTAGAAGCGATAGCGCAAGCCTACCTGCATTTGCCAACGAGAATTAAGCGTAAAATCGTTGAAATAAGTGCTTGTACGGTTGGCATCAAAGCTGTAAGTAGGAACATTATTCGCATCTATACCTACGCCAATAGGCTGAACTAAGCGCGTGGTAGATGCGATTTGGCGCGTACCCCAGCTTGAGCTAATCAAGTTGCCAATGTTCAAGATGTCTATGCTCAGTTGGAGCATATTGCCTTTGGAAGAAAGCCTTAAATCTTGCAAAATTCGCATATCCCACTTCGAGTACCAAGGATTGAGGGAAGCAAACTTTTCTGCGTATTGACCGCGACGACCACTCAAATAATCGTCTTGGGCTATAAATGACTTAAATCCAGCTCTTTGTGCGGCTTGTTGGGCTGTATTTCCTGCAAAACGCATCTGGTCTATCTGTCCGTCCGTAGGAACAAACATGAGGTCATTATTAAAACCTCCGTCATTGTTGATATCGCCAGAATAAGTGAAACTATAACGATTGCCTTGGACGTATTCGCTAAAAATAGAGATATTGGTAGCCCATCTGCCGCCGTAAGTAAATCGCTTTGCCAACACACCTATCACGCGATGACGATTGCCAAAAGGTGAAGGTCCCAAAATAGGGCGATTGGAGTTCTGTACGTCCGCAGGATTGAGGTCAAACACGTCTGAGGAAATCTCTACGGTGGTTGATGCGCCATCTTTGGCATCTAAGAAGTTATAACCTATTTTGGCAAAAAGTCCATTAGTCCATGTTTTTTCGGCTTGTAGCTGGATATTCAGTGTGCTTCCTAAGTCGTTGTTGGTGAATACATACGCGTTAGTAGCTCCGCCGAAGATTTGCGAACGGTCAGCATTTCGATAAACGGGGCGGCTATCATCTCCTTGGAGGCGCGCAGTGGGCGTGCGTAGTCCCCAGTTTTGTACCATAACGGCATTGACATCTTTGGTATAAATCACGTCAGCAGATATTTGTACGCCATTTTTGAACTTGTGGTCATAGCCGATATTGGTGCGCCAAACTTGTGGGAACTTAAAGTTAGGGTCTGTTACGCAGTAAAAGAAAAAGGCGGGGTTTGCCACCTGATTGCCAATCCAAACAAAGGGGAAACGACCAGTGAATAAACCTGAACCACCGCGTAGCTGCTGTGTGCCATCACCTTTGATATTGTAGTTAAAACCTACGCGAGGCGAGAAAAGTGGTTTCTGTGAAGGCAGTGTGGTGCTACTGAGCTTGGTAGGCTGTGCATCTCCATTAAAATACTGAATTTCAGGGGCATATACACCACCTGCGGAAAGCAAGCCACCATTACGTGCGATATTTTCCTCTACGCGCTGGGCGGTATTAAAATAAAGAGGCATATCCACACGCAAACCATACGTCAAGGTAAATTTGTCAGTAACAGCATACTCGTCTTGCCCATAAATAGCCCACTGACCAAGTGTGGTCTGTGCCAAAGCCCAAGACCCTCTGGCGTTATTGTTGGTGAAGGCGGTACGTGCGCCCGCCACTTCGCCCGCAAAATCTGCCGAACGGATAAAGTTAGCCGCATCTTGGACAGGTACGTCAGGGAAAAATACACGCGCTCCGTAGCCTGTGAGGTTGAAGGAGTTATCAAAACTGAACCTCTCCAAACTTGTTCCAAAAGTCAAAGTGTGCTTGCCCGCGTAGATGTTAAAATTATTGGTGATTTGGAATACACGCTGGTCAAGGCGATTATTGATAGAAAAAGGCTCATGCCCCGCCACGATATAGCGCACTCCATCTTTGCTAAAATTTACCACAGGAAAAGGGGCTGAAAAAGGGTCGCGAGCATCATTGAACTGGGTGTAGCCAATCTGCAGTTTGTTAGAAAACTTACTCCCAAACTGTGATTTCAAATCTATCACGCCGCCCAAGATTTTGTTGTTAATGCGATAGCCCGAATTGAAATATTGCAAAGTTACGGCATCAGGACCTCGGCGACCAATTGCCGTAGGATTGGCAGGTTTATCTTTGAAAGCATCTAAGTAATTGACTGTCGCCGAAAGTTTGTGGTTTTGGCTAATGTTCCAGTCAATTTTGAAAATTGCTTTTTGGTTATTGGTATTATGTTTATAGTTTTCATAACCACCAGTTTCATATTGATATGTTTGGCGCAAAAGGCTTGAAATATTGTCCAAATCAGAGGCAAGCACCCTGGATATGTTTGCGCCAGATGTACCGCGATTTGCCAAGAAATTTGAACCTAAATCCGACCTGCGCTCCAATTCAAAATTGACAAAGAAAAATAATTTATCTTTGACGATAGCACCGCCCAAGGCAAAACCAGTTTGTAAACCACTCAAATCGCCACGAAATACCTCTGTGTCCTTTACCTTTGTGCCTATCATGCTTTTGTTGCGGTAAAAAGCAAAAACTGTTCCTGATAGTTTGTTTGTGCCAGACTTGGTTACTGCATTGACAGAAGCACCCGTAAAGCCCGCCTGCGTAACGTCATAAGGCGCAATGGCAACTTGGATTTGGTCAATCGCATCAAGAGAAACCGCCTGTGCGTCCGTTTGCCCACCAGGAGTAGCCGCATCAAGCCCAAAAGGGTTATTGAAAATAGCTCCGTCCAGCGAGTAGTTATTGTACTGGCTATTGCGTCCGCCAAAAGAGCCTCCTTCTGCTGCCAAAGGCGTAAGGCGCGTGTAGTCCGCCGCCGAACGCGAGATGGTAGGCAGGTTTTGTAACTGCGAATTTGCGATATTCGTGGACGCGCCTGTACGTGAACTGAGTGATTGGTCTGCCACCACCACTACCTCTTGCAAATTTGTGTTTTCTGCTTTTAACTTTGTATTAAGAACATACTTTTGCCCCAGTTGGAGGTTAATCCCCTCAAATTTTTCGGATTGATAGCCTATATAGCTGAATAATACTTCATAAGGGCCGCCCACGCGC
>JAAFJS010000359.1 GCA_013298985.1 Cytophagales bacterium
CATTTAACGCCTCCATCACCATCTCTGGATTTACGCTCCCCTCCGAACTCAAAATGAGGATAGGCGTAGGGCGGTCTTGCATGATATTTTTGACTGCATACAAGCCATCATAATCCTTCATCACCAAGTCAAGAATGACCAAATCGGGCTGTAAGGTTAAGGTTTTTTCATGTGCTTCTTTGCCATTAGTTGCCGTATCTACCACCACAATTTGGCTGTCTTGCTGCAATATATCACTCACTACCAGACGTATAAAACTGGAATCATCTACGAGTAATACCCGAATGAGTCTGGAAGTTGGCATGGAACAAGGGTTAAACTAATTTTTTGACAGCTTCTAAGAGTTGTTCGGAAGAAAAAGGTTTTACGATATATCCGCCTATCCCCAGGCGCATTCCTTCGTCAATCACTGATTGCTGACCTACTGCGCTAATCATCAGGACTTTGGACGTGATACCTTCCTCTTTTAGCGTTTTCAGAATATCCAAGCCCAGCATATCGGGCAGGATATTGTCCAGCGTGATAATGTCGGGCTGTAGTTCCAAGGACATATCTATCGCTGACTCGCCATTTGCCGCCTGCCCTACAATCTCGTAACCTGCCTCTACCAAGGCATCTTTGATGATGGTACGCATATAAAGCGAATCATCTACAATCAATACTTTTTTGCTCATATTTTGATAATAGAGGAATTAATATCTTCTTTTAAAATAATTTTATTCAAATCGACTACAATAATAAGTCTTTCTTGTAACCTAACAATACTAAGGATATAATTTTTTTCTTCATCATTTTCATAGATGAGAGAAGGCTGCGCCAAATCAGTTTCCAGAATAGTGAGTGTATTGGGTAGCTCTTTGACTAAAATCCCCATTTTGAGGTCTTCGCTGGCTATCACCAAGGTAAAATTGGCTTTTTTGGTATCTATCTGATGCTCTACGCCTTCCTGCTGTGGTGGCTTCAGTTCAAATCTCTCTTCCAAATCTGTAATTGCCAAAATATCACCTCTGATGTTTGCTACGCCTTTGATATACTTGGGCGTAAGCGGGACGGGCGTAATATTAGGTGTGATGACCACCTCTTTAATCTGCTCAATGAAAAGGGCATATTCCTGACCCGCCAGCTTAAAAACAATAAGTTGGTACTTTTTGGTATTTACTTTTTCTTTTTTGTTTCCTAAATTCATGGTTTAAAATTAGGTTTGGGCAAAGTTATTATATTTTTTCAGAAAAGTGAATAATACCAAAAAAACCGCACACATTTTGCAATGTATAGCGGTTTATTTATTAAAAATGACAAATATCGTAGTGAGTTTATAAAAATCTCTTGCCAAAGATTGGCTTTGCTTTACTAATCACAACCAATGTCGTCAATCGTCCAAAGTCCTTGTATCTCGCAAATTTCCAAATTTTCCACAATACATTCTGCATCATCTTCTGCCACAAACTTTACGTCCCAGTCCGCACAATCTACCATTACTTCAATAGACTCACCTGGCTCTAAAATCGCATCACTTCCCAGTATGTCGTCGCCCCAATCTGCCTCGTCGATGGGTGAAAAATAAATGTGGTCAATGTCCCAGTTGCTCTTATTCGTGATTTTGATACGTGAGGCATTCACAGATGATTTTTTCATGGTCATTGCCATCAGGCTTCCAATCACCGCAACTGTTAAAAATGTAAGGAGAAAACTTTTAATAGAGTTCATATTTTATATTACTTAAAATGGATAAAAAAGTTAAACTACATGACATAATTTAACAGTTCAAATCTCATGCCACACCACCTATTTGCCTTCGTCTTCTTTGCCATCACCATTACAGTCTGCATTGGTGATTTCCCACACCTCGCTGCCGCAAATATGCTCGTCATAGCCCAAACAAGTGCCGCCGTCTTCCAGTATGAGCTTTACGTCCCAGTTCCCACATTCCATCAGCACCACAATAGATTCATTGGGTTCTAAGACCTCATCATCACCCAAAATGTCATCTTCGTCCCATGTATTTTTGTCAGGTGCAGAAAAATAAATATGGTCAATAGCTAAGTCTGACTTATTGACAATCTTGATTTTAGACTCTCTTTTGCGGATACTTGGAGTGGTTATGGCAGAAGTCAGCAACGCGCAACTCATGGCTATACACAAAAAGTAAAGGATACGTTTCATCATATTTATTGTTTAAAAGTAAAAAAATAACTGAATTATGAATTAAAATTAACATTTTTTTCTCAAAAAAGCAAATTTCCCTCATTCTTTTATCTTGGTTTTGGGCAGTAGCTTTTTGATATTTTCCTTTTCTGCTGCGCTCAATCTATTTTTGTCTATTGCCAAATCTTGGAGTGTTGTCAAGTCTTTGAGCTGTGGACTTATTACAGTAAGTTTGTTATCAGACAGATACAATTTTTCTAATGCCTGTAAATTATTTAATTCATTGGGCAGGGAAGTCAGTTGGTTATAGTGAAGGCGTAGTACATACAGATTTTTCAGTGCGCCAATTTGTGGCGGAATCTGATTGATTTGGTTGCTATCTGCATACAAAAGATGCAATTTTCCCAATTTGCCGATGCCGTCAGGCAGGGTAGTCATCTTGTTTTTATTCACCACCAAGATTTCCAAGTTTGTCAGCTTAGAAATTTCGTTGGGTAGGCTACTGATTTGATTGCCAGTGAGTTGAAAATCTTTTAACGCACTCATTTGGCTAATCTCGGTGGGGAGTTTTTCTATCTGACAAAAGTTTATTTCCAAAGATTGCAGCTTGGGTAGCTGGGCGAGCAGTTTCAACGTTTGTTCTTCGTCAAGGCTTGGATTGTTGGTCAGGTTAATTTTCTTCAGACTTTTCAAATTTTTTAGCCCTTCTGGTAGCTGTACGAGCTGATTATTAGAGAGGTCAATCATTTGTAAATGAGTGAGTTGTGCTATTTCTTTGGGCAGTGCAGTAAGTTTGTTTTTACTAAGCCAAAGTTCATTCAGGTTTTTTAATTGCAGTATTTCTTTGGGAAACTCACTAAGTTTTTGTCCGCGCAAATCCAGTCGGAACGTGCTGTCTGGCTTTTGCATTGCCTGTGCTACTGAATAAGCAGGCATAGACATCTGCAAAAAAGTTTCGCCAAGTGTAGTGCCGCGCTCCTCTAAGTATAATACGCTGTTTTCCAATCCTTTATATAAATCTTGGTCAGACCAGCCGTTCACAATCAAGCGCATAATATCGTCAATTTCCTTTTGAGAAATCATTTGTTTCATACGCCAGTTAGGAAACAAATCTATGGCAATTTTGTCCACCGCCAAGCCAACAAGCATGAAAGCACTGTCCGTAGAAAATTTTTGGTCGCGGGCATACGCACGCAGGAACTGCCCCATGGTCTTGTGGGGTGCAAAATCAGTCATAAAAATTATCCTGACCTGATTACTTGTTTGCTTCTGATAATCAGCTAATTGGGTTGCTAATTTTTTCTTGTTTTCTATAGACAAATAATTGACGGGGTCATCTATGTAAGGCTTTAGCAGCTTGGCATCTGCCTCACTCAACGTTTCCTTGGACGTGTTGGCACTGCCACAGGCGAAGATAAAAAGGGTAGAAATAAAAATGAATATAAGTAAGTAATTGATTTTCATTAAATTACGTTTTTGCAAAATGATTGTGCTGCAAAAATACAAAAAAATATCAAAACGGCAAAGACCTGTCAGCAGTTCCACTTTGGATTTAAAAACTGACAGGTCTTTTATT
>JAAFJS010000036.1 GCA_013298985.1 Cytophagales bacterium
AGGTATCAAAGTATTAGCACAAGCATTAGAACGTCTATATTTTATCAAATTAGGATATAAATTGAATTAAAACCCCTACAAGATTAGCCTTCTGAGGGGGTAGGGGGAGGTGAGATTCTGAACATCATATATTTGAAAGCACTACCGAGGTGAGAGAGGTATGAAAACATATAAAATCTTGAATAAACCTAATACTTATGAAACTAATTTTGTGTATTATTTTTCTGTTTTGTTTTGTTCCTGCTCAGGCGCAGTTTACCAAATCAGTGAGCCTGAAACCCATTCAAATCAATGGTGGGAAGTATTATTATGGACTGAAAAAGGTCAAAGATGCGTATTCGCTGGAAGTTCCACTTGGCGAAATAGACGATAAGGAGGTGAATAGGCAGTATCGCGGTTTCAAAAATCTGAATACCGCCGCCAACTGGGTCAATGCTGTGCCATTTATTTACCTTTTTTATGTCGCAGGCAATTCTTCGCGCAGTAATCCGAGTCGGATAAGTGCTACCACCTTTTGGACAGTGTGGGGAGGAACTATCCTTACTTCCATTGGTTTGCGGATTGCGGCGAAGGTAAAGGTCAAAAAGGCGATAGATAGGTACAATGAACTGATTTTTACCCCCGAAACGGGAAGTTTGTATTACCCTTCACCTGCGCTGGGCATGAAGGTAACATACAGATTTTGAGAATTTTAGCATCTTTGGCAATAGTTGAAAACTTTGCCAGCAGATGTGTCCAACTGTCAGCAAGCGTTCCAATTCGGGTTAAGTCATTGCCAAAGATGCAAGAATATTTGATTTATAAAACTTAATTTAAGTTCGGTAATCTTAAACAAGTAATGCTCTGATGCCTTTGTTATGTGTTGAACGCTGTGTGCAACATAATCTTACATCTTTAATATTGCCGCATTTTCTACAGAAAAAGCACCTCTACAAAGATACAGAAAATCTCAAAATTTTGCTACGTAACCTTTGCTTTCCTCAATATCTTGGAAAAAATCGCAGGGAAAAATCGCTTCAAATACACCGCATACACTTCCTTGCCACCAATATACACTTCTTCCTTGTCTTGAATAATTGCTTTGAGCATCTTTTTGGCGCAGGTTTCTGCACTCATGCCATTTGCTTGGGCATTGTCCATTGTGCCTTGTGTTGTCCCAGAGCCAAGTAAGGCATTGACAGACACTTGCGTTTTGATAAACCCAGGGCATACCATCAGCACTTTGACTTGGTCACGCCAAGACTCAGCACGCAAGGCATCAAAAAATCCATGCAGGGCGTGCTTGGCAGCAGAGTAGGCAGACCGCAAAGGTGTCCCAAACTTCCCCACCAAACTCGTAACCACCACAAATTTTCCAGATTTCCGCTCTAAAAAGTGTGGCAAAAGTGCTTTGGACAGCGCAACTGTCCCAAAGTAATCTATTTCCATGATGCGCCTATCTACCTCAATATCAGTATCTTTCGCCAAAGAACGCTGACTGACTCCTCCATTGTTGATGAGAATGTCTATCTTTCCAAAAAACTGAATCGCCTGCTGAACTTTTGCGTGCATTTCCGCACTCTTTTCTAAGTCCAAAGGCAAGGTAAAAATCTCATTTTCAGGACGTTTACAAGCATTTTTCACTCGTATTAGCTCGTCTTCCCTGCGTGAAGAAAGGATTAGCTTTGCGCCCTCATGCGCCAGCACGTAGGCAAGAGCCTCTCCTATGCCTGAAGATGCGCCCGTAATCCATATAACTTGATTTTTTATTTTCATATTTGTTACTCTGAAAAGAAATTTTTTCTCAACGTTTCTCTGTTTTTCAATTTTAGCAGATAGCAAAATTGTGAAATAAATTTAATATTTGGTTAATTTTGTATTCACTTTCCTTTTGCTTATTTTTGTTAAAACCAAGTTTTTTCAAATAATAACTATTCCTAACCAAAATGTTGCAACGCATCTATTTCTTTTTTACTATTTTTTTTTCACTTCTGATAATTAGTGGATACGCACAAACACCTCATTTTAAGTATCTTACCGCAGATGAAGGGCTTGCACATAACCTCGTTTATAATTTCCTCCAAGACAAAGAAGGGCTGATGTGGATTGCTACTCCCGAAGGGCTAAACAGATACGACGGCTACAAAGTCAAAATCTATGCCCATGACCCCAAAAATCCACAGAGTTTGCCGCATAGTTTGGCGGTTTACCTATACGAGGACAAGGCGGGCGAGCTTTGGGTAGGCACTGCTGCCAAAGGTATCTCCAAGTACAACCGTCAGAAAGACCATTTTATTAGTTACAATCAAGGCATTGACGTTTTTGTAAGGGAAATGTGCCAAGATGAGCAAGGAAACTACTGGGCAGTAGGAGATAATTTTTTTGGCACTTTGGACTCGAAGACAGGAACATTTAATAATCTCATTACTAAATATTTCAAAGAAAAAAGGGACTATTCTTTTAAGTACATCATCTCCTTGGGGAAGGGAGCATTTTATATTGGGGACTGGTCTAAAGGGCTGATTCACATAGATACCAAAACAGGAAAGGTCAAAGAATATGGTGCAGAGGTAAATGGAAAATTTGAATTAGGCAAAGTATTATTTCAAGGTATGTATTTGGACAAAGAGGGTATCTTGTGGATAGCGACCAAAGAAGGTGGTCTTACCAAGTTTGACCCTCAAAATGAGCAGTTTGCCTTCTATAAGTATGATGAAAATAACCCTCAAAGCCTATCTTCTAACCGCTTGCTTGCGATGCAAGAAAACGGCGATGAATTGTGGCTGGCAACCGAAAATGCAGGCGTGAGTATTTTTGACAAAAAAATAGGCATTTTTACAAATTATAAAAACGACCCTACTAATCCTAATAGCCTGAATGACAACTCTGTATGGGCAATCTACAAAGACAAACAAGGCAGAATGTGGGCAGGAACTTACTCTAATGGCGCAAATATTTGGGACAAACGTGCAGAAAAGTTCCCCAAAATAGAAGTTCCTCTTAAAAACAAGGTGGTTAATGCCCTCCTAAAAGATAGCAAAGGGCGGACTTGGCTCGGAACGGAAGGCGGCTTAGTTAGAATAGACATAGAGGGGAAAGTGAGCTACTTTGAGCATGACCCCAAAAATCCTAAAAGTCTGGGATTCAACCCCGTACTCTCGCTTGTGGAAGACAAAAAAGGACGAATTTGGGCAGGAACTTGGATAGGTGGACTCAATCTTTTGGACGAAAAAGATAATACATTTGAAAGATTTTATGAAATAGGAGAATTTTTCCCCAAGACGCTTGCCAATAGTGCTATTGGTTTTTTGTATCAAAGCAAAATTTCTGATAAACTTTATATTGGGACGTTTAATGGACTGAGTATCATGGACATCAATGATACTAAAAATATTTTTTCCTTCCGAACAGACAAGGACAATCTCGAAACATTAAGTGACAATTTTATCACTACTATTTTAGAAGATAGCCAACATAGAACATGGGTCGCAACTACTAATGGATTGAATCTTTTTGATGTCGAAAATAAGAAGTTCAAACGCTTTCAAAATGACACTACCAATGCGAAGTCCTTGATTAATAATAATATCAATGGTATTACCGAAGATAAAAACGGTAACTTGTGGATTGCAACAAGTAAGGGGCTGGACTGCATGGAAAAAGTAGGAGAGTTTACGCACTACGGCATTGCCAATGGGCTGAAAAACGAAGTGCTAAACGGTGTTTTGACAGATGAACAGGGCAATATTTGGGTGAGTTCTAACCAAGGTATCTCTATGCTCAATGTAAAAACCAAGAAGTTCCGCAACTATGACGAAAGTGATGGACTCCAAAGCAAGCAGTTCAAGCCACGTTCTTTTTACAAAGACCAAGCGGGATTGCTCTACTTTGGAGGAGTGAAAGGCGCAAATCGATTTGACCCCAAGCAAATTATGGAAAATCCTGAAATTCCAAAGTTGATGTTTACTGACCTCAAAATTTTCAATCAATCCGTCCAAATAGGCGACTATGATTCTTTACTCAAAAATCAAATTTCTCAAACCCAAGAAATTACTCTAACACACACACAATCTGTATTTTCCATTGACTATGTAGCATTGAGTTTTACCCAAAGCGAAAAAAACCAATATGCCTATCAATTAGAGGGCTTCGACAAAGATTGGAACTATGTAGGTAGCCAGCGCAGTGCCACCTATACCAATCTCGACGCAGGCACGTACATTTTCCGCGTAAAGGCAAGCAACAATGATGGCGCGTGGAATGAAGAAGGTATTAGCTTGACTATTAATATTTTACCTCCTTGGTGGGAAACGTGGTGGTTTAGAGCTGGAGTTATCTCCATGTTTCTAATTTCTGCTTATTCTTATTACAAAGCGAGAATGGAATTTTTGAAAAAGCAAAACCTCAAATTAGAAACACAAGTCGTAGAACGCACCCAAGAAATTAGCAGAAAAGGAAAAGAATTAGAATTGGCAAATCACCAAATCAAAAATAAGAACGAGGAACTATTGGCGAGTGAAGAGGAACTTCGCCAAAACATGGAGGAGTTAGAAGCGAACCAAGAATTAATTAAACTGCAACGTGATAATTTGGAAAAAACATTAGAGGAATTAGAAAGCAAAAACCTAAGAATCACAGACAGTATCCGCTATGCCAAACGTATCCAAAATGCGATTTTGCCACATGAAGAGGTGCTAAAACAGGCATTTCCTGAACATTTTGTCATCTACAAGCCCAAAGATGTGGTCAGTGGTGATTTTTATTGGTACTTTGAAACAATGAACAATGAGCAGTTACCAATTACCAGTGAGCAATTATCAATGACGAATGACGAATTAATAATGACTAATGAAAAACAACAAACAACTAACAATCAGCAATCAACAACAAATAACTATTCAAAAAAGAGGTTTTTAGCAGTAGTCGACTGCACAGGGCATGGCGTACCAGGGGCAATGATGAGCATGATGGGCTGTACACTTCTGAAAGAAATTATAGAAACCAAGCAAGTACATGACCCTTCTGCTATCCTTACAGAGTTGAATATCAGATTGGTACAGGCACTGAGTAGCAGGCAGGAAAGCTTCGAAGATGGTATGGATATTTGCTTGTGTAGTATAGAGCAAGTATCAAAAGAACAGGTTTTAGTCAAATACAGTGGCGCAAAGCGACCTTTGTATTACGTTGATAATCAGCTATATAAAATTCAAGGAGATAAATTTTCTATTGGACGCAGGCATAAAAGTTTATTTCATTACCAGCAGCAGCAAATTTTCTTGCCTACTGGCAGTGGCACGTTATTTCTCTGCTCTGATGGCTTGGTAGATAGCGTTAATATTGCTCGTATGCGCTACGGTAGCAAGCGATTAAAAGATTTTCTGGAAAAGATAGCTCACCTGCCACTTCATACTCAAAAAGAAATGTTGTTACAGGATTTGGAAACCTATACCCAAGGCGCAGAGCAAAGAGATGATGTGCTGATGGTGGGCGTGAGGGTGTAATTTTTTTTATAAATATTTTTCTACCAATTTGAATCTATTACTAACTTTTAATGCTTATTTTTACCAAAGTAGCTTATTTATTCTATTCAAATCTAAGTAGAGAAATCAATGAAGTATTGTTCAGCATTTTGGATTGGGTTGTTATTACAGTTAGGAGGGTGTTTTTATACACTTGCCCAAGAGCTATCCTTTCACCACCTCACCGTAGAGCAGGGGCTGTCTAATGCCAATGTCAATCACTTTCTCCATGATAGTCAAGGGTTTATGTGGATAGCTACTGACGAAGGGCTAAATCGCTATGATGGTTACTCCTTCAAAGTGTATAAGCACGAAGCCCGCAATCCGTATAGCTTATCGAGTAGTGATGCAAAGCGTTTGTTTGAGGACAGTCAAGGGTATATCTGGATAGGCTCTAACTTTTTCCTCGATTTGTGTAGATATGATAGAAAAACCAATCACTTTTTACGGGTAGAAACACTGGAAGGAAAGCGACTCACACCTCCCATCGAAGATGAGAATGGTTATTTATGGGCTATTACAGGCCATAAACTACTGAAAATCAGCATCAAAACTTTAAAAATTGGATTTATAGAAAGTTTAAACCAAAAATATACCTTCATTAGTGTTATCAAGGGCAGTGGTAATACATTTTGGCTATTTACCAAAGAGAATCAGATTCTCAAATTTGACCCCCAGACCTTGCAGGTGCAGGAATATGAAAATAACTTTAAAACAGGGCAGGGAATAGAATTTAACAAATGGAACATTGTAGATTTTCATGTAGATAAACAAGAACGTGTTTGGATTGCATTTAGAGGCAAGGGACTCATGTATTTAGATACGAAAACTAAAACCGTTTTTTCTTATAAAGTAAACACTAAATTAAGCTCTGACGCACTGAGCGACAGTATGTTGCTCTCTACAAAGGTAGATGGAGATATTTTTTACCTTGGCACAGAAAATAAAGGAGTGAGTATTTTGGATATGCAGACCAATGTATTCAGACACTTTCCCCACGACAATGCCAATCCCCAAAGCCCCATTGCCAATTCCACCCATGCCGTTTATGTAGATAAGCAAAAAAGACTTTGGGTAGGTTCTTTTTCAGGCGGCGTAAGCGTGGCAGACCCTCTCCAAGAACGCTTTGCCAAATCTGCTATCCCTTTAAAAAACAGTTCAGTCAATGCCATTTTAGAAGACTCAAAAGGGCGGCTATGGATAGGTACAGAAGGCGGAATTACAGTCAAAATAGGAGAGCAAATCAAATATTATGTATCTAATCCTTTGGATAAGAATGGATTACGAACCAATCCAGTTCTTAGTATTATAGAAGATGCAAAGCAAAGAATATGGGTAGGAACTTGGGAAGGAGGACTGCACCAATTTGATGAAAAAACAGACAGTTTTATTAACTATTCCACTAATAGTCAAAGCAATGCGCCTATTTCTGATAATAAAGTGATGAACGTCTTTGCCGAGCGACGGACGGGGCAGATTTTCGCTTCGGGCTACTTTAATGGCTTGAATGTACTTACCTCAGAGGAAAAAGGTGAGTTTGAAAACTTCCGAACCAATCCCAAGGACAGCAGTAGCATCAGCTATGACATGGTATCACGTGTATTCCAAAATTCGCAAGGGCAAATATGGGTAGGAACGCAAAATGGGTTAAATCTCTTTGACCCTACCACCAAAAAGTTCAAACGCTACCAAACAAACAAAAATATTCCCCAAAGCCTTAGCAATAATTTCATTAGTTTTTTATACGAAGACAGCAAAAAAAGATTTTGGGTAGGAACAAACGAAGGGCTAAATTTATGGATAGGCGAAGGCAAATTCAAGCACTATTTAGCAGAAGATGGACTGCCTAATGACTGCATCAATGGCATTCTGGAAGACTCCAAAGGCAATTTATGGATAAGCACCAATAATGGAATTGCTAAGTTTGACCCCGACAAAAATACTTTTCACAACTACGACCAAGATGATGGATTGGCAGGCAAGCAGTTCAAAGCAAATGCTTGTTTCAAGTCCAAATCAGGCATTTTTTACTTTGGCGGCATCAAAGGCATTACCATTTTTCACCCTGATAGCATCAAAGACAACCCCAATTTGCCACCTGTCATCATCACAGATTTCAAAATATTCAACAAAAGTGTCGCAATCGGTACGTATGATTCCATGCTCAAACAGACGATTCAGCACCAGCAAGAAGTTACCCTCACGCACGAACATTCCGTATTTTCCTTTGATTTTGTCGGGCTTAATTTTACCCAATCTGACAAAAACAAATACGCCTATCGCCTCATTCCTTTTGAGAAAAACTGGAACTATATCAGTGGCAATCAGCGCAGTGCGACCTATACCAATCTTTCCGCAGGCACTTATACCTTTGAGGTCAAGGCAAGCAACAATGATGGACTATGGAATGAAAAAGGAACTGCTATTGCCATTCGTATTTTACCGCCTTGGTGGGCTACTTGGTGGTTTAGAAGCATTGCCATCATATTATTTTTTGGAAGTGGAATAGTCTTTTATGTTGTCAGAACTCGTTTTTTGCAGAAACAAAACCGCCGATTAGAACAAATGGTGAACTTGCGTACCTTAGAACTCAAAAATACCAATGAGGAGCTAAATACCACCCAAGAAGAACTCCGCCAAAACATGGAGGAGTTAGAAACAAATCAAGAGCTGCTCCAGCAACAAAAGGACACCATCGAGTCCGCCTTTCAGCAGCTAAATGTGCAAAATACACGTGTAAACGATAGTATTCGCTATGCCCAGCGTATTCAAAATGCCATTTTACCACATGAGGACGTACTGAAAACCGCTTTTGTAGAGCATTTTGTAATTTACAAGCCCAAAGATGTAGTAAGTGGCGATTTTTATTGGTACTTTGAACTCAATCTGGAATCTAAAAATCTGGAATCTGGAATGAATACAATGACTAATGACGAATTACTAATGACTAATGAAAAACGACAAACAACTAACAACCAGCAACTTACAACAAACAATCAACAACAAACAGCTAACTATTCAAAAAAGAGATTCTTAGCAGTAGTCGACTGTACAGGGCATGGCGTACCTGGGGCATTTATGAGCATGATAGGTAATACGTTACTAAGAGAAATCATTGAAAGTAAGCAAATTACAGAGCCAGCCGATATATTGATAGAGCTAAACCAGCGTGTTATTCAGTCGCTAAATCGTCGAGACCGCCGTTTCCAAGACGGCATGGACATTGCCCTTTGTATGATAGAAGACATCAACGAAAATCTGGTTTTGGTCAAGTTTAGTGGTGCAAAACGCCCTTTATTCTATTTTGAAACAGAATTAAAAGAAATCAATGCAAGCAGAGCCTCCATTGGGCAGCACGTAGATGCTGTATTTAGCCAAGAGTCCCTATTTTTGCCCAAGGGGAAGGCAACGCTCTACATGACCTCTGATGGCTGGTCAGATACCATCAATCCCACTCGCAAAAGATGGGGTAGCCAAGCCCTCAAAAATATGCTCTTGCAGGGCGCATTCATACCCTTAGAAGCACAAAAAACACTGTATCTGAAAGAGCTAAACAGCTATCAACAAGGCGCAGAACAAAGAGATGATGTGCTGATGGTGGGCGTGAGAGTGTAAAGATATAAATAGATAATTTGCAAGGCTCAATTTTATTACTAATATTTGCCCTTATGCAACTTTCAGCTACTATATACATACTATAAATAAAAGCTATCAATCCAAATGTTCAAATATATATTTTTATTTTACATTTTCGTATCTACTGCCTCTCTTGCACAGTTACCCAAGCAAGGGCTACAACTATATAATATTTCTGCCGAGCAGGGGCTTTCCAATGCTGATGTGCGACATATTTTCCAAGATAGCAGGGGCTATGTCTGGCTTGGCACAGGGGACGGACTGAGTAGGTATGATGGCTACGCTTGCAAATCCTACAAAAATGACCAAAATGACCCATTTTCCCTACAAGGGAGCGCAGTCGGATTTATTTGTGAGGATAATCAAAAAAGACTTTGGATAGGAGTGAGCAGAAACGTTTGCATTTATAACTGGGACAAAGATAATTTTGAGAAAGTAACTACTTTTGGGAATAGCTACATCGTCAAAGTCAAAAAAGACAGCAAGCAAAATTTATGGGCATTGGGAATGAATAAGATAGCCCTCCAAAAAGCAAATTCTAATACATGGCAGTTTTTTGAGAAGGATTTTCCTGAAATTTTCAAGGATACCTCAAACATCATTAACAATATTGTAGAAGGCAGTCAAGCAGATGAATATTGGCTTACAAGCAGAAGCAATGGAATTTATAAAATTAATCTGAAAACCAAACAAATCAAAATCTTTCTGAATGACCCCCAAAACCCTAATTCCTTGCCCAGCAACATCACCACTGGTATCCTCAAAGACCAAGAAGGCACGCTCTGGGTGGCAACTCGCTACGGTGGAGTAGCTCGCTTATCTCTTGAAAATGAGCAGTTTACTAACTTTAATATAGAAAGTAAAGAAGGTAGTAAAACTTTGGTCAATGCTGTTATACATATCATTGAAATAGGAGATTATATTTTTGCCTCTACTGAATATGGAGGCATCGCCCAAATCCATAAAAAAACAGGACAAGTTACCAATATTATCATCAATCCAGACGAGCCAAAAGGTTTGACAGATAATTCTATCAAACAAGTTTATCAAGACCGACAAGGGCGTATCTGGATTGGAACGGCAACAAGGGGGGCTTTGGTATGGGATAGATTCAAAGAAAAGTTTGCCTCTGCCTCTTTTCCTTTGCTCAATCAAACTGTCAATTCGATTTGGAAAGACAAAAAAGGACGGTTTTGGGTAGGGACAGAAGGTGGAATAGCAGTCAAAGAAAATGGAAAAATGCGCTACATGGTCAATGAGCCTCAAACCCCCAATAGCCTAAGGGTAAATGCTGTACTTAGTGTTTATGAAGACACAAAAGGGCAGATGTGGTTTGGAACTTGGGCAGGTGGCATAAGTAGGTATGACGAAAAAGCAAATAAATTTATTACTTACCTGCACAAAGACATCAATCTCAAAGAAAATAGTAGTTTGAACAATGTCCCCTCCATTCGAGAGTATTCAGCTACTAATGAGCTATTGATAGGGAGTTCTGGCGGAGTCATTGCTGTTGATACGAAGCAATCACCTTCCTTTTCCCAAAAAGATTTAGAGCCTGCCCGAAGATTATTTGAGCAAAGTGGTGAAAAGACTAAGTTTGCAAAAGTATTGCACGAGGACAAACAACAAAACTTATGGATAGGCTCTTGGCGAAGATTGGCGAAGTGGAATCCTAAAACTCAACAAATTACATTTTATGAAGAAAATCCAAAAGACGCTAATGCTATTAGTAACATTAATATTCACACTATTTTTGAGGATAGCAAAAATCGTATTTGGGTAGGAACGACCAATGGACTCAATCTTTGGAAAGGAGAAGGACAATTTAAAAAATATTTTGTAAAAAACGGATTATCAGACAATTACATATACAGCATTACAGAAGATAATGGTGGAAATTTATGGATAGGAACAGGCAAAGGACTGACCAAATTTAACCCAGACAAAAATACGTTCAAACATTATGACAATACAGATGGGCTTAATAATATCCAATTTAGGTACAATGCTGTCTATAAAGACCCTCAAAATGGACAGCTATTTTTTGGAGGAGTCAAAGGATTAGATAGTTTTTTTCCTGATAGTGTCAAAGATAATCCACACGCACCCCTTATTTATCTCACTGATTTTAAGCTATTTAATAAAAGTGTCAAAGTAGGAGATTTTGATTCTCTGCTGACCAAAACCGTTACAGAAACGTCAAGCATTACACTTACACACACCCAATCCATTTTTACCATTGATTATGTAGCTTTGAATCTTACCCAATCACATAAAAACCAGTATGCGTATAGGTTAGACGGTCTGGAAAGTGAATGGAACTACGTAGGGAATCAGCGCAGTGCCACCTATACCAATCTGGACGCAGGCACTTACACCTTCCGAGTGAAGGCAAGTAACAATGATGGCGTGTGGAATGAAGAAGGAATTAGTCTGATTATCAATATTTTACCTCCTTGGTGGGAAACTTGGTGGTTTAGGGTTTTATTGGTTTCGTTATTAGGCTTTTCAGGATATACTTTTTATCAGACAAGAACCCGTTTTTTGAAAAAGCAAAATCTCAAATTGGAACAACAAGTCTTAGACCGCACCAAAGATTTGAGGCTTGCAAGTGAGCAAATCAAAACCAAAAATGAAGAACTCCAAGCAAGTGAGGAAGAGCTTCGCCAAAATATGGAGGAGTTAGAAGCGAACCAAGAGGAGCTAAGAGCGCAAAAAGAGCAATTAGAGGTTACTTTTCAAGAATTGTCTAAACAAAATACCAAGGTCAATGACAGCATTCGCTATGCCCAGCGTATTCAGCAGGCAATTCTCCCACACGAGGAAATCTTAAAATTAGCATTTTCAGACCACTTCGTTATCTACAAACCCAAAGATGTAGTCAGCGGCGATTTTTATTGGTACTTTGAAACAAATACAGAATCTGGAATTAGGAATCTGGAATCTGAAAAGCAAAATAAAGAACCATTCAACAATTTAACCATTCAACAATCTAACCATTCAACTATTCAACAACCTAACTATTCAACTATTCAAAGTAAAAAGAAATTCTTAGCAGTAGTCGACTGTACTGGACATGGCGTGCCTGGGGCATTTATGAGCATGATAGGCAATACCCTCCTGCGTGAAATCGTAGAATCTAAGGGAATACAACAACCCGCAAATATCTTGACCGAGCTAAACAAAAGCATCATTTCTGCACTCAACCGCAGAGATAAGAGTTTCCAAGACGGCATGGACATCGTGCTTTGTTGTTTCGAAAATATATCAGAATCTCAAACTAAACTCACCTACGCAGGTGCGAAGCGACCACTCTATTATTTTGATAATGAGCTACATGAACTCAAATATAACCACACTTCTATTGGGCATAAGGCAGATACCCAATACCACCAAGAAGAAGTGCTTTTACAGCCCAATACCACCCTGTTTTTGACGACAGATGGCTGGATAGACATTATTAACCACGAAAGGAATCGATTTGGTAGTTCACGCCTCAAAGAAATGTTTAAAAAAGCCGCTTTCCTACGTATGGACGCACAGAAAGAAGTATTTTTGAAAGAATTGGAAATGTACCAGCAGACTTCGGAGCAGCGTGATGATATTTTGATGGTGGGCGTGAGGGTGTAAATTATTACTCAATTATGCTGTTCTTTTTGGATAATCAACATCCTAAGTAGGGTGATATGAATTATTGTATATTTTCAATAATTTATAAAACATTGATTATCAAATTTTTATGCTCATTTATAAAATCCTATTGTATTTTTACTATCTATTTAATCAGGAAAAAATAGCAACTATTTGCCTTTTATCAGCACAAAAAATACAAAATAACGCGCATCTCAAATAAAAAATGGCTATAAGATTGCTTTTTAAAAAAAGAACGCTTACTTTTGCACCGCTTTTCAGGTACAAAAAGCGGGCGTGGCGAAATTGGCAGACGCACTAGACTTAGGATCTAGCGGGAAACCATGGGGGTTCAAGTCCCTCCGCCCGTACTTTACAGGAATAAAAAAGTCCTCAGCTTTCAGAAGTTGAGGCTTTTTATTCTCATACGATTTTTACTTTGTGGTCAAATGGCACAAAAATAAAAGGTAAGTCTAAAAACACAACCTTTTCAAACATCATTTAACGTTAAACCTTTATCAAATTGGAAGTAACAGTAGAAAAAAACACAGACGCACTCGAAGCCTTCGTCAAAGTGAAAGTGCAAGAGGTTGATTACAAAGAAAACTATGACAAAAAGCTAAAAGAATATGCCAAAAAAGCATTTGTCAAAGGTTTTCGTCAGGGCAAAGTTCCGCCAATGGTCATCAAAAAATTATATGGAAAAGCCATTAAAGTAGAGGAAATCAATCAGTTAGCTACCGATTCCTTGTATAACTATCTGCGAGAAGAAGACCTACAAATCTTTGGTAGCCCCATGATTGTTATTGAAAAAATGGAAAAAATTGATTGGAATAATCACCAAGAATTTGAGTTTGTCTATGAAATTGGCTTACAACCAGAGCTTTCTTTTGAGTTTACTACTGATTTTGGTATCAAGGAATATGAAGTACAAATCTCTGATACAGACCTTGCTAATTACAAGAAAGGCTTGGTAGAAAGATTTGCTGAATATGACGAAAAAGACGAAGTAAGTGCAGAAACAGACGTTTGGGGCAGGCTCTCCCCTACCAGCGAAGAAGTATTAATCCTCTCAGACAAGGAATTTACCAAAGGGAAAGAATTTTTTGGACTCATAGACATTGATACCCTGTCAGAAGAAAACCAAAATTTATTTTTTGGCAAAAAAGTGGGGGATACACTTGATTTTGACCTTCGTACCGTTTTCCCCACAGAAAAAGAGTTAGCAAATTTCTTGCGCTACGAGGAAGATGACTTGGCGCACATCAAAGGCGAGGTAAATTATACCATCAATAGTATCTCTACGCGCACGATGCCTGAGATGAATGAGGCTACTTTTAGCAAAATATTTGGTGAAAATAAAGTAACAACTGAAGAAGAATTTGACCTCAAACTCAAAGAACTTTTGCAGATAAGGTATAATATTTCTGCCAAATTAGAAACTTTGCTTACTTTTATGCAAGAACTTGATGAGAAAGCAAGTATCGATTTACCAAATCGTTTTCTGAAAAGATGGCTGGCTTCACAAAACAACCAAAAACAAATGGACGATGCGAGCTATGAAAATTTCCAAAAAGGGTTGCATAATCAAATCACCATTGAGCAGTTGAGCAAGCAAAATGGGGTTATTGTAGAGGAAGAGGAAATGAGAGATTACGCCAAAGAAGTGCAGATACTCAACCTGTTTTCGATGGGCTTCTTGACTGGCATCACCAATGAAAGTGTATTGGATATGTTTGTAGATAGATTTTTTGAAAATGAGGGAAGTGAGCAAACGCTGCTGAGTTTTGAGCGTAATATCAAGGCTACAAAGCTATTAGCCCTTGTCAAAGATAAAATTACCATTGAAAAAGTCATTCTTTCTGGGGAAGAATTTGACAAAATAGGAAAATAATCAAAAAAGTCCTCATGCCTGATAGTGTGAGGACTTTTTTTAATACCAGATGAATCAGAAAATATGAAAACAAAACCGCTACTCCTATTTTTTTTATTTTTCAATATTTTCACACTGCACGCCCAAATAGACGGAAATTCTGCTTGGTTTAATAAAGGACTAATTTTTGACTTGCCTACTGATTGTAAGGTAATAGCAGATGACAGCAATTATTTTGAAGCACAAAAGAGAGGTTTTTCCATCAAACTTTTTGCCTTCGAGAATCCAGATTTTAATGAGCAAACACAGGCAGAAGCTACACAAACGGCGGCTAAGAAAGTGCGCTATGACAAAATGGAAAAGACTGAATTTTTTTATCTCGATAACTTCAAATGTTGCATTATTTTAGGGACAAAGAGCAATGTCAAAGTACAGATAATGAGTCTTTTAAATCAAAAAAGCAGTGTACATTTTACAGCAATGATGGTATATGCACCAGAGATGGAAAGCGAAGTAAGTACATTGGTCAGAAGTTTTTGGCGCAGAAAATAGACCCTTTATATTGCTTCTTCTTCCAGTAGTTTTTTAATGAAAATATCAAATTCTTCAACAAATCTGTCGTAGTAAATTCCCGTTCCAGGTCCATTAAAGCCTGTATGAATTTTGCGTACGCGCCCCTTTTTGTCTATAAAAATTGTGGTAGGGAACGCAAGAACGTGATTGAGCATAGGTAAGGTTGCTGCTGCTGCTGCTTTGTTATAAGTACCAGCTATTAGTAAATCATACTCTATTTCAAAGCGTAACTTCATCTTTTTCAGTCGCTTAGTAGCTTCATTAAATTCAGGATTACGTTCGTAGGCAAGCCCAACAATCTCTATTTGTTTGTCTTTGTTGGTTTGATAATATTTTGACAGAAAGATAGTTTCGTCCATGCAGTTTGGACACCAAGAGCCAAGCATCTGCACGATAACCACTTTATCTTTGTATTTTTTATCTATCAAACTTACATCATTGCCATTGAGGTCAGGAAAAGAAAAATTGAGGCGGTCGTACCCTGCTTTCAAAAAAGTAAGTGAATCAGGATTGGGCAATTCGGCATTGGGATTTCTGCGCGCTACCCACTTGGCGGCGTAGGCACTACCCGACCAAAAAGTGCCAGCCAGCGTGCTGTCGGCGTTTATTGTCGCCCTGAAAAGAAAGGCGTGTTCACCGTCAAAGCACGAAAGGTTAAGCCTGTTGCCATCAATATTGCCTGCCAAAAATCTGTAATCGCCTGTGGTGGTCAGAAATGTACCCGTTACGTCTGTACCGTTACGTACAAAAATGCCCACTGATTTGGTTGTATCCCCATTTTCTTCTATAAAGTCCACGTCCCACTTATCTGAGAAATTCAGTGTGGTTTGGGTGGCTGTTTGCTCAAATCGGAAGCTTTGTCCCCAATTTGCAACGACAGGCAATCGATATTCCTTGTTAGGAAGATGCTTGATATAGACACCTTCTAATTTTTTTCCATTGGTTTTACCTATAATTTCGCAGTCATAAAAAGGCATAGAAATCTTAACCGAATCATTTTTGTAGCTGATTTCATTTAAGAGCAATTTTTCTTTCCCATTAACCAAATAGATAAGCTGAGAATCGCCTTTGTTCTCTACCTCGAAATTGAAAGGCATTTGCTGATTCTGCATAGCAATTACCGCCCGCCACTGCCCTGCGGAGAGCTTACCACTGCGTTGGTTAGCATCATTGCAAGAAAAAATAATCAAACAAAAGGCAGATAGGCAAAATAGAGAAAAAGTATATTTTAACATAAAAGAATTTTGATTAATGAGGTTTAAAAAATATCAGTTTTTGGGATATGGACAATGACGGCAACCATTTTTACAGCAATAACCTCGCTTTTTATGGTAGCGCGCAGTAAATACCCAAAACCCATTTTCTATGTAGAAATCAATTCCTTCTACCAAAGGTTCAGTCAAAATAGCTTTTGATGGTGTTTTTTTCATACTTTAATATTTTCTTTCTGCCCAAATTTGCCTATTCAGCTTTGCTCTCGGCTACTGTTTCGACAGCTACGGGGCTTTCTTCTTCTTTGCTCTCTTCCACGCCGCTTTCTGCTGTTTCGTTAATTGGCTCTTCTTCTTTGGCAGTAAACACTTCTGGATAGTACTGGGCGAGTATATTGTACCAATTTATCAGTTTTTTGATGTCTGAGGGATATACTTTTTCCTTGTCGTAATCAGGCACTATTTCAGCGATAAAGCTGATAAGCGTCTTGTTATTAGAGGTATCTATGGTAACTTTGTCGGCATATTTTTCTTGAATTTTTAGGAAGGTATCTTGCAGAGATACAGAGCCTTCGGCATTGGTAGAAAAGATGGAAACTTCCTTCAAAATGGAAACTCTCTGCTGCGTGTTGGCAATCATTTTTGCCTTTTTGTCGTCAATGGATTCTAATAAAACTCCTGTACGTGAGGGTTTTAAGACTTTGTATAAACCTGATTTTCCTGCTACTGAGGCAATGTCTTTTAGCGTCATTTCTAATAATGATTGATTAAAATTTTTATAAACATTGGGGAAATTTTTTGTGTCCCCAGCCAAGTCCCCCAAAGAAAAGAGAGGACTTTTGAAATAAATAGGACGCAAAAATACAATTTTTATTTTGAAACACAGAGGTTCATCAAAATAAAAAGAGCAATTAGACGAAACTTGCTTGGGTTGGGCGTACTGTTTCTTTGAACTTCTCCAAAAATCATTTAATTTTGCAAAAAAAATCATTGGAAAATCAGATTTTAACTAAAACAGATATTACACATTCGCCCACCTCTCTGCCACTGATGGAGGCTTTTTATACCATTCAGGGTGAGGGAGCTTGGCAGGGACACGCTGCGTACTTCATTCGCTTGGGCGGCTGTGATGTCGGGTGCGTGTGGTGTGATGTGAAGGAATCCTGGGACGCGGCGGCGCACCCCATGGTTAGCATAGAAAATATGGTGAGTGAAGCAAGCAAAAATGCCTCGCGAATTGCCGTTATTACTGGTGGGGAGCCTTTGATGTATCAGCTTGATAACCTGACAGATACACTTAAAAAAGCAGGATTTAGAACCCATATAGAAACTTCGGGCGCGTATCCACTTTCGGGCGCGTGGGACTGGATTTGTTTTTCTCCCAAAAAGTTTAAAAAGCCAGATGAAAGTATTTATTTTCAGGCAGATGAACTCAAAGTTATCGTTTATCATGCAAGCGATTTCCGTTTTGCGGAGTCTTTTGAGCCGTATATGAAAAAAGAATGTTGCTTGCTATTGCAGCCTGAGTGGAGTCGTGTTGATAAGATGATGCCCCTAATCGTGGAGTATGTCAAGGCAAATCCGCAGTGGCAAGCCTCCCTCCAAACCCACAAATATATGAACATTCCTTAGCAGAGTAGTTTGCCTATTCAGCAGAGTAAAACTAATGTTTTGTATAATTTGCTTAACTAAAAATAGACAACTTGCTGTGATTTGCGTTTAACAAACTATAAACGTTAAACAAAACGTGATGTAGATAAACCTCGCTTTACTTTCAAATACTCAACAAAGTCTGAAAAAGGCTTTATTAGACTTCTTTCGGAAGTGCCGATTTCTCCCTCTCAGCAGGAGAGGGCAGGGTGAGGCGATAAAAAAATAACTTTTGAAAGAAGTTTATGATTCAAGTACAAATTATCAAAAATCAAACGAAATGAATACGCAAATACGTTCTGTGATTATTATTGACGAAAATCCAGTAGATGTGCTGATTGTGGGCAAACTCATCAAAATAGTCTGTCCGATGGCTTCTATTACTATTTTTAACTCTGCCAAAGAAGCATTAGTTTTTTTTAGGCAGGCGGCAAACTGGCTAAATACCAATGAAAATATTATTTTACTTGATTTGGAGATGCCAACGATGGACGGCTGGGATTTTTTGAAAGAGTACAAAGAGATGCCATTAGAAATACAAAACCTTTTCAAAGTATATATTTTGAGTTGCTCCAACCATTTGGGAGATATGCTACGCGCCAAAAAAGAATCTTTGGTAAAGGGCTATTTGGTAAAACCTCTACAAAAAAATCAGCTTGTAGAAATTGTAAATAAGGAGTGCTGATTTTAGACCTTAACCCTTCCGCTTGTTTTTCTTCAGATATTCCTTTGCCTCTTTGTGCAAAACGTGCTTATTATCAGTATATTCCTTTATTTTTTCGTAATACTGTTTTGCCAAAGAGATATTCCCTTCCTTGTCGGCATAGTGCGCCAGCTCTGCCATAGCATAGTGATAATAACCCGCATCAAGCGTTTTGCTGGCTTCGGAAAACTTCACTGCGCGGTCATAATAGAGTTTAGCCTTGTCTTTGTTGTTTTGGAGGCGATAAATATGCCCCAAATAAAAGGCGGCATAACGTCCGCTAATCTCCTCGTAGCCTACTTGACTGGAATCGATGCGGGCAATAATTTCCAGCGAAACTGGCTCTAATTCGTACATACTGCCATTAGTATAAAGCATACGCGCATAATATCGGTGAAAATACGCATTGTCTGGAAAGGTTTTATTCAGGTATTTTGCCATCTCGAAGGCTTTGGGAGCTTGCCCCTCGTCAGGGTAAATCCGCATCAGAAAGTATTGTGCTTCTGTTTTGGTATAAAACGCGTTAGCCGCAACTTTTTCTAACTGCTCCAAGCCCAGTTTTTTGTTCCCATTCCTAAAAAACCACAAAACAGGTTTCAAAAACTTGTAATTTTGGGGAATCCACTCTGCAAAATAATTGTAAAGTCCATCACCAAAAAGAAGTTCTATGCTCAAATCGCCCTTGTCAATCGCCTTTTCCATGTACTTTACCGCCGTTTTTCCTGCAAAAGCACCCTTCGTCCATTGCTTTCTTTCCCCATAAAGTCGCCCTTTGAACCCATAAGCGGCGGCAAGGAAAAAAGAGGCTTCTGGATTTTTCTTGTTTTTGTCATAAAGAGCCTCCGCCATCGTAATGGAGGAATCCATGTACGCCAAAAACTTGGTGTCGTATTTTTGATTATCTACATTGGGCGCAATCTTCCACCACTGGCTCAATCCCATCAAAAAATAGGGAAGCGGGTGGGAAGGATACTTGCGCCTGAGCCAACCAAACTGACTTTCTGCACGCGCAAACTTGAAATTATACAAGTCATTGACCCCTGCCGTACATTCAATCTGAATCGATACATTGGTCAAAAGCATATCTACACTATCAATTTCGGGCAACTTTTGCGCCTGTGCGTGATTGAAAATCAAAGAAAAAAATACTAAAAAAATACTTTTTTTCATAAAGGTAAAATCCTAAAAAAATTCCCCCAACTTTTATAAATCTGGTGGATTTGTAAATAATTCCGAACAAAGTTATGTTAGAAAACGGAATTAATGAGCAAATCGTTATAGGAAATCAAACTCTTAACATTTTTTGATTATATGACATTTTTAGAAGAAAAGAGTTCTCCCCGCTAAAGCGAGGAGTTATATTTTTTAATATATTGATAATCAGTTTATAACACCCTCTTTTAAGAGGGTGAGCTACTGTCTAAATGTATTTCCACAAAAATTGTCAAACAACCCATTTTTTGAGAGAAATGCCCGCAATGATTCCATTCATTTCTTCTTCTTTTTTTTCTATCTCCTCCACCAGCCTAAACTGCGTGCGACAACGGTCTAAATTGTGGGTGGCATACTTGGTTTTGTAGTAGATATTGCCAGAAAGATAATCTGTCAGGAATCTCACACCCATGATTAGCGTTATCATTTTCCCACCAAAAACGAGTAAGGATTTCTCTTTTTCAGTCATAAAATTTCCTGCTTTTGCCAAATAACCTGCTGCCAATGCCTCAAAAATATTCATGCGTATTTGTACTTTTTCAAGGTTTGGCTCATCTTCTGCCGATAGGCTCAGGGAGGTTCGCATCAGGTCGCCAAAGTCGTAAATCACCGAACCCGCCATGACCGTATCCAAGTCTATTACGCAGATACCCGCGCCTGTCTGCTTGTCCATGAGTACATTATTAATTTTGGTATCGTTGTGTGTGGCGCGCAGTGGCAAAGAGCCATCTTTCAGGTAATCAATTAATTGGGTAGCAATATATTGGCGTGAAAAGGCAAAATCAATTTCAGAACTGCTGGCAAACGTTCCACTTCGGGTTTCAACTGTTGCCAAAGTTGGGAGAGAACTGCTGGCAAAGTTTTGCGTTGGCAAAGCGTGAAGTGCAGATACTAACTGCTCATACCGCCAGCTTAGGTTGTGAAAATCGGGGATAGTCTGATGGAGCAAAGTAGGATTTAAGTCAGAAAGCAAAAATTGAAATTTGCCAAAAGCCTTCCCCGCCTCATAAGCTTGTTTTTCGGTCTTGACTACCTCAAAAGTTACAGTATCAGGCACATAGAGATAGGCACGCCAGCAATTACCATTTTCTTGCACCATATTCGCCGATTTCGTTTTGCAATCTACCAAGGTAAGCACTTGCCTATCTACTGCCTCGCCCAAACTTTCTAATTTTCGTGCCTGATGCGCGCAGACCAGCGCAATATTTTCCATGACCTCCTTGGGCTTCTTAAAAACTTCGTGGTTAATGCGCTGAATCACATACTTTTGCAGGGAAGTTTCCACCAAAAAGGTGTCGTTGATATGCCCATTCCCAAAAGAAATGATGTCCAAGATTTCCCCTTGCAAATCAAACTGCTGGACAATGGGAAGTAGATTAAAATTTTTCATAACCAATAAATCCAAGTTTACTGCAATTTCTGGTAAAACTCCTCAAATGAAGTGCATTGAAACAAGAGTTTATCGCTAAATTGAGGATAATCTTGCTTGATTTGCTGGTAATACTGGTTTTGATTAAAAATATAATCGTCCCAGTTTTCTATGTCATATCGCTTGGGGTAGTTTTTAATGATTAATTGTTGCTTTTCACAACGACCCACCATTCGCAAGCAAAGAGCCTTAGTTTCCTCATTTTTAGTTACTTGCATTGCTTTTAAGTAAAACTCTTTTGCTTTTTTACCACCATAATAAATTTCATCGTCCTTGTATTTGCTTAGGCGCATTAAGTAATTGCTACCATAAAGTTCGCTATTACTCCACCAATACCGCGTCATTATCCAAGAATTGCCAAAAAAAGTCATGTTCAGGTAGCAATTTGCCGCCAAAAAGTACCATTTGGCACGATTGGGTTCTTTGACGTTTTCCGCTTTTTCTATTACTTTTATCAAACTATCCACCAGCGTATATTTGGTAAAGCGCACTGTATCAGCGAGTGATTGGCTGTGTTCTTGGTAAAAATTGGTATAGAATGGGTTGGAATTGAGGTAGTTTAAATAAGATTCATCTTTGGAAAGCCAAAAATCATTGCTCACCATTTTGAATGCTTCGCGTGCTTTGGGCAGGTTATCTTCTCGTAAATACTTGATTCCCAACAAATCACTAATTCTATCTTTGTTCAGTCCTTCGGAAAGATACTTTTCCAAAGGTGTTTTGTCTTTTTTGTCCAAGAAAGCCAACACGTCTTCTACATCTTTGCTACTTGCCTGCTCATCTAAGAAAAAAAGATAAGAACTATAAAAATTTTGACCTAAGTTTTCCCCTTTTTCTTTGTCATATTCATACTTATCTTTGGGGCTTCCAATTCCCTCAAATCGCACGTAACCATTGATTTTGTTATGACAAATCGTTGCCCTGACCATATTACCTGCCGCTTTGTATCGTTTTGTCAGCACCAACATCAGCTTGCTAAATGTCTTTCTAAACTGATAAACTTTTTGCTGATTTTGCTCTAACCACCGTATTTCATTCAAAAGAAAATCGTCATGCTGTTTATTAGTATTTTCAGGGTGTAGCTCAGACATGATTCGCACCAAATGAATTTGCGCTTCTATTCTGTCATTCAGCCCTTTAGCTTTTTGTGCCTCGTTTAGGTACTGACTTGCCTTAGCAAATTGGGAATCCATAAATGCCAAATACGCACTCATCAAGTGCCACAGCGAAGGATTATCTACACTGTTTTTAGGTGCATTTTCTACAAAATTGAGTACATCTTTTACATAAGCAAGGTCTTTTTGATAGTTTTTCTCACTCATTTCATCATAGTAACCTGGTGTATCTTGTCTTTCTTTGTTCTCCATTAGAAATACAGTGGGGAAATGTTCTGCATATTTGCTTGTCAAAAGCCAATCTTCCAGTTTGTTAATTTCTCTGATGAGCAGCGTGCCTAATCCTTCGTTTTTGGGGTCTAAGGCAAAAATTCGCTTGATGTCAGGCAAAGCACGACCGACATAGTTTAGCGTTTTCAGCACTAAAATATTGGCTTTTTCATGCTCATTTTCTGCAAAAGAAAGTGCGGACTCTGCCTCTTGGCTATCAAACAGGTTGTATGCGCGTACTTTTTTGTCGTGCGCTTTTTCAAAAACCAAAGCGTACAGGTAATCCCTATAAGGTATGTCAGCCATCATTTCTGCGTAGTGCCACATCGCCCAATAGTAAACAATGCTTTCTGAGGGGAAAGGTTTGATATATTTCTCGTAATATGCCTTTGTTTTGGTTACGTCATTCGCATATCTTGCTAATCTAACTAATTGGAAACCAATGCGAAATTTAATAAAACTATCTTTACTTGACTGATAAAGTTGCTCGCCTTCTTTTTGCAAACCCTCTCTGACGCTTGATTCATTTTTCGCTTCATATTTATCTGCCCAAGGGTCGGCTTTGTACTCTGTGTTTACAATTTCGCATTTCTTCGCAAACCGCAGATAATCAATGATTTCCTGTTTACTGTTTTTCTCTAAAAACTGAATAAAAGGATTGGCTGAAAGTGCGTGTTGCGCTCTTTTTTCTATCCATTCGGCAAACTCTTCGGGGCTTACATAATTTAGTATGTGGTCTATTGCTTTTCTATCTCCTTGATAACCAGTATTTTTTATCCATTCTTGCAAATTTTGGTCATTAGAAATATAGCGATTTTCCAAGTTTTCGTAATCGTATAAAAAGCGAGATGTGAAGTAAAAAGGCTGAAACTTTTGATTGGAAAGGGAAGGATTAAAAAGTACAAAACGGTATGTTTCTGGCTCAGGATACCACCCACAAGCGTACAAAATGGGCTTTAAGGCAAGCAAAAAGCACAATACCAAAGCTACTTTGGCAAAGAAAGTGGGTTTAAAAGCACTTGGTCTAAAAATATATAGTTTAAAAGCTCTTGTAAATTTTTTCAAAGGTTTCATATCCGTATTTGTTGATGAGTGGTCTGTCTAAATGAAAAAAAGTAACGGTAATGCTGTCTTGGTTTGCAATGTCTTTTAACAGTTTTACGCTTTCAATAAGCTGATTTTCTGTAACTTCCTCTATGCGTATGTTATCGCCCTCACGCAGGTAAAAGTTTTGGTGTACAGTATCTGCAAGGCTCATAAACTGATTTTCTGCTACTTTTTTCAAAAATTTTAGCTCGCTTGCCTGTTTGCTATCCAAAGTGCGGTAAATATCAACATATTGCCCACCTCTGAAAATAAGTCCCCAAGAAAAAATTGGCAATGCAAAGTCTAATTTCAAGGGATATTTTTGGTGCGTTAGGTATTTTTTTGCTTCCTCTATGTCCAAAATGGAGTTTTGGGCTTGTGGATTTTGCAAACTCGTGAGGTTATAAAACATGAGCATACCCTTTTCCACAGGTGGCACACCCGCTTTTGGGTAGTATTTGTATTGGTAAAGGCGAATGGTCGCAGATAGTTTGAATTGAGGATTTAACTTTTTAAATTCGGCAAGGAAAGCAAAAAATTTATCTTTGGTCTTTTCACTCCAGTCGCAGTCAAACTGAATCTCTTGAAAGATTTTTGGATAGTGTTCATCTGCATTTTCTCTTTTTATCATACTGTTCAATTTCACAGAAACTTTTTTTACCAAATCGCTCACTTGCTCTTTATTCAATTTTTCAAAAGTAAAATTGGTAATGAAAACGGTGGGAATAATCTCTATTTTGATAGAATCTGGGATTGTGATTTCAGGAAAAGAGAATGAATATGGGTCTTCAGCATATTTGATGGAGTCTTTTTTGGTGCGATTTGCTGTTATTTTTGCCCTTTCTCTGCTTTTAAAGTCTTCATAATAAGGGAAATAGCTCATGCCTCCTTGTAGCTCCGCCAAGGGAACTGCGCCTTGCAGTTCGTTGTAGCTCACATCAAAAAACTTGACATACAGTTTCTTAACTTCCATACTGTCGAGCATTTTTCCTGTTTCGTAGCTGTCAAAATAGGTTTTCCAATAATAGAATCCTTTTTTGACCTGCAAGGAAGAAGTTTGTGATTGCTTGCAAGTGGTGAGCAAGGTAGCACACATTAAAAAAAGTAAAAATTCTCTTTTCATAGATTGATAGGCATTTTTAGACAAAATTTACTCCGCTTACCACAAATCCGCAGGATATTTTCCTTGCGCGACCAGCTCACGTATTTTCTGAGAGGCGGTATCTTTATCTGCGGCGTAGGTTACGCCAATCCACTCGTCCGCACTACTCAATACTTTTACCTTTGCTTTTTGACTATGAATTAAGTAATTGATTACCAAAGGAATAAAAAACTCAGCTTTGGAGTTTTCTCCATTTTCTTTCAAAAAATCGGCAAACATGGTTTCGCAATACTCAAAAATAGTAGGTGTAAACCCCCAAAAGTTCATAGATACCAAGCAATCTTCTGGTAGAGGAACAGGGTGATTTCCCATAGTAGAAACAATGCCATCATTAAGTCGTTGAATATTAGTATTTTCCACTACTTTGGTCAAAAAATCATTTTCATCTGCCGAACATACGCCACGCGCCACTGAACCCGCTTCGGAAAGTGTATTTTTCAAATAATAACCTACCATGCAGTAGTTATTGGATTGATAATCAATATTTTTCAAGTAATCTGCAATGACTTGGAAGGCTCCTGCCCCATAAAAATCATCTGCATTGATGACCGTAAAAGGCTCATGGATAGCCTCTTTGGAACACCAAATGGCGTGTGCAGTTCCCCAAGGTTTTTGGCGAGTAGCACCCAGCGCAGCAAAGGCGGGAGGCACATTATCGTTCTCTTGGAAAACGTACTCCACAGGCAGATTCTTGAATCGGTCTGCAAAAACAGCCTTAAAATCAGCTTCGATGCTTTTGCGAATGAGCAAGACAACCTTGCCAAAACCTGCACGCAGGGCATCATAGACCGAATAGTCGAGAATCGTCGCGCCATTTACGCCAACACTGTCTATCTGTTTGAGTCCGCCGTAGCGACTGCCCATGCCCGCCGCAAGGATTAAAAGAGTAGGTTTCATAGTTTTTTATCGTATCCGTTTATTGATGCTTAGGAATGGGAATGATTGATTTTACAAATAAAAAAAGCCGTTAATTTCAATTTCAACGAAGCAACAAAATTAATAGTTTTTTTGTTAAAACCAATTTATTAATTGCTAATCACACGCATCATGCCGCCGCGCCTTCCTGCGCTCGGATTTCACCCTTGCAGGTCTTTTGACCAGCAAGCCTTTATCATTGATAATCAATAAGTTATAAATAGGAAATATAAGATTGGAAAACCAAAACTTCCATTCCCAAGCTACCTTTTTCTTGGCAGGAGATAGCTTGGAAATTAGCTTTCAGTTCTTAGCTTGTCTATTTGGATAGGGGTTAAGCCTGTGAGTTTGGAAATTACCTGATTATCAAACCCTTCTGCTATCATGTTTTTGGCAATTTCTATTGCTTTTTCTTGTTCTCCTTCCATTTTCCCTTCTTGTTTTGCGTGTTGTTCAGTTTTAGCCAAAACTATTTTTGCTGCCTCTTTCTTCTTAGCCTCTGCTCGTTCTTGTGGGCTAAGATTCTCAAAACTTATCAGTTCTATTGCTTTTCTAATGCCTTCATTATCAGTATTTAAAGAAGGTCTTTGTGGATTATAAATAGATTGATAAATGAGGTCTAACCAATCTCTGATTTGCTTGGGGGTGTCTTTGTCTGGATGATTGGGATTCAAACACACAAATTGATGACCGTACAAATCTCTGATTTCTCCTTTTAAGGTCTGCGGGTTCATTTGTATCAATAGCACTTCATCAAGAATAGGTTTTCCATTCTTTTCGCTGATGGTGTAAGGGGCAGTAAGCACCACTATCACATAAACAGTTTGGTCAATATTGTACTCTTTGGCATTTTTTTGCTGTTCTGCAATCAGCATGAGAAAGTAATGTAAAAAACGGTCAAAATGGCTATCATACTCCACTCGTTGAATCTCAATAACTATTCGCCTATCAATGGTTTCAGCAAAGATGTCCAATTCAAAGTCTATGTAGCCAATTTTAGGCTCAAATTTTTTCTCTGTTTCAATCTTATCTACTTCTACTTCAATACCCAAAATATCACGCACAAAGGCGGTAAACACAATTTTATTGGTAAATGCCTTTTTGAAAATTACCTCATTATCTAAGTTGCCAAGCATAGTTTTTTGTGTTTTTGTTTTTACAAAGATAAGAAAAAAACATTATAAAGGCTTCTCTACTACTGAAAAATTGGCATAACTTTGCAAGCAACACTTTACGCAAATCATAAAGATACCCAAAGACGAAAATTTAGCATTTTTTTGTTAAAACCAATTTATTAATTGCTAATCACACGCATCATGCCGCCGCGCCTTCCTGCGCTCGGATTCATTGCCTTGTTGAGGGAATAAGTGAAGGTGAGCATAAAATAGCGACCCAACGAACGGATAATCGTTTGCTCCAAATAGTTGATTTGCGCTTGCTGGCTCGCCCCGATGCTTTGGTTCAGCAAATTATTGACCGAAAACTTGACCTCGCCTGCACTTGCTTTGAGGAAAGTCTTTGACAATGAAGCATTTAAAATAGGAATCTCTTGTTTGAAATCTGTGGTTTGACTTTGATAGACAAGGTAGTCCAAGTCCGTATTGAAGCTAAATCCTTTGGGGAAAGTAAAGTTCCCTTCTGCCGTATAGGTCTGATTTACAAAGGATTGATTCTGTCTTTCACTGAATTGGTACTTAGTTTCTTGCTTGCTAATGTCTGCACTTAGTCCTAAGTTTACCCAATCTTTCCAAGAGAAATCATAGCGCACTCTGCCAGAAAGCGTTTGCTGGGTAAACCTATTGGCTATGTCATTCAGCAGGTTCACGCCTTGCATCATGGTATTGTTGGTGCTGAGGTTGAAACGGCTATTGAGTTTTTTGATAGGAAAACCAAAGGATAAGTTACTGGTAATGCGTAAATTATCTTTGACATTGACGGGTGTAGTGGTTCTTGCCAACTGCCTGTCTATATTTTGGGCGGTGGTAATAAAATTGGTGGTATAGGTAGCATTGACAAACCCAAAGAAATTAATAAAAGTCATGGGGTCAAAAGTGGAGAAATTAGCAGTCAAATTGTGCAAATAGGCGGGGCGTAAATTGGGGTTGCCCACATAAATATTGAGTGGGTCGCGGTTATCCACGACGGGCTGGAGTTGGGTGATGCTTGGCTCTTGGACATTGGTTTCGTAATTGATATTCAGGCGTTTAGAGTTAGAAAAATTGTAATTAAAGCGCATGGTGGGCAATAGATTATTAAAAGTGCGGCGAATTTCTGTATCTTTTAATAGGAGTTTTCCATTCAGGTTAGAGTTTTGCAAACTAATGCCTGTGGAAAAATTATATTTTTTGTGGTTATAGCGATAATTTACACCCAAACGGTTGTAAGCGAAGTTGTTATCAAATTTGTTCGTTAAGTTTTGGTTCAGCAACTGCTCATTGTCGCGTAGGTCAAAAACTTCCTGACTGGAATTATTGATATTGTTGCGAAAATTATAGTTAAATTCCAAGTATTTTTTCTTTGCAATCGGCTCAGTATAAGAGATATTCGTTCCTAACATATAGGTACTATTGTCTTGGGTGCTTTTCTGATTGATATTTTCGGTGCGCGGATTAAAGTTATAATACTTGTTTATGGCTTGCAAACTGCCTTGGCTGTTTTGCTCGCTTGCATTGAAGGTAAATGTGGCAGAAATTGTGCGTCCTTTTTTGGCGAAACGGTGGCGATACAGCAATTCATTATTCAGATTCAGAGAGTTACCTTCCCGTAGATTTTTGCGTTCACCTTCATTTTGGAGTACGTTTTGGTCGTTCAGACTTTTGCTTGTGCTACTTGTAAAGGCATTGGTTTGGTTAAAAGTAAAGGCAGACGTGAGCTTGAATGAGTTGGCAGAATCAAGTTTGTGTTCTGCTATCAGGTTGAATCTGTGATTGTTATTGGTATTATCTTGTGTGCTATTTTGCAAAGAAGAAAATGTGCCTGTGGGCAGAAAGTTTTTCCTATCTACGTCTTGGTCTATTTTTTGGTTTAGCCAGTTATAAAAATAATTTCCTGTGATTTCAGTTTTGGGACTAAATGTTTTGCTAAAATTTGCGCCTGCCGCCCAGTTGGTCATAAATCCGTAATTTCTGCCACCAAAATTTAGTGGAATCCCGCCCATATCGTCTGCATCAAGTTGAATCCGCACCGCACCGCCGCCCATCATACTACGCGTAGTACCTGAAAAATTCATATAATCATCAATGGAAAAACCTTGTTTATTGATATTATTGCCCATGCCCAAGACCGAAATTTGCCCTTGTTTGTTAAAACGATTATAGCTCAATCTGTTTTCATATCGCTTGTCATTTCCCACGCCCAGCATTACATTTCCGAATCCACCGTTTTTGTACTTTTCCTTTAATTCCAAATTGATGGTTTTCTCTTTTTGTCCATCATCAATGCCCGAAAAAATAGCTTGGTCAGACTTACGGTCATAGACTTGGACTTTTTCGAGGGCTTCTGCGGGCAGGTTACGCGTGGCAATTTTGGGGTCGCGCCCAAAGAAATCTTTACCATTGACCGTAACGCGTTGTACGGTTTCGCCTTGCGCCTTGATAGTTCCGTCGCGCTGCACTTCCACGCCAGGTAGTTTTTTGAGCAAATCTTCGACCACTGCATTTTCTTTGGTTTTGAACGAGCCAGCATTAAATTCTATCGTATCTTGTTTGAAAGTTACAGGGGCTTTTTCTGCTTGGACGGTTACGCTTGCCAGCTCTTTGGTGAGAAACTCCATTTGTATTTTTCCAAGATTGAGTTCTGGACTCTGCGCTACTGCAATCAGTTTATGATAACTTTTGAAACCTATGTACGTGATTTTGAGTAAATAATTGCCAATACTTACATTTTTTAGCTCAAACTCGCCTTTTTCATTGGTACGCGAGAAGGTCATTAGCGCAGAATCCTTTGCCTGCAAGAGCATCACCGTTGCCAATTCCAAGGGCTTGGAGGCTGAATCTGCCACCACTCCCCGAAGTGTAACTTTCTGAGCTACAACGATTTGTGAGGTAAATAAAAAACAAAAAATGGCTTGTAAAAAGAATAGTTTTTTCATAAATTAATTTGTGTATTTGAAAGATTTACATTTCAAAACTACATCAAAAAGGTATTGGCGTAGGTTAATGTGGCTTGAAAAGGTGTTAAGAAGTGTAAAAGGGGCAGTTGGGGTGATTTTTTGAGCATTTTATGGTTTTGTAAGGAAAAAATAGGTAACTTACGTGTATAATGTATCTTTTTTAACCTGTAAAGCGCACAACAACATGAAACACAGCTACATTTTTTTAACTCTTTTTGCTATTTTATGCACCCAACTTGCTCATGCTCAATCGCTTACTACGGCAAGGCAAAAGGGCGTTTTTGCTTATATTTTCAAAATTAGTAACGAGCAAGCAGAACGACTGATTAAAACGGACGAGGACGACTATGCGGACATCAAAGAGCAAGACTTGCACACCTTGATAGATTCCTTCCCTGCGGATAGTGCTTATCGGAAACCCTTGCGCTTGGGGCATTATTTGGAGGCAAGGACGGATAGAAATAGTCTCAGTTTCAAACTTATTTCTGTGAATAATACTGATATAGAGATACTTAACAATTCCAGAGATTTTTCTATTTTGGTATTGGATACGTTAAGTGAAGCAGTAAAAAGTGCAACGGTGCGTCTTGGGCAAAAAAATATCCCTTTTAGCAAAGGTACACAAAGCTACTTTTTAGGAAGGAGTAACAAACAAGGCTTTTTAGCAGTGCATTATCAGGGGCATACTTCATTTTTCCAAATACAGCGCAATCACAACAATTCTTGGATAAAGCGAACTTATAACAACCTGATTTTCAGGACTCCACTCCGCTTTGTCTATCGCTATACCTATCACCCCATTCGCAATTTGGTGAGAAATATTCGTTATGGAAATTTTTTTAACAACATAGAGAGATGGTTTGAAAGACTTTTTGAGAAAAAAGAAAAGTTCAGAGATAGCAACAAACATACTGGTTATCTGGTATTTAACAAGCCCAAGTACCTGCCCAGAGATACCGTAAAAATGAAGGCTTTTATCGTGAGAAGTAAAAGCGGAAAGCCTTACAATCAACCCTTGAACGTCTATTTCCAATCGAGTTATGACTACAAAAGACAGTTTTTGAAGGAAATAACGCCCACAGACAATGGCGAATTTATCTTCGAATTGCCACTGAAAGATTCTTTGAGGATAGACGCTTACTACACCATAGAGTTTGCAGACAAAAAAAGTAATGTTTTAATCAAAAATAGCTTTCGTATAGAAGATTACCTCCTCAATGAAACTTCCTACAAAATAAAACCTTTGAAAGAAGAATATAATGTAAATGAGGCAGTTACATTGATAGCAAGCGGAAAAGATGCCAATGGACTTGACCTCATGGACGCAAGGGTTGCCCTCAAAATAGAAATAGACCATGTCAATCAGTATTTTGAGGACAAAGTTTTTCTGAAACGAATCCTTTGGGAAACGGAAATTCCCTTAGAGCCACTTGGAGAAACCAAAATCGTGGTGCCTGATTCCCTGCTTTCCTTGGGTGCAGACGTGAGCTATCGTGTCCATGCAAGTTTTAACAATAGTAACAATGAAAAACACGATACTACTTTCGTTTTCAATTACTTAGGAATCAAAGAACGTATAGAAGTAAAGGTGGAAAAGGGAATGATAAAGGCTGATGTTGTCCGAGGGGACTCGGACAACGGCAGGGGACTTCAAGACCTGACAGGTTTATCTGACCCGACAGGTTTAAAAGGTGAACTTTGGATTGACCTTCACAACGATTATAGCACAGAAAAGAAAATCACCTTTCCTTTCAGCGAAAAAATCAATCCGTTTGCACTTTCTTACGATTTTTACTTTGGCGAAAAAGTAGATAAGAGCTATGATTTTCCCAAGGAAGAATCGGGCGTACAGGCGGGAATTTTTTATGATGAAAGTAAAAATATCAAGGCGCAAATCATTAATAATCATGGTATTCCAGTTTGGTATTCTATTTTTTTCAATCAAAAACTAATTGCACAAGGGCAAACGACAGACACATTATTTGTTTGGAGTGAACGAACCAATAGGAATCCCGAAGTCGGCTATGCCCTGTCTGTCCAGTATATTTGGGGTGGGAAAGTGCAAAGCAATGAATACAGCACCAAAATTAATGAAAGTCGGCTCATGGTGGAAAGCAAGCAACCTGCGATGGTTTTCCCAAGTCAAAAAGCTGAAATAGAGGTCAGTGTCAAAGATTTTCGTGGCAAACCTGTCAAAAATGCCAATCTGACCGCCTACTCGGTCAATGGGCAGTTCAGCAAAAAAGATTTGAGCTACTACGCCCCACGCCTGCCTTATTTGGGTAGCAATACCTATTATCGCTCATCTTTCAACAGTTTTGAGAAGGACATCAAAGGCGCAAGCGGCGCAGAAAGCCTCTATCCTTTCAAAATAAAAAATTCACTTTTGGCGGATACTTTGTTGTTTTACAAATTTTTATACCCTGAAAATCAAATTTTTACACATTACGAGCCAGCCGAAGTAAGTCAATTTGCGCCTTTTATTTTTACGAGAGGATATGCAGAACCTATTATCATGCTGTACTTGGATAATCAGCTTGTATATTATAGCAATACAGATTTGGTAAACGAATATTCTTTCCCCGCCACCGCAGGTTATCACCGCTTGCGTATGCGAACCTATCGCAATGAATATGAGATAGATAGCGTATTGATTAAGCCCAATCAGAAACTATTTTTGAGTTTTGATGCTCGTATTGCCAAATCCAATTTGAGCAAGATAAAATACACCAAAAAAAGCAATGAATTTACCAAAGAGGAATTAGCTACTTTGCAAAATAACTTATTGATTGTCAATAGATTTGATTTGTTTAAGAATCAAGAAAATTTTTTAACCAAACGTGATACTTTGTACTATGATGTGGCAACGATTACAAACTATTCCTATTATCCTTATTCAAAAAAAGGAGGCTGGCAAGATAGAATAATTTTGGGTGTAGTTCCTCACCATCAAGAAGTTGATTTATTAGTCAAAGCAGGTTTTTCAAGACAAATAAAGCACGAAAGCGGTTATTATTATTATTTCCAGTCCAATCAAGCAATCAAAGATTCTTTGATGAAAAGGAGTGATTTTATTTACGTTTATAATTACCAAGATATTATTTTTGAAAAAAAGCCTATCACAAATATCATAGATTTCATCGGAAAAAAACTGCCAATTACTAACATTAATCAACTGCCACTTTCTGATAAAGTATTGACAGCTAAGGACTTGATTCCCAAAGAAGTTATCAAAGAAGAAGACCCCTTATTTTATTACAAAGCAAAGGCAAGCAGACCCAATCCTAATTTTTATACAGCAGTGCATAAAAGCGTGTATTCTTTTGAAATTCAACGAAATACAAAAATCACCTATCTGTTCATGAAAAAATATGCTTCTGGCACTTTTACAGATGCGTACCAAACCAATAACCATGACCAAATCAGTGGATTAAGTGAAGGAATTTATCGCTGTTTGTTTCTTTCCTCAGAAAATGAGTTATACATCAAAGATTCAGTAAAAATTGGCACAGACAGCATTACTTTTGAGCGATTTGATTTAGAAAACCTCAAAAAAGTAACTGACATGACTGAAATTATCTCACTCATCAATGAAAAAACGCCTGAAAATCAAACCAGCCAATATACACCCATCAAAGTAGAAAGAAAAATTACTATCAGGGCAAAAGGGAAATATACAATTAAAGGCAGAGTAGTAGATGAAGATGATGGCTCTGGACTCCCTGGGGTTACAGTTTTTGTAAAAGGTTCAGACTATGGGACAGTAACCAATATGGAAGGGGATTACGAAATTTTTGTCAATGAAAAAAATGCAATTTTAGT
>JAAFJS010000360.1 GCA_013298985.1 Cytophagales bacterium
TAGAAGGCACTAATAATCATATCCGAAGTATTATCCGAAGGGCTTTTGGTTATCTTGATTTTCAAACCCTTAGAAGAAGGGTACTTACTGAATGTGGATAGCTTGCGCTATAACTTTTTATGAACCATTATTTTTTTTCAATTCAGGGTCATTTTTGACAAGGTCTTCCATTTGTTTTTCAATATTTTTAATGTCAATCAAATTACAGCAGTAGATGAGTTTGGGAATATCATGGGGTTGCGCCACAAGGAGTACAATGTGCGCGGCGTACAGTTTCACCCCAAATCGTACATTACGGAGTATGGTAAGCAAATGATAATAAACTGGTTATCAATATAGTCGGATAGAAAAAATATAAACCAATTTTTGTTTTCAGTAAAAAACTCAAAAATTATGTTAAAAATTTTAGAAATGAATATTTATTCACTTATGTTTGCACCATCAAAATTATGGCAAGAGAAAAAGACATAGACAAACTACTGGCTATCTATCAGGCAACACTTCGCTTGGTGCTAAAACAAGGTTTTAGCGGGCTTCGCATGGGTGATGTGGCAAAAGAAGCAAGTGTAGCAACGGGTACACTTTATATTTATTTCCAAGATAAAAACGACCTTATTAACCAGCTTTATTTGTGGCTGAAAAACAAAACTGTTGCCGCCTACATGGACGGCTACGATTCGAGTCAGCCTTTTATGAGTAATTTTCGCAAGCTGTGGTTTCAGTACGCGCAGGTGAGCTTGGCATCTCCGCAGGAATCCGCTTTTTTGGAGCAGTATTACCGTTCACCATTTTTGAGTGAGGAAGTGAGAAGCACCGCAGAACACCTCTTGCAGCCGATTTATGACTTGCTGGCACTTGGAAAGAACGAGCATTTGGTCAAAGATTTTCCAACAGAATTGCTGATAGCCCAACTGATGGGACCTATTCACGAACTGGTGCGCTATCACGCTGAGGGCAAATTTTGCGTAGCACAAAATATATTAGAGCAGGCATTTCGCTTGGCTTGGGATAGTATCAAAAACTAAAAAATATGAAATATCAAAAACTAAAAAACACCAATTTCTTTGAAGAGAAAAACTATGAGGCATTGATGACACGCCTTCAAAATGTCAAACCTGATAGCAAAAAAAACTGGGGCAAGATGTCAGTAAGCCAAATGTTGCACCATCTTAATTTGGCGACTGGTAGCGGATTGGGGTTTTACCAACTCGCGGATAAGAGCAATCTGGTGAGCAGGAACATTACAAAATTTGTTATTTTAGAGGTTTTACAAAAGTTTCCATTGAATGCAGAAACGCCATCTACCCTCAAAGTAAACGATGAATTTGACTTTGAAACTGAGAAACAACAACTGTTTCAAATATTGACAAAGGCATACAAGACCCAATCTGATAGCGAGTGGGCAAGCCATACTTACTTTGGCAAAATGACGCGCAAACAGTGGGGAAAGCTCATTATTATACATTGTAATCACCATTTTCAATAGTTTAGCAATTAAATTTTATTTTTTATCAATAAATGAATAAATATTCATAAATAAATTAATACAAAAAATGATGACAAAAAACACAGTTCTTGTTACAGGTGCTTCTTCTGGAATAGGAAAGTCCATCGCCCAATATTTTGCACAGCAGGGGTGGAACGTAGCCGCCACGATGCGAAACCCTGATAAAGAGCCGGAATTGAACAAGTTAGCCAATATCAGATGCTATGCCTTAGATGTTACCAAAACGGATACGATTCGCACTGCCTTAGAAGTTATCAAAAAAGATTTTGGTGGCATCAACGCGATTGTAAACAATGCTGGCTATGGGGTTGATGGTGTTTTTGAGGCAATGTCAGATGATGTGATTGCGCGCCAGTTTGATACCAATGTTTTTGGACTTATGCGCGTTACACGTGAGGCAATTCCGTACCTGCGCGAGCAAAATGGCGGTACGATTATTCAGATAGCATCTATGGGCGGTCGCTTGGCTTTCCCACTTTACAGCATTTATCATGGCACAAAGTGGGCTGTGGAGGGGTTCAGTGAGGCTCTGATGTACGAGCTTGCCCCAATGAATATCCGAATCAAGATAGTAGAGCCTGGTGCTATCAAAACTGAGTTTTATGGTCGTAGCAGAGAGTTCGTGATGCGCGATGACTTGACTATGTATAAAGAATTTGTCAAAAAGGTAGAAAAAGTGTCCATGGACGCAGGCAATAAAGGCGAATCGCCAATGGTGGTGGCAAAAACAGTGTTCAAAGCGGCAACTGATGGAAGTAAAAAATTGCGCTATCCTGTGGGCAGTCCTGCGCCTATGTTGCTCTGGTTGCGTAAGTTAGTGCCTGATAGCTGGTGGTTTGGCGTAGTCAAAAGTAGTTATAAAATCTAAGGAAACTACAATTTGGGGGTGTAATGCGAGTGGCTTGCTGACGATTTTGGTGGGCAAGCCACTCGCTATATGCACATACGCGCTGCTTAATTCAGCGAAATAGCAGGGAAACGAAAAGAAACCATCTGATGAAACATGAGTGAGTGAATCTTGAAACGCATGAATTTGAGCATAGGAAACCCATACAAAATGTCCATGACTTCGCTTTCGGTTTCTGCATTGACCAGTACCCAAAGTCTTGTCCTGTCCTCTGACAATGTGTAACTTGCGATAGCACCTTCATTCATCAGCGCATTAATTTTTGCCCTTTGTTTGGGTACTAAGGAAAAAAACTCTTCTGTTGGGCTGGCAGGAAGATTTATATCTATCATGTATTGACTCATATCTATCTATTGATTTTTGATTAATGATGTAATTTAGGAAAAAAATTGATTTATCTGCATTATTTAGAAAAAAAATCAAGCAAAAATGTAATTTTTTTTGCTTATGGATTCAGCAAATCCTTCATTTCCAAGTAAGTTTGCAAAATAAGCACTGCGCTAATCTTATCTACATTTGCCTTGTTCCTGCGGTCTTTTTTTTTCATGCCGCCCGCAATCATGGTTTGCTGGGCAATGGACGAGGTGAACCTTTCATCAATGTCATATATTTTTGTGTCAGGAAAAGCCTTTGCCAACTGTTTTTTGAAATTAACTACGTTAATGGTATTATTGGTTTCGGTATTGTCTAACTTTTTGGGCATTCCTATCGCAAATGCCTCAATGTCTTCGTCCTTGTCGTAGTCCTGCAAAAACTTGATGACATCTTTGGCGTGAACAGTGTCTAAGGCGGTCGCAATGAGCTTTAGCTGGTCTGTAACTGCCACGCCCACGCGCTTAGTGCCGTAATCTATGCCAATAATTCGCCCCATATTTTTTTGATGATTGGTTTTAGTGGTAATCCTTCTTTTCCCAAAATCATTTTTTCATCAATTTCGTTCAATGAAGGCTTGGATTTTATGGACTGGGATTGGGGCGTGTTGGAAGCTGTAAATAACAAGAGTGCTTCTGTCAAATTTTTAACTTGTTGTTATTAAAGTAGCTATAAGTATCATTATTTCAGATACTTATAGCGATAAGTGTTTGCAAAAGGTATAGAAAAGCTATACCTTTTCGTGGTCAAACAACAAACATTTCTCAGATTCAAAACTATAAAAAAACTTCATAAAACAGTAAAACGCTTTTTAAAAGGCGATTTCGAGCAAAGTGCGAAAATGTTAGCAGCACTAAATTCAATCACATTATCACAAGCTGCAC
>JAAFJS010000362.1 GCA_013298985.1 Cytophagales bacterium
CTTGGGCAAAATGATTTCTGCGTGTGCTTCTGTTAGCGAAAATACGAACAAGAGCAACAAAATGATGAGGAAATTTGTAATGTGTGTTTTCATTTATATCTGTTTCATTTTCAATGAATTAAAAAAATTGATTCATTCTTCTTTTTCTGCAAAAGTAAGTGCTGGGTTGCTGAAAAATTCAGTTTTTATTCGCACCCAAATATGATACCTTTTCTTGTTTCTTGATGCAATAATTATTTGATACTTCGTACTGCTGTATGACTTGCCATTTATTGATATGGGTTGAATACTAATCATTGGTGGTTTTTCAAAAGGGCTATTTTCCCAATCCAAATTGCTCGGAGTTCTCTTTTCTATGTATTCTAAATCATTGTCTTTTAAATATTTTTCAATTTCTGCGTCATAATTTTTAAGATGTCTATCATAATTCAGTTTTAAATCAGAAAAAGAATAATAACCAATGAAAAACAACACAAAAAGCAGCCCTATGAATTTAATTAATAGTTTAAAATTATCTTCTCGCATTGTCATTAAATTTTGTAGGAAAAACTAAAATTCTGATAACAAAATCAATATTTTCTTTTGCATTGTTTTCTTAAATTTTATAGCAATTTCTACTCACAAAAATCAAGCTAAACGCAAGTAATATTTTCATCAATTTTGTAACCAAAAAATATGTTTTCGCAAAAATTATCAGATAACCTAACTATCAACGTCGGAAATATGATGCAAGGTATAAAAAAAACTGTTTATCTCTAATTGGTAAAGAGATAAACAGTTTTTATGATGAAAATAGAGATTTGCTTACTCTTTGACCATCTTGAAAGTGCGGCTAAATGTGCCACTTTCTGTATTGATTTTGATGAGGTACAGCCCTTTGCTATAACCCGCCAAATTGATTTCTACTTCATTGTTCCCTTCGACAAAAGGCAGGTGTAGGTTTTTTAATACCTTGCCTGTTACGTCAAAAATGGAGATTTGCACCTCATTATCCTCTGGCGAAGCGACCTTTAAAAACACTTTTTCAGCCGCAGGATTTGGATAGAGATGAGCAAAATAAGAGGTGGCACTGTTAGGCGCACGATTGAAAAACTGCCCATCAAATCGACCTAACTGCTCTGTGCGCGCATCTAAGAGGGCTGCTCTGCCTTCACCACCTTCGATTGCCAATCTCACCGTTTCGGGGCAGGTAATGACTCCATCTACGTCATAGCCCTCAGCAGTGCCTATAAAGTACGCAGGGTCAGAAACATCGACTACCTTCAAAAACTTGACATATTTATGCCCTGCCCTAATCGCTGGGGCTACGTCTATAAAAGTAGTCCTACATTCTTCTATCAAAAATACCCATTCTTTGTCCAAAGATTCTGTCCCATAAAATCTGGCGCGTTCGGGATAATTTTCATCTTGATTGATGCCGCAAGTCTGTGTAGCGCGCCCAAAACTTGTTTCTACTACGACCAAATCTGCAAAACTCACTTTTTTATTGGCAGGTGTGTTAGGATTTGTCGCATTGATGCCAAATTTGTTGTGGTCATAGACTGGGCTACCCAGCTCCAATACGATAGAACCGCCAAAACCCAAGGAAATAAAGTTGTAAGTGTCATTCTCCTGCGGTGCGCCCAAAGCTCGTTGCGGGTCATTGCGTCTTCGCGTTTCTTCGCTATCAATCGGATTGCCATCTTTGGTTTTCTTCTCATTATATTCTATCACTCTAATCGCAAAATCCTGACAAACAGGAGGTAAGGGTTCACAAATAGATTCCAAATCTACATTCAAACTCCCTATTGCTTTTTCATCACGATAGTTAATGCTAAAAAATAACTGAGAAGATGCGCCTATGCCATCATTTTTGCCGTTCGCACCTTTGCCTAACTGGAAGCCATAGCAGTTTTGAGGAGTAAAGTTACTTTTATTATCTCCAAATTTTTGAGATAAACTAATGTACCCCAATCCGTTGAGTGCAGTCAGGCTACTTTTTAAAGTATTGATTTCAAAGTAGTTCCAACTTTTTATTACATCTTCGGTAATCAAATCACCCAGTTCGCCTTTATTGGCACAGAAAGGCTTTGCTGATTTGTCTAAATGTAAGCGCAAACGCCAGAGGCTTCCAGTAGGCACAAATGAGCTTTCACTACTTTTTATTTTTACGTCTGCAAATAGGTAGGCACTGTGGTCTGCATTGATTTCAATGTACGCCCCTTCCTGAAAGTCCATCATAATTTTTTCAGGTGATGCTAAGACAAATCCAGCCTGATTTGCCAAATTTTTGACTAAAAACCGTTCTTTTTCAGGGCTACAAGGCGTAGAACATACGGTAACAGCATTGTCGTTTATATTTTTCTGACAATCACCTATCGTAATTTCCCAAGTTGGCACTTGCTCGCCTGAGTAAGTGAGTTGGAAAGCATTATACCATCTACCTACCTGAAAATCAGTAGCTTGTCCTGCAAAACTTGCACCTATAATTTTGTTTTTCTCACCCACAGGAATCGCCACTACTTGTGTATTAAAATTCTCATACCCAAACGTAGCTGTTTTTGTTCCATTTTCATTGAAAGAAATACACTCTAAAATAGGTTTGATGGGTTTGGAGTTATCTTGAATTAAAACTTTGACTTTCAAGCGATTAAAAAGTGGAGAGCCGCAGGTATTATCTTGCACCTCAAACTCTATTTCGTAAGGCTTACAGCTTGCGGGCAGTTGGTCAAAGCAAACATCTAAGAGCAATTTATCCGTCTGCCCATTGGCAATGTTTCCTGAAAATTGTTTCAAAATGCCTTCTGCATTAAAGCCTGTCCCTGTAATTTTTGCCTTGATAATGGTATTATTATCTACATCAGTAACTTGAAGTTTTGTGCATTTATTTGTAGCATTTACATCTATTACCATCACATCACTTGCATCATAAAACTCCTCACTATCAATCAGTTTGAGCTTTGCTTGTGGCGCAGTATTACCACCACAGTCCAGCACCATGACTTGGAACTCACGCACTGTTTCTCCTATTTTTATGCCATTTCTGCGTTCTTCGCACACGACCGCAAATACGAAAAGCCCTGTCTGAGAGGGAGTCATGGTCAGTATTCCATTTGGTGAAATATTGAGCGCAGGATTGCCTTTTATCATATTATTTACATCATAGCCAGCCAGCCAGTTGGTAGGTGCATAAGGCGCGGGTTGCCCAAAAACCATCACTTTAAGCGGATTTGCATTGCCATTTGTGGGGGTGCGTAAGGAGTAAACCAACTGGTCGCCATCAGGGTCAGTAGTTCCCCAATTCAGTGTAAAGGGCTGATTAAGACAGGCATACGGATTGGTAGGAAGAGGGAGAGAGGGGGTAGAATTGATAAAGGTACTACTGTTGCGCGTAATTGGAGGGAACTCCATATAAAAAGCCTGCGCCGAAGCACCTGGATTACTTATATTTTCGATAATACCATTTCTACAGCAACGTTCCCAGCTCATATAATAGCCCTGAGCGTCAGAAAAGGCTGTAACAGGGAGTGTAAAAATCTGAGAATAAACAATATGCCTCGTTTTTAAGCTACCTACCGCGCATCTGAAA
>JAAFJS010000361.1 GCA_013298985.1 Cytophagales bacterium
TGAAAAGCTATACGAATTGTATGAATTGACAAAAGAAGAAATTGAATTGATAGATGCAAACTAACTTTCTTTCTCTTTGGACAGATTACCTGCTTAAAAACAAGGAAAAACTGCGGACAGCGAGAGAATACGGTGATTTATACGAAAGTTTTATTGCCCAATTCCCCGAAATGCGGAAAGAGTTTGGCGTTTTCTACACCCCGCAGTACATTGTGGATTACATCGTAGAGAACACGCTTGGCAAGCTCATCAAAGGCAAAACACCCGAAGAAATTAGCAAAATCAAGGTCTTAGACCCTTCTTGCGGGTCGGGTTCGTTTTTGCTTGGGGCGTATGATTATTTGCTACACTATCATTTGGATTATTACTTGGCTCATTATCAAGAAAATAACAAAGAACGAGGCAAATATTTGACAAACGAAAATAAACTCACTACTTCTGTAAAAAAGCAGATTTTGCTCGACAATATTTTCGGGGTAGATATTGATTCGCAAGCGGTGGAAGTGAGTAGATTATCTCTCTTAATCAAGTGTTTAGAGGGCGAAACGCAGTCGAGCATGGAGGCAGAAAATAAACTTTTCAAGCAGAAAGTATTGCCGACTTTGGACTATAATATTTTGTGTGGGAACTCGCTGATTGCTCCCGATTTTTACGATAATGGTTTGTTTTTGACCCCACAAGAGGAGCGCAAAATCAATGTTTTTGATTGGAAGGAAGGCTTTAAGGCGGTTTTTAAACAGGGAGGATTTGATTTGGTGATTGGGAATCCGCCGTATGTGAGAGCAGATTTATTTGCAAATCAAAAGGATTACTTAGAAAGTCATTTTCAATCTTATGAGAAAACAGCAGATTTGTATGTTTATTTCCTTGAAAAAGCGTTTTTACTATTAAAAAGTGGTGGTTTATATGGTGTAATTGTCGCTAATAAATGGTTTAAAGCAAAGTATGCAGAAAAACTGAGAGGAATACTAAGCCAAAAAGAAATTGTTGAGATTGTTGATTTTGGAGATTTACCCGTTTTTGGTCATGTAGCGGCTTATCCCTGCATTTTATTAATGAAAAATGGAATTGATATATCTGATAATGAAGATAATAACTCAGATTTTTTTCCAGTAACTAATGTAAAAACACTGTTCGAGTTGCAACTAAGAGATTATGTAAAAGAGCATAATTTTTTGGTAAACAAAAAGAGTCTTAAACAAGAAAGCTGGTCTTTATCTAATTCAAAAAAACAATCTGTTTTAGATAAACTTAATCAAAAAGGTATGCCCTTATCTCAATATATCAATAATTTAGCTTATAGAGGCTTAATTACGGGATTGAACGAGGCTTTTGTGATAGATACAGAAACTAAAAATAGGCTTATCAAAAAAGATAAAAAAAATAAAGAGTTAATTAAACCATTTTTAGCAGGAAAAGATTTGCACTATTATGAAAATTTGAACGTACAACGATGGCTAATTTTCATGCCAAGTGGCTGGACAAAAGCTAAGTCTAACAATTCCGATAGTCCATTTGATTGGTTACAAAAAAACTATTCAGCAATTTCAGAATATTTATTACCTTTTAAAGAGCAAGCTGAAAAACGTTATGATAAGGGTCAATATTGGTGGGAACTTCGCAAATGTGCTTATTATGAGGCTTTTGAGCAACCTAAAATTATGTATCAAGTTTTACAAGTTAAAAATGCTTTTACATTTGATATACAGGGTTTGTATTGTAATAATTCTGTTTGGTTTATTCCCAAAGACGATAAATATTTATTGGGTTTACTTAACTCGAAATTAGGCTGGTTTCTCATTTCAAATTATTGTACTCAAATTCAGAATGGGTATCAATTAATTTTTGAATATCTATCTAAAATACCTATTAAGTCTATTGATTTTGAAAACGGAAGCGAGAAAAATGCACACAATCAAATTATTAAATCAGTTGTTAGTTTATTAGATTTACACGAAAAAAAGGTTTCTCTCAAATTGGCGCACGAAATCGAGCAGATAGACAGGCGCATTAAGCACAATGAAAAACTAATCAATGAAAAGCTATACGAATTGTATGAATTGACCAAAGAAGAAATTGAATGGATAGAACAGTCCTAATTATAATCAAAAATTTATTTTTTCACATTTAAAAACGCCTATTTACATGAAAATCAAGAACTTAAACTTCGTCAAAAAATTATTGCTTTGCCTCCTCATGCTGGCAGGTACGCACGCACAAGCGCAACAAAAACTTACCCTCAAACAAATCATCGAGATAGCCAAAGAGGAATCTCCTTCGGCACTTTTGGCGGCAAATAGTAAGAATAACCGCTACTGGGCATTTCGCACTTTCCAGTCCAACTACAAGCCACAGTTGGTCTTGCGTGGAAATCTGCCCAATTTTAACCGAGCTATCAACCCCATTACGCTACCTGATGGCGAGCTTGCCTTTGTCAATCAAAGTTTTATGCAAAACAATATGACGCTGGGCTTGCGGCAGGTCATCAGTGCCACAGGAGGCTCTATTTGGGTCAATACAGGATTGCAACGCCTTGATATTTTCGGAAATAACCGCAATACTTCTTTTTTGGCTACACCCGCTTTCATTAGTTTTGAGCAACCACTTTTTGTGTTTAACGAGTTGCTTTGGGACAAAAAAATAGAGCCTTTGCGCTACGAGGAATCCGTCAAAAAGTATTCAGAAGATATAGAAGTGCTTTCTGTACGTGCCACAGGCTTATTTTTTGATTTGTTGCTCTCGCAAATCAGCATGGACTTGGCAAAGAAAAATCTGGCAAACAACGATACGATTTATCGCATCGCGCAAGGGCGATACGAAATGGGCAAAATAGCTGAAAATGAGTTACTTCAACTCGAACTTGGCGTGATGAATGCCTCACAGCAGTTTTCACAAGCCCAATTAGATTTTCAGAACAACTTGCTTTCGCTTAGGAATTTCTTGGGAAATAAGGCAAATTTCAGTGAATTTGTTTTAGTAGAACCTGACGAAATCCCTGATTTTCCCATAGATGAGCAAGTAGCTATTGAGCAAGCAAAGGCTAACCGAGAACGCTATATTGCTTTTAAACGTCGCATTTTGGAAAGCGAGAGAAATGTAGCCCAAGCGCGTGGCGACAATGGTATAGACATGAATCTATCTGGTTCTGTGGGCTTTACAAATCGTGCTATTACTTTTGGTGATGCCTACGCCAACGTGCAAAGTCAGCAGGTTTTTAACCTTACGCTACAAATTCCTATTTTGGATTGGGGAAGGCAGAAGGCAAGAATCCAAACTGCACTTGCCAATGAGGAAGTTACCAAAACCCTTGTAGGGCAGGACGAGCGCACTTTTGAGCAAGAAGTGTTGCAGAAAGCACGCCAGTTCAAGATTCTGAGAGAGCAACTCAAAATAGCCAAGCGTTCGGACGAGGTTGCCCAGCGAAGCTACGATATTGCCCAAAATCGCTACCTGATTTCCAAAATCACCATCAACGAATTAATCAGCATCTTGGCGGCAAAAGACAATGCCAAGCGTCAGTACCTCACCTCTTTGCGTAGCTCTTGGACGGCTTATTACGAGCTTCGCCAACTCACGCTGTACGATTTTGA
>JAAFJS010000363.1 GCA_013298985.1 Cytophagales bacterium
AAAAATGGTTGTCTGACAATTTTTGTGGCAGACTGAGTTTCTACGAGTTCCCCCCGCTAAAGCGAGGGGTTAGATTAACCCCTCGCTTTAGCGGGGGGAACTTTCCACAAAAATTGTCAGAGTATCAAAAAAATGATTTTATTGTGTTTTCATTTCTTTGAAAAAATGATAAAATAGCATATCTTTGCAAAAAAATCAATCTTTCCTTTCTTTATGGTGGTCAAAGAAAAATCAATTTCCGTCAATATCAACAATAGTATTAATAACGAAGATAACTCTGCCTCATCTTCTGAGCATAAATTATTGCTTCGCAACATTCGCTTAGAAGATTATCCTGACATGGTCGAAATCATGTCGCAGGTATATTCTAACATTGGCGATTCGCTATGGCTTTACGAGGACATTCAGAGTTTGCTTAATATCTTTCCCGAAGGGCAGATTTGTATCGAGGACAAAGGCAAGGTCGTTGCTTGCGCGCTTTGCCTGATAGTAGATTACAAAAAATACAGCGATAACCACACCTACCAGCAAATCACAGGCAATTACAAGTTTACCACCCATGACGCTGACGGAGATGTGCTGTACGGCATAGACCTTTTTATTCACCCCAAATATCAGGGTATGAGGCTCGGAAGGAGGCTGTATGATGCGCGAAAAGAGATGTGCGAAAACCTCAATTTGGAAAGCATCGTCGCTGGCGGGCGTATCCCTGGGTATGCCAAATATGCCAAAGAAATCACCCCCAGAAAATACATTGATTTGGTAAAAAGCAAGGACATTTATGACCCCATTCTTTCTTTTCAGTTGAGTAATGATTTTCACGTCAAAAAAATCCTGACCAATTACCTGCCCACAGACAATGAATCTATGGCTTATGCTACGCTTTTGCAGTGGAATAATATTTACTATGAAGAAAAAGAAAAACTGATTGGCGGGGGAAAGTCTGTCGTGAGGCTGGGCGTAGTCCAGATGCAGCTTCGTAATGTACCCAGCATGGAAGCTTGGTTGAGCAATGTAGAGTTTTTTATTGATGCGGTCAGCGACTACAAAGCCGATTTTATTCTTTTCCCCGAACTTTTCGTTGCGCCACTGATAGGGCAGTTTAATGAGGAAAATGCGGCAATGGCAATGCGAAAACTGGCAGGCTACACCGAAGAATTAGTACAAAGGTTTGTAGAATATGCCCTTTCCTATAATATAAACATCATTGCGGGAAGTATGCCTCTCTACAAAGATGGCGATTTATACAATGTTTCCTTTCTCTGCCGTCGCGACGGAACATGGGACGCGCAGTACAAACTACACATCACGCCCGACGAAAAGAACTATTGGGGTGTTACTGGTGGCACAAAACTCAAAGTTTTTGATACAGACATTGGCAAAATTGGCATTTTGGTATGCTATGATGTCGAATTTCCCGAACTGAGCCGATTGCTTGCCGACAAGGAAATTAAGATTTTGTTCGTACCTTTTATGACGGATACGCAGAACGGCTTTCACCGCGTTCACCACTGCGCTAAGGCAAGGGCAATCGAAAACGAGTGCTACGTAGCCATTGCAGGTAGCGTAGGGAACTTGCCAAGAGTTACCAACATCGACCTCCAATACGCCCAATCTGCAGTCTATTCGCCTTCTGATTTTTCTTTCCCCAACAATGCCGTCATTGCCGAGGCAACGCCCAATACGGAGGTTGCTATCATTGCAGACGTAGATTTGAGCCTGCTCAAAGAGTTAAACATCAAAGGTAGTGTTCGTAATTTGAAAGACAGAAGAAAGGATTTGTATGAATTGAGGTGGATAAAAAAATAATTAATTCAATGATTGGCGCGAAAAAAGCGCACCAACCACTTTTTACTTACTTGGTACTACTCGCCGTAGGCATCATCACAAATTCCTCCACCGAGTCTTTTTCTTTTTTGACTTTGAAACCAAACCCTTTGACATCTAAGGTCAATTCGGCATAGTCAAAAGGAATAATAGCCTTGCCTTGCTGGTTGATGACACCATATTTTTCCCCTTTTTGGGCTTTGAGGAATTGGGCAAGAAATTCCTGTGCATCATTTCCTTTTTTGGGTTTTTCCACCAGATATGCTAAATTTTGATAGTCAAAACTGATGACTTCTTTCTTCTCCGCATTGATGGCACCAAAGTTTTCACCCTTTTTGACGATAGCGATTCCATGCCTAAACGAATACGCAAAATCGTATTTGATAGCAATTTTTTCTTTGCCTTCCACATTGATAAAACCAAATTTTCCGTCTTTTTGCACCAATGCCAATTCGTTTTCAAAAGGCTGAATATCAGTATATTCTATTGGAATTTCTGTTTTTTTGGTCAAATTCATCACGCCACATTTACCATTCAGCCAAACCTTTACGAGCAAATGAGTGCTTATTTTATCTTTTTCTACGATTTCTAATTGTTGTAAAAAAGCAATTTTATCAAAGTTGGTAGGCAGAATTTGTTTTTCTTTGAGTTCCAAAAAACCATATTTATTTTGCTTGCGTACACACGCGACTTCGGGCGTGGTAATTTTGCCTTTTTCGTTTTTGAGCATAAAAACATCATCATAGACAGGGCGAATCAAAATCCCACCTTTGCTGTCTATCAAGCCAAATTTTCCGCCTTGCTTGACCTTAAAAACAGCCTGACTACCGCCACAAGTTTCGGGCAAATACGGAATTTCCTCAAAAGCCAAAGCCGTAATCGGGCTTCCATCAGCGCGACAAAGCGCATACAAACCATCTTTTTTGATAAGCAATGTGCCTTCCCAACGCGAGCAGGCAGAATCTTTGAGATTATAAAACGCTACTTGGTCGTAAGTAATGGGCAAAATGACCTTGCCAGCATCACTGACCGCGCCAAAAAGTTTGCCTTGCTGCACAATGGAAATCGAATATTGTAATTTTTCTATATAAGCCGAATCGACCGTATTCATTCTGCCTTTGGGGTAGTTGTTGCCCTGCTTCATTGCCCCCGAAGTATAGACCGTGTTAAAATCACCAATATTGTCAGCGGCTTTGTGGTTGCTACGAATGGAAGAAGGCGCGCTACCTTCGGTGGGTAAAGAATCTGTTTTGGGAATATCCGCTTTTTTGAGGTCAGAAATGGAAATAACAGTGCGCTGAAAACCACCTTTTTTAGGTTTTTGGGCAAGGAGTGGCGCAGTGATAATAAAAGTGCAACATAATACAAAGTACAGAACGCAGTGAATTTTTTTCATAAATAAAGGAAGTGTTTTTGAATTAGTAACGGATTTGGTGCAAAAATGATGCAAGTAAACTGTGTTTTTCCAAGATATATTATCACTTTCTTACGTTGGTCAGATTTGCCAATACTTTATTTGTAATGAGAAATTATATGATTACTTTTGTGAATTGTAAAAACAAAAAACTTCACCTTCGGTAAGAAGATGGGGCAGAAGGAATAAAGAAGATTTTGAGGAGGTAAGTTTTTATATACTTAGCAAGCCACTCCACCATGCCTGGGTGGTGGAGTGGCTTGCTATTTAATCCCCCCC
>JAAFJS010000364.1 GCA_013298985.1 Cytophagales bacterium
ACCTACCACTTGCCTGACTACCAATGAGTTCCAAGTCCATGGTTACGCGTACCTTGCCCAGCGTACCGCTAAGATGCAGATAGCGATACTGGCTGACTTCCTGTGCGTGGGCTACCCGCGCGGGAAAGAATATGATGCCAAGAGAAATGAGAAAAGATTGTATGACATTTTGTGTGGTAAATTTTATTTTTATGCTCTCACCTCCCCCTGCCCCCCTCCGAAGGGGGAAAAAAGCCTGTATTTTCTCCCTCTTTAGCGGGGGCAGGGGGAGGAGTAAGAAGTTCCCACAAAAATTGTCAGAGAACATGAAAAAGAAAGAGAAGAAGCTACCAGTTTTCATAAATACAGGCTTTTTTATCCTTAATTTCTTAAAAAAATCGGAGATAGATGGTGAATTTGGTAAATGGTGTCATTTTTTTGAAAATTATATTCTATGTTGATAGTTTTAAAATATTGATTTTCAAGATATTCAAGAAAAATATACATGGACGTTTATATTTTCTCTCCAATTTACCAAAAGAACCTGATTTATAATGATTGGAAGGTAATAAAATTAAGATTTAGCGGCTTTGCATGAGATTAAACCACAAAGAATGATAGAAATGTCGCTATATTTTAGCTATAAATTACTTGTTTATTTCTTCTATCACTTTCCCTGTCCAACATTTAGGAGTTTTACAACCTAACAGAAAGGAAATAGTAGGAGCAATATCTGCATTGCTTACTTTGTGCTGAATTTCAACGCCCTTTTTGATGTTTTTTCCTATGATGATGAATGGAATCGTAAGCTCTTCCATAGAAAGCCTGCCATGCCCCTTACCTTTGCCACCATGGTCAGAAACAATCACAAGAATCGTATTTTCAATCATTTGTGCTTGTTTGAGAGTTTCTATTACTTCGCCTATCATCTTATCTGCTTTTTCTACTGCTCTGATGTATTCCATTGATTCCCAAGAATAATCATGCCCTGCGTGGTCGACATGGTCTAAGTGAATAAAGGTAAAAAGAGGCTTATTTTGTAAAATATATCTTTTAGCTTCTGCCAGAGTTTTGTCTTCACCTTTGGTGTCTGCGATAATGGTGGGGATACCCTGCTCTACAAGCCTCCCAAAGTCGTCCCAATCATGGAAACACGCCAAATCTGCATTGGGATATTGCTCGCGAATGACCTTAAAAATGGTAGGGAAGGTTTCTCCTTTTTTGCCATTGCAGTAAACTTTTTCTTCAATATCTTTTCTTTTCCAGTTATTGGAAGAAATTTCGTGTTCTTCGGGCTTTGTTCCCATCAAAATAGAAGCCCAGTTTGGCGAACTCACCGTAGGGATAACCGCTTTGGCTTGCAAAGAATAAGTGCCAAATTTCATCAGCGAGTCTAATATAGGCGTAGCCGTATCTATTACACCTTTTGCGCCCAAGCCATCAATGCCAATCACAATAATATGCTTATTTTCAGCAGTTTGGGCAATGACTATTTGCTGGAGCAATATCAAAAATAATAGAAGGAAATACTTTTTCATTTTGTTTTAGTTTGTAAAAAAAACATGATAAGGTCGGAAAACCTTATCATGTTTTACTATAAATTTTTCAAAAATTACTTAATTATCCACATATCTACATTGATGTCGTCCTTGCCGTCAAACTGGCGTTGAACTGCCTCAGTATAGTTTGCCAAGTTAGTTTGTCTTTCAGTTTGTGGGTACTGCCAGCGTCTTGGGATACGTCCGCTATTCGCATTGCCAGGTCCTGCCGCCAAGAAAGAAGGCACGCCTGTTCTTCTTTGATTATAGAAAGCCTCCCAGCCTGAGTTTTGGAAGAAAGCCAAGTATTTTTGCATCAAAATTTGGCGTAAACCGTCCGCATTATTGCCTGCATATTTCACACTTGCTTGGTTCAAATAATCTGTAACAGAAACTTTGACGCTGCCAAGCACATTTCTATCTTGGTCAGTTACAGAGATTTCTGCACCGTCAGTGATGCCATAGAAAGCCATAGAAGCGGAGATTCCTCTGCGATAAGCCTCTTCTGCATTGCCTGTAATCCAGCCACGATTGATGGCTTCGGCAATATTAAATTGCTGCTCAGGAAAACCGATTTGGATACAAGTTTCGGGTGTGTAAGAGCTGTAATAGCGCAAACGGCTACGGAAAGAATACTCTCCGTTCAGTGCTTTGGTGGACATCACGCCCAAGTCTTCGTCCGAAGGCGCGCCTACGTAAGCCGCAAAATCATTGAATCTGATGCCAGCTTTCAATTTTGCCGCCGCAGGGACAGCCGTAACGAAGGCTCTTGGGTCTTTCAATGTTGCCAAGTTACCGAGGTAAGTAGCTGACATATTGTATCTTGTCGCATCAAAGCCGAAGTTATCGGGATTGCTTGGGTACTTATTAAACACGCCATTAAAAGTGAAAGTCAAGTTATCGTCCATGTTAGTAAACAATGGATATTTGCTTGGGTTGCCTACTACACTTGCAAAATCTTGCTTTACTCTCAATTCTGCATCAGCGTCTTTCTTGCTCAAATGAATCAAAGTACGCAAACGGAACGCATTGACTGTTTTTTGCCACTTTCTCAAATCATTATTAAAATAAATATCGCCAGAAAGAGAAACATCACCTGCTGCAATCAAAGTTGCCAAGTTAGTATTTGCCTCTTCTAACCACTGAATGATTTGGACAAATACTTCTTTCTGTGTGTCGTATTTAGGAGTCGTGTTTTCCAAAGCCTTCAACGCCTCTTTCAAAGGCAAATCACCTGCTCTCAATGTCATTTGCTCAAAGAAATAAGCACGAAAAAACTTACCCAAAGCAGCGTAAGGATTTGCGTCTTTGCCTGTTGCTTTTTTGGCTTCCTCTTCCATTTTAAGCACATTTTTCAAGGTAAGGAAGTTTAAGCCTGTGGCAGTCCAGTTGTATTCTTGCGTGCCATAATAGTTATAATTCACACAATCAAACTGATTCCAGCGAGATACGTCATTCCAAGGTATTTGATACAAGTCGTTCAAAATACCATTGAAAACCAAAGAAGCGGGAACGGAAACGGGACGATTTGGGTCTTTTTCCAATTCCTCATAGTTTTGACAAGCTGTTGTAAATAAAACAGTTGCAAAAAAGAAAATGATGTATTTAAAGTTTTTCATTATTTTTTTTTAATTAAAGTTTTTTGTTTGCCCCACCCAAACCCTCCCCAGAGGAGAGGGCTTTTAGGAAGACGTTTATTTTTGACCTTACCCCTTCCCCCTCTCCTGCTGAGATGGGTATTTTGCTCCCTTTCCCAGAAGGGGAAAGGGCTGGGAATAGGGGCGTATTAAAACACAATATTCAAGTTTACTCCATAACGGCGCATCGTTGGCGTTTGGAAGGAAGAACGTCCTTCTGCACCCCAAGCAAATTGGTCTAAGTCGATGTCGGTTTTCTCTGCAAAGTACAAGAGGTTTCTACCTACCAATGAG
>JAAFJS010000365.1 GCA_013298985.1 Cytophagales bacterium
GCGCCCGAATCATTAAATTGGTGTTCCATTTCGCGAGGTGTATAGAGAGGATTGGTATTGACCACCACCATTCCAGCGCGCAGTATGCCAAACATTGCCACGATGTACTGTATCATATTAGGCATCTGGATAGCCACGCGGTCGCCTTGTTTGAGATTCGTTTTATTCTGTAGGTATGCCGCAAAACTTTTGGAAAGTTCATCTACTTCCTTGTAAGAAATCTTCACGCCCATGTGGATAAAAGCCGTATTATTTGCATATTTTTTCATGCTTTCTTCCAAGATAAGAACAAGATTGGGGTAAGCATCTGGATTAATTTCCATAGGTGTCCCTTTGGGATAGCTATCGAACCACGCGAATTGTTGTGCCATAGAAATGTCAAATTATTGGTTATTAAACAGTTTATTCATTTTCATTTTTCAATTTAGAAAACTAAATTCATCTGACAAAGGTTTTGAAAAATATATTTTGAATTTGCTTGGTAACATCACTGGGCTAACGCTCTATCCAAGCACCTTCTCTGCCAGTTCTTTCAAATCTATATTGTCATAAGTCCCCGAACTCATCAAAAGCAAGTTGGCATTTGCCCAAGTCTGGCGGAGCAAAAATTCTTTGAGTACAGTAGCATCTGTGAAAACCATGATTTTTTCATTGCCAAAAGCCTGCTTAATTTCTTGCTCAGAAATAGGAGATAAGCGTTTGTGTTCCACCGTTTTGGGGTTATAGTAAACCACGCCAATATCTGCCTTGTCCAGTGTATTTTTATATTGAGGAATAAAGGCTTTGTTCAGGCTACTAAACGTGTGTAATTCCGCACAAGCGACCAATTTTCTTTCAGGAAATTGCTCTTTGACGGCTTTGGTCGTAGCCTCTATTTTAGAAGGGGCGTGTGCAAAATCCCTGAAAAAAGCCGTTTTTGTGGTTTTTCCTACCAGTTCTAATCGTTTTGCTGCGCCTTTGAAGCTCTGGATTGCTTGGTAAAACTTTTCGGCATCTATGCCTAATCGACTACAAATATTTTTTGCCGCATTGACATTTTGCATATTGTGTGCGCCAAAAAAGGGAATCCCTATCTTGTTGTGGTCGATGAGCAAATACGTTTTTCCGTTTTTTACCTCGTATGGGTGCGTACTGTACGCGATTTTGACTACATCTCCACGCATATTATTTGAGGTGCAGGCTACCGTTGCGAGGTCGTCTTCTTCACAATAAATAATTGTTCCTGCTTTGGGCGTGCTTGCAGCAAAGTTTTCAAACTGCTGCACATAGTCATCAAAATTGGGGAAAATATTGAAGTGGTCCCAGGCAATTCCACTCACCAAGCCAATGTGGTGCTGGTAGCGCATAAACTTGGGCGTGGGGTCTATCGGGGAAGAATAATATTCATCACCTTCTATGATAATCACAGGGGCATCTTCGGTGAGGCGCACCGTCCCGTCCAGTCCCGCCAAGGTCGCGCCCACTGCGTAATCAAATTTTTTCTGATGAAAATTTAGCACGTGGACAATCATTGCGGTAATGGTCGTTTTTCCATGACTGCCCGCAATCACGACACGTTCTTTATTTTTGCTTTGCTCGTAAATATATTCGGGAAAGGAATACACTTTCAAGCCCAGCTCCTGCGCTTTGTGGAGTTCGGGATTGTCCTTGCGGGCGTGCATACCCAAGATGACCGCGTCCAAGTCGGGCGTAACTTTGGCAGGAAACCAGCCTTCCTCCGCAGGCAATAAGCCAAAACTTTGGAGGCGGCTTGCCGAAGGCTCATAGATTTCGTCGTCTGAGCCTGTGATTTGATAGCCTTTTTGGGCAAGGGCAACTGCCAAATTGTGCATGATACTGCCGCCAATCGCAATGAAGTGAACTTTCATGGTAAATATTGCTTAGTTTCTTGGTCTTTTTTAAAAAGCAAAGATATAATTTTGTTTGGTTCTATCTAAATTTGATGTTTTTATTAACCTTCTTGCAAAAGTGTTTTTTTATCACCTCTCCCTGCCCTCTCCTCAGAGGGAAAAAGAGGATACTTTCGCAAGAAGCCTATTGATAAATCCGCATTACCCTTTCAGCAATACTTTCTAACAGATTGTCCGCATTTTCTATCGCTTCTTGCAAGGTCATGGGTTTATCTACAATGGAAAAAAGGCTGTCAAATCCTTGACTGTAAAGCATTTGATGGTCTTTCCCAAGCGTACCTGCAATGCCAATCACCTTCAAATCATACTTTTTAGCCAGTTGCGCTACGCCCAAAGGCACTTTGCCAAACATGGTTTGGTAATCTATCGCGCCCTCGCCCGTCATCACCAAATCACGATTTTTACTGGAAAAAGTTTTTAAAATTTCTTCTAACTGCGTGATTTCCAAAATTATATTTACACCTTTTTGAATCTTGGCATCAAGAAAAGCAACCAATCCGTAACCCAGCCCTCCCGCCGCGCCAGTCCCTTTTTGGTTTTGTAAACCTTTGAGATTTGGGAAGGTAGTTTCCACCAAATCAGCAAAATGGGCTAAATTTTCCTCTAATATTTTTACCATTGCTGGATTTGCGCCTTTTTGGGGTGCAAAGATAGCAGACGCGCCCAGCTTGCCCAGCAGAGGATTTTCTACATCACAGGCAACCACAAATTCGATGTTTGTAATGTCTAAAAACTTTGTCAAATTTATTTCTTTGATAGTTTTTAGATTTCCGCCACACACTTTTATTTCTTTTCCAACTTTATCCAAAAACTGCACGCCCATTGCCTCCAACATACCCGCGCCACCGTCGTTGGTAGCACTGCCGCCAATGCAAACAGCTATTTTTGCTTTTTCTTCATTTTTTTCAAGATTTTTTTCTGGTGAAATACGCAGTTTTCCAAGAGCATTTTTGATGAGTTCACCAGTTCCGAACGTACTCGTTTTGAGGGGGTTGTGTTCTTCTGGCGCGAGCAAAGGCAAGCCCGAAGCCGTTGCCATTTCTATAATAGCAGTCTTTGAGTCGGTCAAAATGGCATAGTGCGCCCTGATTTTTCTGCCCAAAGGGTCATGCGCCTCTGTCCAGATTTTTTCACCACCTTGGGCGGATAGGATTGCGTCAATCGTCCCTTCGCCACCATCAGCAACGGGAATTTTGAATACCTCTGCCTTGGGTAATACTTTTAAAATTCCTTTTTCTATATTCTCAGCCACTTGAAAGGCGGAAAGAGAACCTTTGAAACTATCAGTGGCGACCAAAATTTTCATCTTTATTAATTTTCTGTTTATATTTGTAAAAAAATCAAATACGAAATTAAATTCCAACTCTATGCAAATTGATAAAGATACAATTCGTAAACTTGCTCATCTTTCTCGTCTTCACTTTGAGGAGCAAGACGAGCAAAAAATGGTGGACAGCCTAAATGTTATTATCGCGTGGGTAGATAAGCTAAACG
>JAAFJS010000366.1 GCA_013298985.1 Cytophagales bacterium
GATTTTTGTCAAATCTATGGTTGGGTCTATCAGTAATTGGCTGGGGCGGGCATTGAGCGCAACATAAACCTCTGCGCGGATTTGTGGGTTATTTAGTCCTTTTTTGATGTAACTTTTTTTAAGAAAATGAGCAAATTGCAAAATCATATCTGCTTGCATAGCCATTTGTTTTTCTTGATGAGGTTTCAAAAAATCGCTGTTTTTGACCACAGTTTCTATACCCGTTGCATCTCTCACATAAAAAATTGCCGTCCCTGCTTTTTCCATCAGCATCACCCGCCACGAAAACCGATAGCCTTCCTCTGTCCAAAACAAATCGCCGTCATACCATAAATAACGCCAAGGAAAAAGAAGCTGGAAAAAGAAAAACAGAACTAATATATTGAAAATCAAATAATTATAATTTAAAAAATTATTTACTTTAATTAAATCATTGCGTTTTGCATCTTTTTTTATTGGATTGCAGTTTGACAGACTTGGCATTAATAAATAAAATTTTTTTAATATTTTCTGGTGAAAAGTATCAGAAAAGAAAATCCAAGTTACGCCTATCATCAAAATTGGGAAAACGCCAATAGGGAAAAGAATCCACGTAAGTAGGTGAAAAACAAGCACTAACAAATAAGCAAAAGGGCGGCTTTTGTGCCACATCAACCAAAAAACAATGGTCAAATCAAATATCATTCCCGTCCAGCTCAATAAGTAGGACGTAAAATCTAAGCCAAAAAGCTCGAAAAATATAGACAGATTATCATGGGTGGGCAACCAAATTTTTAAGGGCAGGGCGCGAAGCAACCAGTCTTCGTTGATTTTTGCCAAGCCCGCGTAGGTGTAAACAATGCCTATTTGTAGTTTGAAAATCAGGATTGTCCACTGGGGCGTTTGCAGGCTACAAATAGAAGGATTGCGCCAGCTATCCACCGAAAAATGATGATGAGCAGGCACAAAAATAAGCAGAAAACTCACCAAACTTACCAAATAATAGTGATTGAGGTAGTAGCTTACATCAATCAAGCTGAAGTAAGAAAAAGTCAAAAAAAACAGAATAGTAGAAAGTCTATAAAATGCACCAAACAAAATTCCTAATGCGCTTAACAGCATGATAATGTGCAAACTATACACTAAAAATGGCGAAGGTAGCTGAACCCACTCAAAGCCAAAATAGCTAAAAGTGAATCGCGTGTCTATAAAATGTGCTTCAATCCAGCCCAATCCCCAAAAACGAATGATGCTAAACACCATGATTGCGCCAAAAATAAGGCGAAACATCACCAATGGGGCAATGGAAGTGGGGCGGCGCAGGAAAGTGAGCCATGAATTTATTTTTGTTTTCAAAATAAAGAAGATGACAAGTCTATGGTAAAATTTATTAACTTGCAGGCGTTAGGTTTGTTATTCGTTTGCTTACTTTTCTATACATAATTGAATAGACAGCAAATAAATCACAACAAATCTATTATTTTTGAACCTCAGAATCTTGAACTTTAAACCTCAAACTTTTTAGTTTCATGCCCAACAATAAAATATTGGTTACGGGTGGTTGTGGCTACATAGGCTCGCACACCATTATCGAGATACTCTCTCAAACAAATTTTGAAGTCGTGTCAGCAGATAACCTGCTCAATTCGTCTGTCCATACCTTAGACCGTATCAAGCAGATTACAGGCAAAACGGTCAAAAATTATTTTGTGGATTTATGTGATTTGGAAAAAACGGAGCAAATTTTTGAAGAAAACCCTGATTTTGTGGGAGTTATTCACTTTGCCGCCCTCAAATCCGTTCCCGAATCTGTAGCCCAGCCCTTGCTTTATTACCACAACAACCTCAATTCTTTGGCAAACCTATTGAAATGTTGTGAAAAATATAAAGTCAATCATTTTATTTTTTCCTCTTCTTGCTCTGTTTATGGCAATGTTGCCCAGCTACCTGTGAATGAGCAAACGCCACTGAGCATTGCCGAGTCGCCTTATGCCTATTCCAAGCAAATTGGCGAAAGTATGCTCAAAGATGTGGTCAAAACTAATCAAATGAAAGCGATTGCCTTGCGCTATTTTAATCCTGTCGGCGGGCATACCACTGGCTTGAATGGAGAAAATCCTATCAATCGCCCCTCGAATCTTGTGCCTGTGATTACGCAAACTGCGGTAGGTATCATCAAGGAAATGAGTGTATTTGGACATGATTATGATACCCGCGACGGCTCATGTGTGCGCGATTACATACACGTTACTGACATTGCGGAGGCACATATCAAGGCGTTATATTATTTGCTGGAGGGCAGAAATGAAGCCAACTACGAGGTTATTAACTTAGGTACGGGGCAGGGCGTAACGGTGCTGGAAGCAATCCATGCCTTCGAAAAAGTGAGTGGCGTGAAGCTGAACTACAAATTGGTGGAGCGCAGAGAAGGTGATGTGGTTTCTATTTATTCGGATACAACTTTGAGCAAGAAAAAACTGGGCTGGGAAACCAAAATAGGCATCGATGAAATGATGGCCTCGGCGTGGAAGTGGCAGCAAACTATTATGAAAGAAAAAGAGCAAGCCCAATGAACGAAGCTGACCAAATCATCGCGCACCTGAGCAAAGACCCAAAAATGGCAAGAGTAATTCAGGAAACGGATTTTCAAATTTATCTCAAACCTGCCGAACGTAGTGTTTTTACTGCCCTGCTGGAATCTATTGTTTCTCAACAACTTTCTGTAAAAGCGGCAGATACAATTTATGGGCGGTTTTTGGGCTTATTTGAAAACCAACTGCCCGAACCTCATGCTATCCTAAGCCTTGCTGATGAAACTTTGCGCGCTGTGGGACTTTCGGGGCAGAAGACTAAATACATCAAAAATGTAGCTTCTTTTGCCTTAGAAAACAGCTTGGAAATCAGTGAGGTAAACAAACTCTCAGACGATGAACTAATTAATATGCTCACTCAAATCAAAGGCGTAGGTCGATGGACGGTAGAAATGCTACTGATTTTTACCCTCCAGCGTCATGATGTTTTTCCCATAGACGATTTGGGGATTTATCAGAGCATCGTAGAAGTATATGAGATTGATACCACACGAAACAAAAAAGAGATTAGACAGCAACTGACTGAGATTGCCGCGCAGTGGAGTCCCTATCGGACGTGGGCGTGCAGATATATGTGGAAGTGGCGCGATAAAAAATAAAACACAACAATAATTTCACATCGCGTTTTTCTCGTTATATTTACAAAATAAGGCACATAAAATAACGCTAATAAAAGCCATTAGTGAAGTATTGGCGGAACACCAAGAAACTGCAGAACAACGCGACGATATTACAGTAATTGGTTTAAAAATATAAAAAATATCATGGAAAATAAATGGCTGGCTTACTTCAAACGTGTTCACG
>JAAFJS010000367.1 GCA_013298985.1 Cytophagales bacterium
ATAAATACACAATCCAAGATATGGGTATCAATGCTCCCAAAGCACATCAGCGCATTATTCGTAAACTCACCAAGAGTTTGGCAATTTTATTTGACGAAGGTGCAATCACCCTCGAGCCTTTTCCTGAAACAATGATTGATGAAAGCAGGTCAAGTGTAGTACCAGATGTTTTACTTTTTGATAATGAAAAAGAACAAACCTTGGTAATCATAGAAGTTACACATAGTACAGGTGTTGCAGATGATTTTGACAAGGTGATTTATCTGATAGATGAAAGAAACTATGGAGTGATAGAAGGTTTTGTCTATAATTATAAAACAGGGCAATGGTTCAAATATAAAAAAGGAGAAGGTAAAATAACAGAATGTCCTTCTTTCTGTGAAACGATTGGTTATGACCTCAATGAATTGCTTTAAACACGAAAAACAGTCCCCTCGCAAAGCAAAAGGACTGTTTCAAAAATAATTTCAATTTACCCCCTTAATAATATCTTAAGATTTTTTATATCTTTTTGATGTTACAAAATTAGCAGGTTCAAAGCTCTTAACCTATAACATAAACTGCTCAAAAAGAGTGAGTGAAAATACTTAAAATTTGGAAGAATGACTGATGTTGTGCTTTTTTTTCCATCTTTCATACCTTTTTCGCAATAGCACCACCGCATTCTGCCCTCCCATTTTTTGCCCAAAAATGTTCAAGTCTAAATAAGGTTTCCTTTGGTCAGGTTTATTTACTGTGATAAATGCGCTTGTTGCCTTCTGCTCTCCACACCTCTTATCACCGCCTAATTTTGCGCCTGCTTCTAAGGCTATCATCAAGATTTCATGGATATTTAGCTCGTTTGCTTGCCCTTGTAGCACTGCCTCCCAAATTGCCTTGATTTCTCCTGCGTCAGCTAAAGTATTGCCTTGCACCGCAACGCCATTCGCCGTTAATGCCCCAGCATACGTATTAGTCAAATTCCCTGTGTAAGTGCTTGGTTCACTGATGTATTTGATAGTTACTACTGCATATTGCTGTCTTTCAGGGTCAAAAATGGGGTTTTTCATTGTTTGAATAATCTGTTCAGGAGTTGCTGATGCGATTATCATTTCCACGCCTTTTGCCCTTGCTTGGTTATTGCTCATTGCCTGAACGATAATCGCCCCCATATTTGGGATAATCTTCCCAATTCCCTGACAATTATAACTGCATGAAGCACCTGCAATCCCTATTTCACCCGTTTTAGGGTCTATGATGATGATAGACCAAGTTGCGAAAGCCTGAAAGTAAGAAAGTAGAAAAACGGAAATAATTAAAAAAGTGGTCTTGCTTTTTACAAGCCTTTGGGTTAGAAAAGTGAGAGGATTCATATTTCAAATTAGTTTTATATTGTTTGATGGAGATGCAAAACAAGATAAAAAGGTTGCTTCGTACTCACAAAGTATAAAAATAAATGATGACCTCAAAGCTACTTTGGCAAATTGCAAATTTTGTTTTAGCTTTGCGGAAATTATAATGTACTAATTTTCAATCAAGTGTTTAAAACTTCGGAAGTAACTTCTTACGAAATAGCAAGTGATAATGTGCTGAATCACAGGCTTTTCTTTGCTTATTTGGAAGCAGCAAAATACGCCAAAGGCAATCTGTTTGAGGTCGGTTGCGGCACAGGCAAGGGCATTGAGGTTTTCTCGCCCCTCTGCGAAAGCTATACGGCAATAGACAAAAATACTGCTTTGCTCACTCATTTGGGCAAAAAATATCCCCAATATCGCTTTATTGATGCTTTCATTCCGCCCTTCAAAGGCGTAGCAGATAGTAGCATGGACAGCCTCATTACCTTGCAGGTGATAGAACATATAGAAGATGACCACGCGTTTTTGAAAGAGATTCATCGAGTACTAAAAGCTGGGGCAAAAGCGGTTATTGCTACGCCCAACAAGAAAATGTCCCTCACGCGCAATCCATGGCACGTGCGCGAATATACCGCAAACGAATTGCATGATTTGCTGAAAAAATATTTTTCCAAAGTAGATTTTGGAGGAGTCAAAGGAAGTGAAAAAGTGATGGAATACCATGCACAAAATAGGGCTTCGGTGCAGAAAATCACGCGCTTCGATATTCTTAACTTGCAGTATAGACTGCCCCGTCAACTCTTGCAAATTCCGTATGACCTACTTAATCGCCTGAATCGCAACCAGTTAATGCAAAATGACAATGCGCTGGTGAGTAGCATTAAGCTCGAAGACTTTGCGCTGAGTACCAATCCAGAGGAGTGTTTGGACTTATTTGCTGTGGTAACAAAGTAGGAAAGTGATAAAAAATCTCTGTTGGCAAAGCTATGAAGCCTTGCCAACAGAGATTTGCTTAGAATTGCTCAGTGCCAGCAAAGAAAAAAGAACCTTCGATTGCCGCATTTTCATCAGAATCAGAGCCATGTACGGCGTTTTTCTCGATAGATTGAGCAAAAACTTTGCGAATTGTACCAGCTTCGGCGTTGGCGGGATTGGTCGCACCTATCAGCTTGCGGAAATCAGCTACGGCATTTTCTTTTTCCAAAATCATTGCTACGATATTGCCAGAAGACATATAGTCGCAAAGTTGCTGATAAAAAGGTCTTTCCTTGTGAACTGCATAAAACTGACCTGCGCGTTCTGCTGACAGACGCGTCAGCTTTGCCGCCACAATCCTGAAACCTGCTTCTTCAATCATCTTGATAACAGCACCACTGTTGCCTGCTTCGTAAGCGTCAGGCTTCACCATGGTAAAAGTCCTATTTGTTGCCATTGTTTTTTTGAGGTTAAAAATTTTGAAATTTCAATTAAAAAACAAACAATTAGCCTTCAATGACAAGTAGGAGTCTCCTTCTCTCAAAGAAAGTAATCGTTAAAATATGGCGCAAAAATATAAAAGAATAAGTAAGTCCCTACCTTTTTTGAGAAATTTGTCATTACTTTGCGTAGTAAAACTCGAAATAAACTAAACTTCAAACCAATAAACTTCAAATTTTTCTTATGTGGCGCAAAATACTTGGTTGGATAGTAACTCCTGTGTATGCAATTATATTTTTTGCTATTCTTTGCTTTTTTCACCCTATTCAGTTTATTACATTTAAGTTTTTTGGCTATCAGGCGCACAAAAAAAGTGTGGATTACATGATTGCCTCGCTGGTCAATAGCCTGTATATTATTGGCGTGAGGTACAAATTTGACGTGAGCCAGCCCTTGCCCAAGGACAAGCCCCTGATAGTGGTGAGCAACCACCAAAGTATGTTTGATATTCCCATCATAGGTTACTTGTTGGCAGACCACCACCCCAAGTACGTGGCAAAGAAGGAGTTAGCAAGTGGAATCCCCAGTATT
>JAAFJS010000368.1 GCA_013298985.1 Cytophagales bacterium
CAATGTAGGTCGCGGGCAAGTAAGCATAGAAAACGCATTGGCACAAATAAAGGCAAAAACATTGGTTATAGGCATTACTTCTGATATGTTATTCCCGCCTTCGGAGCAACAATTTTTGGCAAAACATATTCCCAATGCCCAGTATATCGAAATAGATTCGCCGTATGGACATGACGGTTTTTTGGTAGAAACAACAAAATTAACAGAGGTATTAAAAAAATTTAGCTTTTAAAACGTCAGATAAGGTCTTAATTTTTCCACTTGTGCTTGCTCTATCACCTTGATTTTGAGCAAGTCATCTGCGGAAGCGTAGTTTCCATGCTGTGCGCGATAGTTTACAATCAGTTGGGCATTCTTGTAGCCAATGTAAGGGTGTGATTTCAAGGCATTTACATCATCAGTATTAATATTTATTTTTTTGACCTCAAACCCTTTACTCATTTTGGCGTATTTTTCAAGTTCCAAAAACACCTCGTCTTTGATGCCATAGACTTCTTTGACTTGCTCAATAGAGTGAAAACCGCCTATGCTATTGCGAAACTTGACAATTCGTTCTGAAATCACCGCGCCAATGCCGCGAACCTGCTTGAGTTGCGCGGTATCTGCGGTATTGATGTCAAAGGTTTGCAAGGTCTTTTTAGGATACATATTTACTTGATTTTCAGCTTTTTCACCTTCTATTTTTTGCGCTTGCTCACTTTCTTTTTTGTATTTTTCAAATTTCGTATCTTCTTTATTTTCAGGGAGTTCTATGTAGGCATATAATCGTTTGTAGAGGTCTTCTGGAAAACCATAAATTTTTTGGACATCACTTTTTAGCCTAAATTTTCCACCTTTACTGCGGTATTTCTCGATTCTTTCCGCCAGATATGGTTTCAAACCGAGCTGTTTCCACTGATTAACGCTGATTTGGTTGGGGTCAAAGGCAAAAGGTTTCACACTTTCTGTATTGAGGTTATTATTTTGATAGGCAAAGCTATTTTCTTCTTTGTCAATCGCTTGCAAAGAATCTGCACTTTGCTTGTCTTTTTCTAAATTGCTGATAGTCTGGCGAAGCAATGCCAAATCTTTTTGGTGAGCTTGGTCGGTATAGCTGGGTGTGGTAAAAAAAGATTTGAGTAAAATTGGGGTGATTAATAAGCATAACATCAAGATTATCAGGACTATAAATCCATTCGTTTCGGTTTGAGAAAACCCAAAATAATCTCTGACAAGGAATTGCAATTTTTTCATATTTCTTTTTTACATTCTTTAAGATTGATGTATTTGTTATTTTGGTTTGAAAAATATAAATTTGTTGGTTAAAATCAATCATTTTTTAGAATTTTATCAATCTTTGTTATAATTTCCTGTTCTTGTCATTATTTAATAAAAAATTCATGTCAAATAACACGTCTATTATTCCATATTACGTAGAAAAAGATTTGCCTTTTGCGGTCAATGCTCAGTTAGTAGAGCTACCAGAGGAGGCGCAAAGGGAGTTTTTGATAGAATATAGGCGCAAGGCAAAAAATGTGGTGCTTGCGTATGTGCTTCAATTCTTGTTGAATGTTGTTTCTCCTCACTATATTTATTTGGATAAGTTTATCACCCAACTTATTTATTGGTTTACACTTGGTGGTTTTGGGTTTTGGTTCTTCATAGATATATTTCGTATGCCCGATTTGGTCAAGAATCGCAACAAGGAAATTGCTGACGAGTGCTTGCGCTACGTGATGCACCGCTACAAAGGGCAGACAAAAACGCCAAAAATGCAGGGAAATTATATGCCTAATATGCCTCAGCCGCGCCAACTGGGTACGCCTCAGTACGACCCGATGCGCCCTTCGGTGGAGTCTTTGCAAATGAGCTACTTGGTCGATTATAACTTCAAAACTTGGCAGGCGGTGGGCGAAACCCAATACGATTGGGCAAATGGAAGCTCCGAAAGAGAGTTCAAACTGGCAAGCGGCACTGATGTAATATTTTTGACGCTAAAAAGAGAAGGAATGTACCTGAACTGCTATGTGGGCAATTTGGTAAACCTATATTCCATAGACCAAACCATTGATAGTCAGATAAATCAGTACGGAAATCCGCCCGCACAAATCTCGCAAGGCGATTTTACACTTTATCGCGACAATAGCTACAATGGCTTGTCTTTTGAAAAAACAATCAACGCCAATCCCATCAAAGTAATTATTTGGGATTATTACGATAATACGCGCAAAATTAGGCTACGCATCGAGCAAAGTGGAAAACAGCAGTTCAAAGCGGTGCTTTCCCAAGTTGCCAACGAAATAGACTTTTCAGACATCTTGCCAATGGGTTCAAATTAAAAAATTGGGGAGAAAAAAGAATTTGCATGAAAAACCCGCGCATTATTTTCATGGGAACGCCCGAATTTGCTGTTCCTGCTTTAGAAATTTTGATAAAAAATAACTACAACGTTGTTGCTGTCATCACCGCCACTGACAAAGAAGGCAAGCGCGGGCATGATTTAGTGCCTTCGGCTGTCAAAAAAGCGGCTTTGCAATATCATATCCCTGTTTTACAGCCTGAAAAGCTAAAAAATCCTGATTTTTTGGAAGAACTTGCTTCTTACAGAGCCGATTTGCAAATTGTCGTTGCCTTCCGAATGTTGCCCGAAGCGGTTTGGAATATGCCCAAATTAGGCACTTTTAACCTGCACGCCTCTCTGCTTCCGCAATATCGCGGTGCCGCCCCCATCAACTGGGCAATCATTAATGGTGAAAAGGAAACGGGCATTACTACTTTTTTTCTCCAACACGAAATAGACACTGGCGATTTGATTTTGCAAGACCGCGAGCCTATCCACGAGGAAGATACTATTGGGACGCTTTATGAAAGGCTGATGCAAAAAGGTGCAAATTTGGTACTAAAAACAGTACAATTAATTGAAAATGAGGCAGTGAACCCAACTCCACAATCACAAATTCCTGTGGAAAAACTGAAACTTGCGCCTAAGATTTTTAAGGAAACCTGTCAAATTAACTTTAACCAAACAGCAAAGCAAGTGTATGATTTTGTGCGCGGACTCTCGCCCATTCCTACGGCTTGGGCTGAAATTGAGGGCAAAACTTATAAAATTTATAAAACCAACTATACTGAAAATCAGCCTTTTGCAGAGGTTGGTAAACTCCGCACAGACAACAAAACCTATTTGCACATAGCCACCGCAGATGGCTACGTGAGCATTGAGGAGATTCAGGCAGAGGGCAAAAGGCAGATGGACATCAAAAGTTTTTTGCAAGGAAATAAATTTTAGGTGATGATTCTAATTGTATGATAACCTCCCCCCAACCCCCTCCAAAGGGGGAGAAAAGGCTGTTTT
>JAAFJS010000369.1 GCA_013298985.1 Cytophagales bacterium
GGTACGGATTAATCCCAGTGAACAAGTCCGCCAGTGGGTCTATCTGATGAAACCTCCCCAACTGCGGGTCGTACCCTCGGAATGCCGTTTCGTGCCAGTGGAGGTTCAGCTTCGTTTCCTTCTCTGTCTGTCCATTGAAGGTGAACAGTTGCACTGCGCCCGTTCTCCCTATTCGGACTCGCCGCCGTATAGTCCAAGCCCTTCATTCCCAAGCCAAAGGGGTAATAATGGTTTTCTTGCACTACCACTGCCGTAGGTCTGTTTGTGATTTCTATTTTGAGGTCATCAAACCATGTATCCCTGCTATCGCTACTTATCACATACGCCTCTACCCTGACCTCTGCGGTGGTGGTGAAGCCTATTGATAGCTCCTCCCAAGATACTGCTCCTAAGTCAGTTACATAACCTAAGCCTAACCGTTAAAACGGTAAGCTACACTAAATCAAATAACCCCTACCCCAAGCCCTTCAAAATTTTCTCTAATTCCTCCGTATCAGTTATCAGCACTTTGCGCGCCTTGCTTCCCTCAAAACCACCTACGATTCCTGCCGCTTCTAACTGGTCCATGATTCGCCCTGCGCGGTTATAGCCCAGACTTAACTTGCGCTGAATCAGTGAGGTACTTCCCTGCTGGTGCGCGACGACCAAGCGCGCTGCATCTCCAAATGAAGAATCTTTTTGCGCCAAATCAACTGCTTTGGTTTCTGCACCTTCGTCCTCAAACTCTGGGAGAGAATAAGACGTATCAAAGCCACGCTGTTCGCCAATAAAGTCGCAGATGCGCTCGACCTCGTGTGTGTCCACGAAGCCGCACTGCAAACGGATAATGTCTGAGCCATTGGAGATGAGCATATCACCCTGCCCTACCAACTGTTCTGCGCCTTTGGAGTCGAGAATGGTGCGTGAGTCAATTCCAGAAGACACTCTGAATGAGAGCCTTGCGGGGAAGTTTGCCTTGATAGTTCCTGTAATTACGTTTACCGAAGGGCGTTGGGTAGCGATAATGAGGTGAATCCCTATCGCACGCGCCAGCTGTGCCAGACGTGCGATTGGTGTTTCCACTTCCTTGCCTGCGGTCATCATCAAGTCAGCTAACTCGTCTATTACCAGCACGATATAAGGCAGAAACCGATGCCCTTCCTCTGGGTTTAACATTCGTTTGACAAACTTTTGATTGTATTCCTTGATATTGCGACAACCTGCCGTTTTGAGCAAATCGTAGCGCACTTCCATCTCGATACAAAGCGAATTAAGCGTGTGAACCACCTTGCGCGTATCAGTAATAATCGATTCCTCTGAAGCGGGCAAAGTCGCCAAATAATGTCTTTCTATTTTATTATACAGCGTTAATTCCACTTTTTTGGGGTCGACAAGCACAAATTTGAGTTCGGCGGGGTGTTTTTTGTAAAGCAATGAAGTCAATATCACGTTTAGCCCCACAGACTTACCCTGCCCTGTCGCACCCGCCATGAGCAGGTGAGGCATTTTTGCCAAATCTGCCACAAAAACCTCATTCGAAATCGTTTTCCCCAAAGCGATAGGCAATTCTTTGTCTGTATCTTTGAACTTAGCATCATTCATCAGCATACTCATTCGCACGATTTCACGATTTTTGTTCGGAACTTCTATGCCTATCGTGCCTTTGCCAGGAATCGGTGCAATAATACGAATCCCCAAAGCTGACAAACTCAGCGCAATGTCGTCTTCTAAGTTCTTGATTTTAGAGATTTTAACGCCCGCCTGCGGCACTATCTCGTAAAGTGTAACTGTAGGTCCTATCGTCGCCTTGATGCTCTGAATCCCAATCTTGAAATAGCTCAAAGTTTCCACAATCCTATCTTTGTTTGACTCCAATTCCTCTTTGGTTACGCGCACGCGGCTGTCCGTAGCAGGGTCAAGCAAATCCACCGTAGGGAATTGGTAAGAACTCAAATCCAAGCGTGGGTCATAGTTGCCAAAGCGAATGTGTGCAGGCGTTTTGTTTTCAGGCATTTTGATTTCCACCTTGAACGGAAAGCCCAACTGCCCATCATTTTCTTGCTCTATTTCCTCTTTTTCAGTGCCGTCTTCTATGATAAAATCAACTTCTTTGTTATCTACCACCGCCAATTCTTCCTCCTCCTCTACAAATGCCCCACTTGCTATTTCCAGCTTTTCGTCTTCCTCTATTTTGGCGTTTTTATCCGTCGTATTTGGTTGATTTGTAGCATTATTCAATACATTTTTCAAATTTTCCTTAAAAGAAAAAGAAAACTCGCGCAGGGAAAAAGGTTCGTCTTCGATAGGTTCGCGCTTGACCTTATCTTCCTGCTTGCTGTCAATAGTTGGCTTAACCGTTTCTTTGGTTTTGCCTTCTTTGCCATAGTTACTCGTGATTTTGACGCGTGGGATTCTGTCCGTAACCGCATAAAAAGTATGTAAGCCAAAAGTGTACATAAAATAAACTATCAAGCTGAAAACCAAGATGATAGTAGTAGCCCAGCCCAATAAACTGTCCAACAGAATCGCCACGTCATACCCTATTTCCCCACACAAAAACGCCCAAGTGCTTTCATTTTCTAAGGTCAAAACGATATAACCCAAAAATGAACTTATCCAAAACAATAAAAACAAAGACGATTTGATGAAACGCCACTCCCGAAAAAGGCTTTTGGCAAAAACAAGACGATAGCCAATATTGAAAATGTAGGGAATAAAAAGGAAGGACGCAATGCCAAACCACTTGTAAATGAACAAGTAAGAAACCACCGCACCCACAAAGCCAAGCAGGTTTTCTAACTTGCCGCGAGGCACGCGGCTATTGTGTGATGACCACAAAGATTCTACAATGCTTTGGTCTGCCTGTCCCGTAAAAAAATAGGAGAAAAAAGAAAGGAACATGATGATTGCCAATAACATAAAGAGTAAGCCAATGGTTACACCGAACCGCTTATCTTTATACACAATGTCCCACAAAGAGATTGATTTGGGGGTACTTTTTGTTTTTTTATATGAATTTCTTTTTTGAGTTGCCATAATTAAATTCGAAAGTAATGCAAACATTCTTGTTTGCAACCTTAGCTAAACAAAAATGTTTGCCTTACAAAAATCAAAATTGTACTAATTTTTATGTAAAGGTAAGCAATAATTAATGTAAAGTTAAAAAAATCTTTTACACTATCAAAATTATGACAAAACTGTTAGGGAAAGTTAATAGATAACTTGTTTAAATAGTTTGTACTTTTTTGAGTTTAGGATTCTTTAAGTTTACAATCCCACAAACAATTTCCCAAATATTTTGAAAATATTTTCTTTTGCCTCGATAAACATTTTTTACGA
>JAAFJS010000037.1 GCA_013298985.1 Cytophagales bacterium
AAAGTTTTGAGAGGAACGTCTGCCAAAGCCATCTGCGCCGCTACTCTTTCCGAATAGGACTGCGCGGCAAGCCCCGCTAACTGGTCGCCTGAACGCAAGGGAGTGGCTTTTGCCATCAAAACAGCTAAGGTTTCAAACGTATAAACTTGATTTTTAAGGGAATAACGATACATTGTTTTTTGAGTTAAAAGAATGAAATCTTACTTTCTTTTTATCAAAACTTCCCCAGCAATTCCACGAAACTGTAAATTTCCTCAAAGGTATTGTAAAGCGGAACAGGAGCAATGCGTACAACTTCTGGTTCGCGCCAGCCTGTACTTACACCGTTCTCCATCAGGAAGTTATAGAGTTTTTTACCTACGCCTTTTATCACCAAAGAAAGCTGGCAACCACTTTGGTTTTCATCTTTTGGGGTGATAACCTCCACTTGAATTTTGGTTTGACTTTGGTTAAATTCATCTATTAGAAAATAAAAAAACTGATTCATTTTGAGGTGTTTAGCCCAAAGTTTGTCCATTCCTGCCGCCTCAAATAATTCAAGAGAAGCCTTATGCACAGCCATCGGCAAGATTTGGGCATTACTCAACTGCCAGCCTTCTGCACCGCGCATAGGTTTAAAGCCTTTTTTCATTAAAAAACGTTCATTTTCATCATGTCCCCACCAGCCTGCAAAGCGCGGAATGTCTTGATTATCAGCATATTTTTCATGAATAAAAACGCCCGAAGTTCCTCCTGCGCCAGAGTTGAGGTATTTGTAGGTACACCAAGTCGCAAAATCTACCTCCCAGTCATGCAAGCGGAGAGGAATATTGCCCGCAGCGTGCGCCAAGTCAAAACCTGCCAATGCGCCAATCTCATGCGCTTTTTGGGTAATTGATTGTATATCAAATGCTTGCCCAGTATAATAATTGACTCCACCAAACAAGACCAATGCCAATTCATTGCCAATTTCTTTGATTTTCTGCGTGATGTCTTCTGTACGTAAATAGGTTTCTCCTTCTCTGGGAAAAATCTCTACGATAGTCGTTTCAGGCGCAAGCCCATGAAATCTAACCTGACTTTCCACCGCGTATTGGTCAGAGGGAAATGCACCACCTTCCATCAAAATTTTATTCCTCTGGGCGGTAGGACGATAAAAAGATACCATGAGTAGGTGCAAATTGACTGTCAGCGTATTCATCACCACGACTTCGATGGATTTTGCTCCTACCAATTTCGCCGTCGGCTCTGTCAATAATTTGTGGTAAGAAAACCAAGGATTTTTGCCCTCAAAATGTCCTTCACCTCCCAGCTTTGCCCAGTCTTCTAATTCTTGTAAGACGGCTTCTTTGGCTGTAACTGGCTGTAAACCAAGCGAATTTCCTGTAAAATAAATGACATCTTTCCCTGACTGGGCTTTGGGGATATGAAAAAAAGAACGGAACTTGCGAAGTTCGTCTTGTGCATCTAAACTTTGTGCAAAAGCAAGGGAATTTTCAAATTTCATGTTTTCAAATAAATTCAGTGTATTAGACATCTTGCAGACTAAAAACGCCGTTAGGTGTTTGATGTTGGCGGTTCGCCACTGCGATAGTAAATAAATGATAGTCAATGTATTATGAACTCTATAGGAGTTCAATCGCAGCGGCGAACCGTATTAAGCCTCTACGAGGCTTACAGGAACAAGGTAATGCTTTTGTGTTACCGCAACGGCGGACCGTCAACATTTAAGCCCTAATGGGCTTGCAAACTGCAATTATTTAAGCAAGTTATCTATTAAAACAATGCAGGATAAATTCCTAAGCCACAATTTTATCTATCACTTTTCCATGCACGTCAGTCAGGCGGAAATTGCGCCCTTGAAACGGATAGGTAAGTTTTTCGTGGTTCATGCCCATTTGGTGAAGGATAGTTGCCTGCAAATCATAGACGCTGGTGCGGTCTTTAATACCATAATAACCAATTTCGTCCGTTTCACCGTAGGTCAAGCCTTGTTTGATGCCGCCGCCAGCCAGCCAGCAAGTAAATGCCTCTGTATGATGGTCGCGACCTGCAAAAGGCATTTTCTTTCCTTCGCGGTTTTCCTGCATGGGCGTTCTGCCAAACTCTGCTCCCCATACTACTAAGGTTTCTTCTAATAAACCCCTCATTTTCAGGTCTTGGAGCAGTGCCGCAATGGGTCTGTCCATGCCTTTACACAGATTTGCAAAACCGCCATTGTTCAGGGCATTGCTTGGGCTGTTGCCATGCGAGTCCCAACCCCAGTCAAAAAGCTGGACAAAACGCACTCCTTTTTCCACCAAACGCCTTGCTAACAGGCAGTTATTGGCAAAAGAAGATTTCCCTCTTTCCGTCCCATAAAGTTCGTGTATCCACTCAGGTTCTTTGCCAATATCCATCACCTCGGGGACAGAAATTTGCATTTTGAAAGCCATTTCGTACTGAGAAATCCGAGAAATGGTTTCAGGGTCTTGCATTTCCGTATAATGCGCCTGGTTGATGTCATTAATTGCCTCTACCGTTTGCCCGCGTAGCTCGCGATTCATGCCTTCGGGATTAGAAACATACAAAACAGGCTCACCTTTGGAACGGCACTCTACGCCCTGATAAACCGTTGGCAAAAAGCCACTTCCGTAGCCTGCCTTGCCCGCGTCAGGAGCTTTACCACCTGAGAGCAGTACAATGAAGCCAGGCAGGTCTGCATTTTCGGAGCCTAAGCCATACGTTACCCATGCGCCCATGCTTGGTCTGCCCAGACGCGCATGACCTGTTTGCATCAGCAACTGCGCGGGAGCGTGGTTAAACTGGTCAGTATTCATTGCTTTCAAAAAAGTAACTTCGTCTGCCATATTCGCAAAAAGTGGTAAGTGGTCAGAAATCCACGCCCCCGATTGTCCATATTGCTTGAAGCCTACCTGATGCCCAAGCATCTGCGGCACACCCTTGATGAAGGCAAAACGCTTGCCTTCCAGCAGTGATTGTGGACATAGTTTCCCGTCTAACTTTTGGAGTTCGGGCTTATAATCAAAGAGTTCTAACTGCGAAGGCGCACCCGCGCAGTGTATGTAAATCACACGTTTTGCCTTGGCAGGATAATGAGGCGGCAGTATGTCAAATGGCTTAGAAAGGTCGCGATGCACGCGCATATCGGCAAATTTTTCGCTTGGAGGTGATGAGCAACCACCTATAGAAGCAAGCGCAAGCCCACCTAAACCTGCGGCACATTCCCAGAGAAAGTGGCGACGCGTAACTGATTGGAGTTCATTAAAGATATTTGTTTTCATCATTACTAAAAATAATGGTAGGAGAAATTTTCACTTTATCAAAAATAAGAAAAACAAAGAGAAAAATATGATTTTTAAGACAAATTCTCATTTTTCTGATTAATTTCGAGAGGCTATAGCTTGCCTCTAAGTTCGGTGAGGAAAGATTTTACATCTTCTAAGATATTGATAATCTGTATGGTGCTGTCAGCTATTTGTGCTTTGTTTTGTAAAACTTCCTTTGCGCCTTGTAGGGTATAGCCTTTCTTTTTGACCAAAAAATAAATTGTTTGGAGGGTATCAATGTCTTCTTTGGTGTATTGGCGAGTTCCGTTTTTTGTTTTGCGCGGCTTTATCATGTCAAAATGACTTTCCCAAAAACGAATAAGTGAAGGTGCTACCTCAAAAAGTTGGGCAACTTCGCCGATGCTATAATATTTTTTCTCTATGTCGTTGTCCTCTTTCATGGGGCGTAGTTTGTAAAAAAGCAAAGCAATTTATAAATGATTTCTGAGATTTCAAAACTTTTTTTTTATAAAGCATTGTAATTCAAAAAAATATCAATAATTTTAAATTTTAAAATGGGCAAATTAACCAATTAATAAAATCTATATATGAGTAACGTACAGTCCTTTTTGAATGCGCGCGGGGTATTCAGAGTCAGTACAACCAACGAGGGTGCGCGAAACAGGTATGATGTTTCTTTTCCTCGCCCTACGGGTGGTGTAGGCACAGCAACTTTCCGCGACAACGTACCCAGTTCATTTACAGTCTATAAACAAGGCATTACGTATGCAGGTACACCTACGGCAAGCATAGACAAATTACCGCCACAGGCATTTGCCGCCGCAGGCTTGAATGCTACACTCACCAAAGCCCTGCGCTTGGTTTCCTCGCACGAGGCAAAGTTTGATGGTATCAATAGCTACGATAAAGCTATTTTTTCTTTTGGTTTTATTCAGTTTGCAGGCGGTTCTGTTTCAGCAGGTCAGTTGCCCAATATGATGATGCTTTTCAAAACCAAACAGCCGCAAATGTTCCAACAAATCTTTGGACAATACGGAATTGATGTGGTAGCTGCTTCGCCTCGCCCCAATGTGGTGATTTGGACGGAAAACGGCAATCAGGTAGGTGGAGATGACGCTTGGAACTATGTGATGCTCAATAAACAACTGACCACTGCTTTTATCGCGGCAGGCAATAGTCCTATCTGTATGGCGATGCAAATCGAGCAAGCCGCAGTAGGCTATGTATTTCCTGCCCTCAAAATGTCGCTGGATTTGGGCGCGCTCGGCAAAGTGCCAGCAAGCTCTATTTTGCGCTCAGAAGCAGGCAATATTTCTCTCATTGACCGCACTATCAACATGGGCGGTGGCGGCGCAAGCAGGCTTTTCACAGAAGCTATCACCGCATTAGCCCCTGGTGCTTCTTTGGGGCAGATTCAGGCACTCAGCGACCAGCGTATTTTACAGCAACTCGTGTCGATAGGCACTGCACGCAACGACAAACGCATCATAGACCGCATGAACAGCATCTTGAATGGCGGATATAGTTTTGCAAAATAATTCATCATTTATCATTCATAATTCAAAAAAAATGGTTGAAACTCAACATGGAGTAAGTTTCGAAGAGGCTCTCCAAGCACGCCAGATATTTCAGATAGGGAAAGAAGACAAATTGGGCTACACCGAATATACGGCAACTTTCCCAAAGGCAGACGGAACAATAAGTACGATAGCCTTTCGCGACAATGTTCCCAGCCCTTACATGACTTATACAGAAGGAATTGTGCATATTGGAACTTTTATGCCCAAAGACATAGAGCCAGGAACACTCCCTAACGTGGCTATCTCGGATACATTGGCAAAATCACTCCAATTCGTCTATGCCGAAGAGGGCTGTTTTGATGCCGTTAATACGTATGACAAAGGCATTTTTTCTTATGGATTTATTCAGTTTTCAGGAGGAATGGGCGGCAGTTTGAATGATTTTATGCTTCTTTTGAAAATAAAATATCCAGAAACTTTTGCCCAATGCTTTGGTAAATACGGCATCGACGTAGAGGAAGCAACGCCTCGCGCAGTCGTTTCTGTGCTGGATACCGAAGACAATCAAGAGCTTACGAGTGATGCCGCTTGGGTATATATGATGAATAACAAGCAACTTACGGCTGCCTTCATCGCCGCAGGCTCTGATATGAATGTAGTTTCTACCCAAATAGAGTACATCATGTATGCCTACATGAATCCTGCTATTAACAGCTTGATAGAATTGGAGATAGCTGGTACTTTACATCAGGGTATTCCCTTACACTCCATCATCAATTCCGAAATGGGCATTGCCGCTATGGTGGATTTGACGATTGTGATGTGGGTACGCAAAATGAATGTACTGTTCAAACAAGCCATTGAGGAAGTAGCAACTGAGTTTGGGCTGACCACCATCGAAGATGTCAAAAACATTGACGAACGCGCAGTGATTCAGAAAATCATTAGCTATGAAGATACCAAAGCACTGACTGACAGACGATTAAATAAAGTATTGAGTAGCGGAATGAGTTTTGAGAAAAACACATTATAAGATTTTAGTATAAATGATTATATTTTTTTAACCCACCGTTTTAACGGTGGGAAATCACCCGCGAATCAAAAAACACTTTATTTGCGAATAAACTGACCAGATAAACTGTTTTTCCATCTCTTAATCCTTCAAAAATATGAAATTTAGCACTAAAATAATACTCATTATTTTTTCTGCCATTTTCCTTTGTGCCTGCGCTAACCAAGAGGACGAAGTAGTTACGATTTCCACCCAATTTGGTGATATTCAAGTTATTCTATTTGACAAAACACCAAAACACAAGGCAAATTTCTTGAAATTAGCAAAGGAGAAATATTACGACAGCACTGCTTTTCACCGCGTTATCAATAATTTTATGATTCAAGGCGGCGACCCCAATACCAAAAATGGTTCAGATGTTGGCACTTGGGGGCTGGGTTCGCCTGACTACCTGCTCCCAATGGAAGTAGATTTGGAACTGATGCACTATCAGGGCGCACTGGCAGCCGCGCGCAAACCTGACCAAGCCAATCCCAACAAAGAGTCTAACGGTTCGCAGTTTTATATCGTCCAAAATCCGCAAGGCGAGCATCGGCTCAATATGGAATACACCGTTTTTGGGCAGGTCATTAGCGGCATAGAAGTCGTAGATAAAATAGCACAAATTCCTGTAAACGAAATGTTTAGACCCATGCAAGATAGCCGAATAAAAATGACGGTGAGCAAAATGAAAAAATCAGAAATTACAGCCAAATACGGATACATTTATCCACAGAAATAAAATCTAATACTCATTTGACAAAAATTATTCTTTCCCCCAAAATTAGCAAGCGCATAGAGCAAGGGCATCCTTGGGTTTATGACAACGAAGTAGCTGATATTCAAGGAGATTTGCAACAAGGCGAAATTGTAGAGGTTTTTAATCACAAAAAAAAATTTGTGGGAAAAGGTTATGCAAACCCGCGCTCACATATCTTGGTGCGCCTGCTCGTAAACCACCCCAAAGAGGAAATCAATCGCAATTTATTCAAAAAACGAATAGAGCAAGCACTCAAATACAGGCAACAGCTTGGTTATCAGGGTTCTTTCCGATTGGTCTTTGGAGAGGCTGATTTCTTACCAGCCTTAGTAATTGACAAGTTCAATGACTATTTTTCTATCCAAACGCTTGCCTTTGGAATCGACCAATTCAAAAACGAAATCGTTGATGTGTTGGAGGAAATTTTTAAAAAAGAATCTCTCAGTTTTGGTATTTACGAACGTAATGACGTACCTGTACGAGAACTGGAAGGATTGGAGCAAAAGACAGGTTTTTTGTCAAAACCATTTGAACCACAGACAATTATCAATGAAAATGGTTTCAAAATGTTGGTAGATATTGCCAACGGACAAAAAACAGGTTACTTTTTAGACCAAACGGCAAATCGCGCCGCCCTTGCACCTTTTGTCAAAAATGCAGAAGTGTTGGATTGTTTTTCACACACAGGCTCTTTTGCGATTCATGCGGCAGGTTATGGCGCAAAAAAGGTCAGTGCAGTTGATATTTCGGAGTTTGCAAGCAAGACAGCCCAAGAAAATGCAAAACTCAATGGACTGGAAAGCAAAATAGAGTGCATTACTGCCAATGCTTTTGACCTGCTGAGTGATTGGTCAAAGGAAAATCGCCAGTTTGATGTGGTGATTCTTGACCCGCCAGCTTTCACCAAAAGTCGTGGAAATGTCGAAAATGCCCTGCGTGGCTACAAAGAAATCAATTTGCGCGGCATGAAACTGCTCAAAAAGGGTGGATTCTTGGTAACTTGCTCTTGTTCACATTTTATCAAGCCCGATATTTTCAAAAATGTGATTTACGAAGCCGCCTTGGACGCTGGGAAAATAGTGCGCGAAGTGCTTTACAAGCCACAGGGAAACGACCACCCTTTTTTATGGAATGTCGAAGAAACGCTGTATTTGAAGTTTTACATTTTACAGATTATTTGAAAAGATACGCCTTGTTCATCTTATTTTAATACAAATTTTACGGATAGGAAAATGTTGAATCTTGTCGTAACTTTGCAATTATGATTAACATTTTAGCCATTGAGTCGTCTTGTGATGAAACTTCTGCCGCTATCATTAGTGATGGAAAAGTATTAAATAACATTGTTGCTAACCAAACTATACACGAGCAATACGGTGGGGTTGTGCCTGAGCTTGCTTCGCGGGCGCATCAGCAACACATTGTACCTGTGGTAGATAAGGCATTCAAAGACATCAGTATTTCCAAAAAAGAATTGAGTGCAGTTGCCTTTACGCGAGGTCCTGGCTTGCTGGGGTCGCTATTGGTAGGGACTTCTTTTGCCAAGTCTTTTGCCCTCGCCTTAAATATTCCTTTGATTGAGGTAAACCACATGGAAGCGCATATTTTAGCACATTTCATCGACGAGCCAAAGCCCAAGTTTCCTTTTTTGTGCCTAACGGTCAGTGGTGGACATACGCAAATTGTACTTGTCAAAGATTTTTTGCAGATGGAAGTCATTGGTCAAACCCAAGATGATGCCGTAGGAGAGGCATTTGACAAGGGTGCAAAAATACTTGGGCTGCCTTACCCAGGTGGTCCCTTGATAGACAAATATGCCAAAGAAGGTAATCCAATGGCTTTTTCTCTGCCCGAAGTGAGCCTTCCCGAACTTAATTTTTCATTTAGTGGTATCAAAACTGCTTTTTTGTACTTGATTCAGGAAAAAACAAAAGAAAATCCTCATTTTATCCAAGAAAACCTAAATGATATTTGTGCAAGCCTCCAATATAGCTTAGTCAAAATTTTATTGCAGAAACTTAAACGTGCTTCCAGAGAACTGAATATCAAAGAAATAGCGATTGCTGGCGGCGTTTCTGCCAATTCAGGTTTGCGAAATGCACTGCAAACACTGGCAGTCAAAGAGCAATGGAATATCTATATTCCTGATTTTCAATACTGTACAGACAATGCCGGCATGATTGCTATGGCGGCGCACTACAAGTTTTTGGCGGGAGAGTTTTGCGGACAGGAAGTCAGCCCTCTGCCACGAATGACTATTTAGTGCAATAGAGCTTATTTCCATTTGACAAAACCACTTAGAAAACCATTTTTGTTGATAATCAACTTAATTTCTGTATAAGCAATGGTGATTTCGATAGGTTCTGCGAGCAAATTATTTTTCTTGTAATCTCGGAAAAATACAATTCCCTGTGAGGTAAAATAATAGTTTTTCATCATTTCTTCTACGCTTGTATTGACTTCGGTAACGGGTGGGCGCAATTTGGCAAACTGCTTTCCTATTTTCTCGCGCAACAGGTTGAAAATACTTTTCTCGAAACCTGCATTCAGCACTTCATTCAAGGTAATTTCTGAGCCATTAGAAAGATTAAAAGATTTGTGAATAATCTTGCTTTGTGGCTCTATCACGATAAGTTCGTTACTCATGCGAAGGCTCAGTAAATTTTTGGTGTTTTCGAGTATTTTTGTTTCATAAGTCTGTGATAACCACCGATATTGGGGATAGAAAGACATGATTTTTTCCAGCCCTTGTTTTAGCTGAGTATCCACTTTGTTGGTCATAGATTCCTCATCACTTGCCCCAGAAAGTTGAGTAGCGAGTGTATTGATTTTACCCTCGACCACTCTCGAATTTGTGCCAATCATCATTGGATATTCTAAGTACAAATCTGCACCCATTTCACCACTTTTCCCTTGCTGACTTTTCTTTTTATAAATGCTGATGATGTCAAACTGCGCGCTTCCTGTGGGATAAGTTTCTTTTAAGGCAAAAGTGAGGTTTTCATTGGTTTCAATATCTTTGACAGAAAACGCAAGTTTCATCTGCTCAGTTTTGGGGCTGGCGGACGCTTTGACCATCAAGCCGCTTTCCGTAGAAAACTGCGTTTCGGGCAAGCTGTTATTGCCTGCGCGATAACCATAATAGACAAATTTTTTGCGTGTTTTATTTTTAGGGTCATCATAAAAACCTGTGATTGAGGCACTTGAAAAATAAGCATGCACCGTAACTGGGAAAACGGTATTTAGCGTTCCTTCCATACGCTTGTAAAAACTTGCGGTTTCAAAGTTGCGAACAGGGCGATACGTTTGCGCCAAGTCTGTATTTATAGTGCTTCCTGGCACTGCCATAAGTGCGTCTTGCAAGTCATCTTCGACCATAAAGGCATTGTCATAGCCCATTTCTTTTACTTTGGTCAGGTAGATTTCCGCCGAATCTTTATTGGTAAACATACCCGAAAGCCATTTGGTAGTGCTGTCTTGCTCGACCACAAAAGGGCGTTCCAATTTATCCAAATTGGGCATATCTTCAGTATTCATGCTGGTTTTTTTACCAAAAGCACCAATCTGAATCGAGTAGGCGGCAGGGCGTGCCACAGGTGGGCGGTCTAACTTGGGTTCGTATTTTTTTGGGTCTTGCGTTTTGGTGATTACCTCAGAAGTTACCTGTTTGGAAATTGTAATTTCAGTGATAACCACAAAGGCTTTGGTATAATTTCGTGCCTTGACGATGTTTAGCACACTGTCAGCTTTGGCGCGCCTTTCATAGTTACCAAGTTTGATGCGCGTAAGTTTGCTTGGTAATTCCTCCGTATAAATTTCTCCTAAGTCAGTCAAGTCCAAAAACCTGCTTTTGTCGGGAAACTTGAAAACGCCTAACTGAATTGCAAAGCCTTGTTTCTTAATGACTTGGGCAAAAGAAGGCACGCAATATAAAAGTAAGAAAGAAGTTAATAAGGTAATTCGGCAAAGAATAAGGGTCATTTTTTAACAGTCGTTAGTAATAGTAAATAAAATCAGTCGTCTAATTTAACGAATTAAAATTAGCTATAAATTAAGAAGTTACAAAAAAATATCCTGTAAAAATACAATTTTTTAGTAAAATGTATAAATTTCCAATGCCTTTTTGATTATCCACTCATTTCACTACCATTTGTGCGAGGCGAAAAACATTTAGCGCAATGATAACCACTTCTAAGACAATCAAAGGTAGAAAATTTAATAAGAGTGCCGTTGCCAATAGCAAACCAGCACCAAATAGCTGTACACACATAAATAGTTTAATATTTTTGGCAGGGGATAAAAAATTAAAACTCATTAGAAATGTATTGGTAAGCACGACTGCTACCGCTATCCAACCTACTAATTCTGCTTCTTTCATATTTGTAGTGTTTAAATATTTTCCTTAAATTTACGAAATAAAATGAAATTTTTGCTTTAATGAAAACTTCGCCAACTATTTCACTGCTTTTCTGTCTGCTATTTTTGCTCGTATGGGCGCAGTCGCTGACTACTTCCTGCACCTCGCCGCCCAATCTGTCCATCAAACTCAGTCCTTATTTTGCAGATTCTATTCCCTATCCTGTCCAAAATCCTTTTTCTGAGGCGGGCATTGCACTTGGCAAATTGCTCTTTGATGACCCAACACTTTCTGGGAACAATCAGATTTCCTGCGCCACCTGTCATCATAAATCAAAACACTTTACAGATGGTATATCGCTGAGTAACAATGGGTTAAGTAAAAAAAGGTTGCCCAGAAATGCGCCAACACTTTTTAATTTGGCATGGGCAGACCAAGGACTTTTTTGGGACGGAGGCGCGCAAAATCTGGAATCTTTGGTCTTTGCGCCCCTCAAACACGCGGACGAAATGGGGCAGGACTTAAAGCTGCTGCCAGAAGAATTAAGGCAAAAAGACAACTATAAAACCTTGTTTTTCAAGGCATTTGCCCAAGATACCATTACGAATGCCCTCATCGCGCGCGCATTGGCACAATACGTGCGGACGCTGACCGCCGCCCATGCCCGCTATGATGAGGTAATACAAAAAAAAGCACAATTCACCAAGTTGGAGCAGCAAGGATTGGAGATTTTTAATCAGCAATGTGTTTCCTGCCACCCGCCTCCTTTTTTTACAGATTTTGGCTTTCATGCTGTTGGTGATTTTTTAGAGGCAAAAGAAATAAAAACACCAGAAAATGATGAAAATAAGATAGAAAAAGGTAGGTATCGTATCACTGCCGATTCCGCAGACTTGGGGAAGTTTAAAACGCCTACGCTGAGAAACTTAGCAATGACTGCACCCTATTTTCATGATGGGCGTTATCAGACCATAGAAATCGCTATCCAAAAACACACGAAGGCAACAAACCCACCGCGCAAAGAAGAAATTTCTTTGTTGATTGCTTTTTTGAATACGTTGAATGAAAAGCAAATAAAAGAATGAGAAAAACGCTTTTTGATTTTTTTCTTTTGGTAGTGTGCGCTTCTAACTTTGATAAGAAAGGTAAAAAGGATAAAAAAATTGGGCAAGCAGACCAAGATTAGCTCATAAATAGAAAATTTTGGGTAAAAGATTTCTACTTTTGAGTATTCAATATTATTACCATTGAAACCAAATAAAAATACCAGACAGACTAACAATGAATTTTGAAACAAACGCTATTCGCACACAAGCAGAGCAAACGGATTTTAGGGAACATTCCGTTCCGCTTTACATGACATCAAGTTTTACCTTTGAGGACGCAGAACAAGGCAGGGCTTTGTTTGCTGACGAAATCGCAGGTAACATCTATACTCGTTTCTCTAACCCCAATAATTCAGAATTGATAGAAAAGCTATGCTTGCTGGAAGGTACGGAAGATGGCATCGCAACGGCATCGGGCATGGCAGCAATGTTTGTTAGCATGGCAACGTTTCTCCAAAGTGGCGACCATATTGTAGCTTCACGTTCTGTTTTTGGCTCTACCCATCAAATCTTGACTATGATTTTGCCAAAATGGGGCATCACGCATACCTACGTGGATATTAACGAACCCGAAAAATGGGAAAGTGCGATTCAGCCCAATACCAAAATGATTTTTGTAGAAACCCCGTCAAATCCCGCCTTAGACATTATTGACTTGGCGTGGCTGGGCAATTTGGCAAAAAAACACCAACTTATCCTGAACGTAGATAACTGTTTTGCCACACCTTACCTCCAAAATCCTGCACTTTACGGGGCAGACATCATCACACACTCTGCTACTAAGTTTATTGACGGACAAGGCAGAACCATTGGTGGAGCTATTCTGGGCAAACGCGACCTAATCAAACAAGTTCGCTTTTTTGCGCGCCATACGGGACCTTCTATGTCGCCTTTCAACGCGTGGATTTTGTCCAAAAGTTTAGAAACATTAGCTGTCAGAATGGACAGACACTGCGAAAATGCCTTCAAATTAGCTACTTTTTTGGAAACGCTGCCCTCTGTAAATATCGTAAAATATCCGTTTTTGCCCTCTCACCCACAATATGAGTTGGCAAAAAGACAAATGCGTTTGGGTGGAGGTGTGGTTACTTTTGAGCTGGAAGGTGGCATACTACAAGGACGAAATTTCTTGAATCAACTGAAAATGTGTTCTTTGACAGCAAATTTGGGAGATTCACGCACTACCGTAACACACCCTGCGTCCACTACACACTCCAAGCTCAAAGAGGAAGAACGGCAGGCTGTAGGGATTACGGCGGGATTGGTCAGGGTTTCGGTGGGATTGGAACATATCGAGGACATTATAGCTGATATGGGGCAGGCAATCGCAAACTCGGCTGTGGTCAAATAAAAATTTGTAATTTTGTAAAAAATAAAGAGTACCCAATTTATTTTAATTTTAGCATAATATGAGTGAAGAAAATAATCATTTACAGCGACTTCCTTGGCACGTAAACGTTACAGTGGCTCTTTTTGGGCTTATCCTATTTTTTTATGTACTTGATATTGGCTCGACCATTTTGATTCCACTTGCCTTTGCATTTATTTTTTCTCTTTTTCTCTATCCATTGTGCAGAAAATTAGAGCATTATGGTATTCACAGAAGTTTGGCTATTTTGTTTTGTTTACTGATTGTAATAGGCATTTTGTATTTGGTTTTTTGGCTAATTTACGAGAATATTGTTTCCTTTTCCGCAGACCTCCCGCGTATGCAGGAGCGCGGGCTGGAGTTAGTTTCTGTTTTACAAAAATTTGTAGAAGATACTTTCAAGCTAAGTTCTGAAAAACAAATAGAGTGGCTCAGGCAAAATTTGCGCGGCTTTGCGACCACAGGCGGGCAGGTGCTGAATGGTATGCTCAATGGAATGACCACTTTTTTGGCGCAATTTTTCTTGATTCCTGTCTATACCTTTTTTATGTTGCTTTACCGCCGCGTTTTCAAAGGATTCTTGGACAGGGCGTTAGATACCGCTCACCACGAAAAGTTGGGGTTCATTCTCCATCAAATCCAAACAGTGATTCAGAAGTATATCGTTGGGCTTATCACCGTTGTTTCCATCATTGCCGTTCTCAACATCATTGGTTTAACAGTAATTGGCATCAAGCACGCCGTCTTTTTTGGCGTATTTGCCGCTTTCTTGACCATTATTCCCTATATTGGAATTTTTATAGGCTCTATGTTGCCCATTGTTTATGCACTGGCAATGACGGATAGCTTTTTCTTTCCATTGGCGGTTTTTCTTTGGTTTCAGGTCGTGCAGATGCTCGAAGGCAATGTTATCACGCCCAATATCGTCGGTTCACAGGTGAGTATCAACCCCTTAGTGGCGATGCTTGCCTTGCTCGTGGGCGGAAGTTTGTGGGGAGTTGCGGGCATGGTGCTGTTCGTTCCTTTGACAGCAATGGTCAAAGTAGTGCTTGATAACGTGCCTGAGCTTGCTCCTTACGGCTTTTTACTGAGTGAGGGCGAGCCTACGCCAAAACCTGACCGCCCAAACAGTTTTTGGAAAAAATTGGTGTTTTGGAAAAAAAATAAAACACAATAAAAATTCACTAAAAAAACTAAGCACTTGTTGTCGCATATCCACTTCGAGCCGCGAAAGATGACTCGTTGTTAGAAATCACTCTTGGACCTACTTTATTGATAGGTGAAATATAAACATCACAATCTATTCCTATCATTTTCAACTCTTTACGCATAGCAGAAGCTATTTCTCCTGCCGTTGCCAGTGAGGTACTCAATGCAAAAATAGAAGGACCTGAACCTGAAATACTACAGCCTAATGCTCCACTATCCAATGCTGCTTTTTTCACCTTATCGAAACTTGGAATGAGCAGGGAACGCACAGGCTCAATAATTACATCTTGTAAAGACCTCTTTATCAGCGCATAATCTTCTTGAATCAGCCCCGCTATCAGCCCACCAATGTTGCCCCACTGCTGGATAGCATCTTTGAGCAAAATGGATTTTTTCAAAATGCTTCGTGCATCTTCGGTGCGAATCTCGATTTGTGGGTGAACTACCGTCGCCACCAAATCCTTGGGAAAAGGGATACTGACCACATCTAAGGGCGCATAGCTGCGAACCAAAACAAAACCGCCCAATAGCGCAGGTGCAACATTATCCGCATGAGCCGCACCGCAGGCTATCCGTTCGCCCTCCATCGCGAAAGGCAACAATTCCTGACGCGTCAAAGGCGAGCCAAGTAGCTCATTAACAGCGAAAAGGCTTGCTACTGCACTCGCCGCACTCGACCCCAGCCCACTGCCCAAAGGCATACGCTTTTGTAACTGAATATCAATGCCCTGCTTGCTCCCGATATGCTCCAAATATTGCTTTACAACCACGCCCGCCGTATTTTTATTGGCATTCAAAGGTAGCTTCCCATCATCACCTATGATTTTACTAATTGTAACTTCCTCACTGTCATTGGTTTGCATTATTACCTCGTCGCCAGGCTCGTTTAGAGCAAAACCCAGTACATCAAAACCACAAGCTACATTGGCTACGGTGGCAGGTGCAAAAACTCTTATTTGCTTCATTATTTCCATTGTTTTTATCATAGCAAACAATCTCTTGTGTTTGCGTTCCATTTTTGCAAATTTCGCTATTTTTTTTGAAAGAGTAGTGAATTGTATTTCAATAGTTATTCTAAAATTTTAATTCATTTATTTTTTTAGTAAAAAAACGTTATGAAGTAAATTTTTTCAAAGAATAGTGCTAAATTTCGTTTCAAACTCAATACTCATGGACGAATATACAGAGCCTAAACATCGTGTAAATCAACAACTTTCATGCTCTAACTGCGGCGCAATTCTCAAATTTGCGCCTGGCACTCATGCGATTGCCTGTACCTATTGTGGCACGCATAACCAAATCGAGCAAAAATCTGAGGAAATTGTCAGTGAGGCTATCCAAGAGATAGACTTTCATTCTTTCTTAAAACATAATAAAGATAGAGGATTAAAAATAGAAGTAAAAACGGTAAAATGTCCTGGCTGTGGGGCGGTTTCTTCCCTCAAACCTAACGTAACTTCCGATGAATGTGCTTTTTGTGGGACGAGCCTGGTGCTGGATAGCGCAAGTATCTCTACCCTGATTAAGCCCAAGGCATTGCTTCCGTTTGGGCTTGACCACAAAAGAGCTATCGAAGTATTTAACGGCTGGATGAGTTCGCTTTGGTTTGCGCCCAATAATCTTACACGCATTGCGCGCCAAAATGAAGCACTCAAAGGAATGTATATCCCCTATTGGACTTATGATTCAAGCACTTATAGCACTTACTCTGGTGAGCGCGGCGACAATTATACAGAAACGGAATCTTATACAGACAGTGATGGTAATTCACAGACACGCACCGTCGTCAAAACAAGGTGGTTTTATGTTTCAGGCAATGTTCAGAATAACTTTGATGATGTATTGGTAGTAGCAAGTAACTCATTACCAAGAGAATATGCCCAAAACTTAGAGCCTTGGGACTTGGAAAAATTAGTACCGTATGACGAAAAGTTTTTGAGTGGTTTCCAAACAGAGGCATATCAGATAGAATTAGAAAAAGGCTTTGACTATGCCCAAGAAATCATGGAAAAAGAAGTTCGTGATAGCGTGAGGCGCGATATTGGTGGCGACCAGCAGCGAATCCACTCTGTCCATACTGACTATGACGACATTACTTTTAAGCATATTTTACTCCCCATTTGGATTAGCTCCTATAAGTATAACGATAAGATTTACAGATTCTTAATCAATGCGCGTACAGGCGAGGTGCAGGGTGAAAGACCGTACAGTTGGATTAAAATTACGCTGGCGGTGTTGGCGGTGGTAGCGGCAATTTTTGCGTATTTGTACTTTTCAGGAAATTTGAAATAAACAAAAAATAGTAGCTTTTATTCCATGCTCGTATCTATCAAATTAGCCCAATCAGAGGACATTGAGCAGATGTTGGCTTTGCAAAAAGAAAATCTTTCACAAAATATCTCTCGCCAAGAAGCGATTGAACAAGGATTTCTGACTGTTCAGCACAATTTTGCGCTGTTAGAAAAAATGAATTTGCTTGCGCCAAGCGTTATAGCCCAAGCTGAGGGAAAGGTGGTAGGCTACTGCTTGGCAATGCTTCCGCGCTTTCAGCAAGATATTCCTATTTTAGCTCCCATGTTTGAGATGTTTCAAACCATTGATTATCAAGATAAAATGTTGTCAAAATATCAATATTTGGTAATGGGGCAGGTATGTGTGAGCAAAGATTATAGAGGGTTAGGTATTTTTGACAAGATGTACGCACATCTCAAAGAAACCTACAAAGATAGGTATGAAATGCTCATCACTGAGGTAGCCACGCGCAATACACGTTCTATGCGCGCGCACCAAAGAGTTGGCTTACAGCCCGTCCATGAATATACGTCAAAAGAAGGTGAAAATTGGGCGGTGATGCTTTGGGATTGGCGATAAAAAAACACTTTCGCAAGAAGTTTAATGTCCAAAAATTCCGCCTCGTACCCCCCAAATAATCGCATACGCAAGTAAGGCAAGCAAAGGCAATAGCGAAACATCTTTTTCAAATTGCCAAAAATGTAAGCCAAACTCCTTATAACTTCTGTAAGCACAATACCAAGAATAAAATAGTAAACTACTGATTATTAAGGCAATAGGATAGCTATAAAGTGGATTGAAATGGTAGAAAACGACCAAAAAGGTGATGATGAAAATGGTACTTGCGACTGAATTGACCTTGTGCCAAATAATCTGATTGGTGGTAGAGAAAAAATGAAGATGCATTGCGCCGAAGCGTTGGAAAAAATAGGCAACCCCAAGTCCAAGCCAAAGCAAAGTATCAGGAAATTGAGTTTTAGACCCAATAAATTTCAGCGCAAAATCGCCAAATAAGCCCACCAATATAAATGCGCCTACAAAAATGAGGTGAGAACGAGCCATACCTTGCTTGGCTATGCCCACCATTACGCCCATATTCCGTTCGGCATAAAGGCTTGCCAATCTGGGCAATTTGCTGTAAATGGGTGCTTGGGCAAACTCATTTATCATCTCAATAATTCGTAAGCCAAATAAAAATATTGCCGCTTGCGTACTTACCATCTCGCGCCCCATATACAAGGAAGCAAAACGCAAAGAGCCGAAAGAAACCAATACGCCCACGCCACTTCGCCATGCAGTTTGCCATATCGTTTGGAAAATAGCATTTTCATCTGATTTTTCGCCATTGTCAGTGTCCCCACTGACAATTTTTTCTTCTGGTTCAAGGCTCTGCCTTGAACTGTCGCTGTTGTCAGTGTCCTCACTGACAACAACTTCGCCTTCTGGTTTAAGGCTCTGCCTTGAACCTTCCATTTTTTCTTCTGGTTTAAGGCTCTGCCTTGAACCTTCCATTTTTTCTTCTGGTTTAAGGCTCTGCCTTGAACCTTCCATTTTTTCTTCTGGTTTAAGGCTCTGCCTTGAACCTTCAATCTTACTCACCAACCAGCGATTCAGCAATATTCCCATCAATACCCAAACTTGACTGGCAACGACTATTCCCAGCACGCCGCCGTCCAAAAGTAAAACTACAAAACTGCTGATAATTCCGCCCGTTGAGATTAGCACTTCCCACCTACGAAGTGTAGCTACTTGGTTAAGCCCTTGGAGATAAGCACTATATAAATTCCCTCGTAGGTAAAATAGAGAAGTCAAAACAATCATTGCCCACGCCAGCCAGCCGTTTAGATGATTTTCGCCTAACTTATTGATGGGTTCATAGACAAAATAAGTGCCGATAGTGAGCAATATTCCAAAGGAAATGAGGGTCATGCGCGCGTAAACAATGCCCATGATTTTTCTGATTTGGCTGACTAACTGCCAGTTTTGTGCGGCTTTGGCATAGGCTATTTGGCGGGCAAAAGTAGGTGTAAAACCCATATCCACCAGAATTTGTAGGCTAATTATTTGGGCAAACATGAGCCAAAGTGTGATTTCTGCTTGCTGGAAATTACGCAGCACCAAAGGCAAAATTACCACCGCAGAAAGTGAGCGCGTCAGAAAACTACCCCAAGTCATTAGCGTAGGCGATTCCCAAAGAAAAAGAAGAAATTGACGTGGATTAGTTGGTTTCATGCTGGGCTAACATATATACTTTTTGACGAATGGAGTAGTTTGTCTGTTGCTTTGATTTTAAAATTGACAACAACGACTTAATTCTTGCTTGCAAATTACGATTTTTTCTATTACTGTACTGACTCACTACAAATTATCATTTGCTTTTATTTATCTTTTTACTAATTTTGATAAATTTTTGTCCAAAATACGTGAAAAAAGATAATCATTACAAGAACGCACCTATTTCCGAAGTCATTTTTGGGGTTACTTTCAGTAGAGGTATCTTAGGGATTGATAACCTCATTTTTGACCTCATCAGCGACTTTAAAGACCATTATCCCATTGTTTATGCACAAAATCCTCTTTTTGATGAGGAACTCCAAGACTTCCGCCTACTCACCAATCTAAATCTACACCAAACGGGGCAGGCAGTTTACAGACTCCAAAATGAAAGTGAAAAGCGATTGTTGCAAATCCAACACAATAAATTCTTTTTCAACTGGGTGCGTCGCGACCACCAATCCGTAGGCGAATATCCTGGTTTTACCAAACTTTACAACCTTTTTTCGAGTGGTTATGAAAATATTGTAAAAAAGTTTGCAAAACTACTGCCCGACATGGAGGTAGATAAATACGTCAAATACTACGAACTGCACTACCAAGACCGCCTCAACTGGCAAAACTACATCAGCGATTTGTCAGAGATAGACAAAATCCTCAAAATCCAAATTCCAGTAATGCCCAATCTGAACGGTGGCGTATATGCACCTAATAATATTTTTTCCAAATTTACCGTTCCCATGCCCGACCAAGACGGTTTTAGCGTCATCACGATTAATACTGCGTCCTCAGAGCAAGGCGAGCAATTACTGGTCGTAGAGTGTTCTGTAAAAGGGAAAGCAGAAAATATGAGCCGCAAGGAATGGTTTTTGAAAGCCCGCGATATGCAACTTCAACTTTTTGACCAATTATTTCAAAATCAAATACTTGACTCATGGACTTAGCCAATATCACCCAAGTCAGCAGCTCTTCTTCTTTCTATCGTGAAACCCACAGCAACTACCTGCCCAACGGCGGCAACCATTTTAGCTTTTTCCATTCTGGCGGTGCGATGAACAATATAGCCTATGAAGGACAATCCTCCGTATCCATGTTTGCCAAAAACTTAGACCTTAGCCAGATAAACATGATTTCCTTTCAGCAATTTATCCAAAAACAGTTAGTTACAGTAGATTTGTCAGGAAAAACGCCCTCAGAAGACCATGCCAAGACTTTTCTGAAACAATTTTCAGATTTGTTTGCTTATTTTTTTGCGCCACACTACCAATCCCCCAAACTCATTATCAGTGCAAATGCAGATTCAAATGAGATTGGAATCGAGATGACCCTCAGCCCACACACCAAAATCTTTATTACTTTTGCAGAGAAACAAGTTTTACTCACTTACAGACATGAAAAAGAACTGAAGAAAAGAGAAATTAACCCAGAAAGTTTGTTAGAAAACTTAGCTGACCTCTTTGCCCAGTATGGCACAAAACATGACTTTGCAAGAAGCGGAAGCGTATTTTTCTAAACCTTTTTGAGTAGCTTTGTGTTTTGCCTAAAATCTGATTATCTTTATGCACTCAAACTCAAACCCTCAATAAATTTATGGTAAAAATTATCTTAAAAATTGTCGTTTCTGCCGCCGCTATCCTATTGGCAGCAGGTTTTTTGGAAGAAGGCGTGCAAATCAAAGATTTCATCACCTCTCTTAAAGTGGCTGTGATTTTGGGCTTGCTCAATACATTTATCAAACCTATTTTTAAGCTACTTACCTTTCCTATCACGCTGATGACTTTTGGGCTTTCTTTGCTGGTAATCAATACGATAATGGTGGTAGTGGCTGATTTTTATGTCGCAGGTTTTGACATTGCCAATTACGTTTGGGCGTTTATTTTTAGCCTTATTGTTTCCGTAGTTACCTATATTTTAGAATTAGTTTTTGGCTTAGATTAAATAGCTAAGTAGTGATGAATGATGAGTAAACACAATTAACTCATAATTCACAATTCATAACTCATAACCCATTTTAAATTTCTTTCATCATGTTGCCCATCGAGCAATCTTTTACAGTCAAATTTCAATACAAGACTTATTTCACCCAAGGCATTTTTATACCAGAAAACTCTCTTTTTAGAGACGTTATTGCCGCAGATGGCAATGAAGGGCGCAGAAAAATACTGGTCGTTATAGATAGTGGTGTAGTAGAAACCAATCCACTCCTCATTTCCCAAATCAGGCAATATGCACACCAGCATCAGGAAATACTGGATTTGAGAGGCGAAATTTTAGTGGTGCAAGGCGGAGAAGCGGTTAAAAATGACGAAATAGGAGTGCAAAAAATTCTCCAAGCGGTCAATGATGATGCCATTTGCAGACATTCTTACGTGGTGGCGATTGGCGGCGGTGCAGTGCTTGATATGGTAGGCTTTGCGGCAGCCATCGCGCATCGCGGCGTAAGGCACATCAGGATTCCGACCACCGTACTTGCCCAAAACGACTCTGGCGTAGGAGTCAAAAATAGCATCAATACCTTTGGCAAGAAAAATTTTACAGGCACTTTCAAGCCACCCCAAGCCGTTATCAATGATGCTGATTTTCTACTTACTTTGAGTGTAAGAGATTGGCGTTCAGGTATTTCTGAAGCTATCAAAGTGGCACTAATCAAAGACAAAACCTTTTTTGACCAAATTGTGGCAGATGTTCCCCTGCTCAATGCGCGTGATAGGCTGACGATGGATAGGCTGATTTACCGTTGTGCGGAAATGCACATCAGGCACATTGCAGGCGCAGACCCTTTTGAGATGGGTTCTTCGCGCCCTTTGGATTTTGGGCATTGGTCAGCGCACAAATTGGAGCAACTCACCCACCACCAAATCAGGCATGGAGAAGCAGTAGCTATTGGCATTGCCTTAGATACTACTTACTCATTTTTCATGGATTTGATAACAGAAAATGAATGTACGCAAGTAATAAATCTCCTCAAAAACTTGGGTTTTGACCTTTATCACCCTGCGCTGTCTGCCAAAGAAAATGATGAATACCTCATTATCAGAGGTTTACAAGAGTTTAGAGAGCATCTGGGCGGCAAGCTGACCATCATGCTCTTAGAAAAAATAGGAAAAGGCGTGGAGGCAAACCAAATAGACAAATCGATAATGATAAAATCAATTGAAAGTTTGGCTTTGGTATAAAGCGCGTTTGGGCAGCTTTAAGCAAGCATAAATATTTTTTGTGTGATTAAAATGACAAAGATATGTTTAGTACCATTTTGATAGATGATGAAAAACTGGCGGTGAGTCGATTAAAGCGATTATTGCTTGATTATCAATCTATTGTTGATGTGATAGGAGAAGCAAATAATGGCTTAGAGGGACTTGAAATCATAGAACGCTTACGCCCAGATTTGATTTTTTTGGATATAGAGATGCCTGGCATGAATGGATTTGAGATGCTTTCCAAACTTGATTTTATGCCAATGGTCGTTTTTGCCACAGCCTTTGATGAGTATGCTATCCGCGCTTTTGAGGAAAACTCTATGGATTATTTGCTCAAACCGATTGAGAAAGAACGCTTGGAAATTACGATTCGGAAGTTAGAGCAAACCAAAAAGAATAAATTTCAAAATATTGATAATGAATATTTTATGCAACTGATAGCACAGGTAAAGCCACAGAAAGAAATGGTTTCTATTGCTGTGAAGTCTGGTGAGAGGATACTTTTGATTAGATTGGAAGAGATAAGCCACTTCGAGGCAGAAGATAAATACACTTTCCTCATTACCACTGAGGGTAAAAAATATTTGACAGATTATACCATCACCATTTTGGAAGAAAAACTGCCTAACTTTTTTATTCGCGTGAGTCGTTCTGTCATTATCAATACTCACTTAATCAAAGAGATACAAAAATATTTTAGTGGAAAATTCATGATATTTTTGGACGACAAGCCACAGAGCAAGGTAGAATCTGGCTTAAAATATGGAGATAACATCAAGGCATTGCTAAATTTGTGAGTAAGAATGTGTGTTTTGCAAAATGCTCTTTTATTATAGACTCGTGCCTCAATAAGTTATCTTAGAAATTCCATTTCTTTGAGAAATGGAATTTCTAAGATTGTTTCATATAATAATTTAATGAGCTTATGTAACATAAAAGTAGCCATATAAAATTGGATTATAGTATGATTTTACATAAAATACTGATTATGAAATAATTGCATTAATTCATAACTCATAATTCATAACTACGTATTTTACTCAGATTATCATATTCAAAATCAGCACACCTATTAGCCCCACCACCGAAACAATGGTTTCCATGACCGTCCATGTTTTCAAAGTTTCTTTGATAGTGAGGTTAAAATACTCTTTGAAAAGCCAAAAACCAGCATCGTTGAGGTGGGAAAACATCAGGCTTCCCGCGCCAATCGCCAGTACCATTAATTCAGGCTTGATGTCCGTTTGTTGCTGAATCATGGGCGCAAGAATCCCCACTACGGTCAATCCTGCCACCGTTGCCGAGCCTACGGCGATGCGTATTGCACCTGCAATCGCCCAACTTAGTACCAAAGGCGAAATAGGAATAAATAATAATTGCTCGCCAATATACTTGCTAATTTGGCTATCGTTCAGGATTTGTTTGAGCGCGCCCGCGCCCGCCATTACGAGCAGAATGGAAGCAGACGCTTTGAAAGCCTCCTCTAATTTTTTCATTACAGCTTTCATGGACAGTCCTTGTTTAAGCCCCAAGAAATAAACTGCAACCAATACAGACAACAACATTCCAAAATAAGGCGCGGCAAGTAGCTGTAAAACAGGAGATTCTACGTTAAAACTATTGATAATGGCAGTGAATAAAAATAGCAACAAAGGCAAAAGCGTTACGATGATACTAATGCCCAAACTTGGTAACTGTTCCGCGGGCAAAGTATTGGCTTGGAAAGGAGAATCTCCGCCTTTGTATTCGTATTTTCGCAAAGTTTTTCCAAAAATAGGACCTGCGATGATGATGGCAGGAATCGCGACAATGATACCATAAATGAGAACCAAGCTCATGTCTGCGCCTAATTGTGTGGAAATAGCGACTGGGGAGGGGTGAGGCGGCAAGTAGCCATGCGCCACTGATAAGGCGGAACACATCGGGATTGCAATATATAAAATGGGCAATTTGGTAGAAGATGCCACCGCAAAAATCAAAGGGACAACGATAATAAAACCTGCATTGTAAAATAAAGGGATTCCTATGATGAAACCTGCCAAAGCAAGCCCCCACTGCACATTTTTAATACCAAAAATAGAAATGATAAACTGCGTAATGCGCTGCGCTGCCCCACTATCTGCTACCAGCTTGCCCAGCATCGCCCCAAAGCCAATTATTAAAATCAAATCGCCCAGTGTATTGCCAATTCCTGTTTGGATAGACTTGCCTATTGCAGGTACGCCCATGCCTGTAAGCAGTCCCAAGCCTAATGCCACCAAAATAAAAGAAATAAAGGTATCTAACTTGACATAAGTAATGAGCAGGATAAGGGCTAAAATTCCGATAAATGCGTATAAAATTGGCATAAGCGTCGTTGGATTATAGGTTTACAAAAAATAAGTTTCAATCCAAACAAAGTAACTAAGTTTCGAATTAAAATGCTAATATCTTCCTTTATTCTCTCCAAATATTACCATTCCATTTCTTTGCCTAAAAATTCAAGTTTACAAAAAATAGAAAGCCATCAAAATTTTTCTATTTTTGTTTTTATATCCGTACTTTTATAAATTTAAGTAGCCACACAAAATTAGTTTATACTACAGATATTGCATAAAATATTGATTATGAAGAATTTGTATTAATTTATAATTTATAACTAATAATTCATAACTATTTAGCATCTAAATAATTCCTATTCTCCTTTATCATTTAATCTTTTGAACATGAAAAAAATCTTACAAATCGCTGTTTTGTTATTTCTTGTAAATGAAGTAGTTGCACAAAATATCCAATCACCAGAGCAGTTTTTAGGCTATCCTTTGGGCAACAGATTTACACCACATCACCGCGTAGTTGATTATTTTGAACACTTGGCAAGTGTGGCAAGCAATCGCGTCAAGCTCATCAAATATGGCGAAAGTTATGAATATCGTCCACTCCAAATCGCGGTGATTTCCGCCCCAGAGAATATGAGTAAGTTAGAGGAAATACGTACTAATAACCTGAAAATCACAGGCTTGATGGAAGGCTTACCCACTTCAAATGTATTGCCCATCACCTGGCTCAGTTATACGGTACATGGCAACGAGGCAGTTTCCCCCGAATCTTCTATGCTTACCGCGTATGAGTTACTAACTTCTTCAAAATCAACGCAGTGGCTTCAAAACTCGGTAGTCATCATAGACCCCTGTTTGAATCCTGACGGGCATAGCCGTTATGTGAATTGGTACGGTCAAATGGCAGGTGAAACACCCAACGTATCTCCTTACGCGCGCGAACATTATGAACCTGCCCCAAGTGGCAGACCCAACCATTATATGTTTGACCTGAATCGCGACTGGGCATGGCAATCCCAAAAGGAAAGCCAAGCACGCACTGCCATTTACCAACAATGGATGCCGCATATTCACGCCGATTTCCACGAAATGGACATGAATAGTCCTTATTATTTTGCACCTGCGGCTGAACCATATCATAGCGAGGTTACTGCTTGGCAACGAGAGTTTCAGACCACGATTGGGAAAAATCACGCCAAGTATTTTGACAAAAATAATTGGCTTTATTTTACCAAAGAAACATTTGACTTGCTCTACCCAAGTTATGGAGATACCTGGCCTACTTTTCATGGAGCTATTGGCATGACCTACGAACAGGGTGGCTCTGGGCGCGCGGGTCTGGGCATCATCATCGAAAACGGAGATACATTGACGCTAAAAGACCGCATAGAACACCACCATATTGCAGGAATTTCGACAGTGGAGGCTACAGCAACGAACAAGGAAAAAGTCGTGCAAGAATTTAAAAACTACTTTAATGCCAATAATAATAATCCCACAGGAACATATAAAACATACGTCATTGCTGCTGATAATGAAACAGATAAGCTCAATGAATTGCTTTCTTATTTGGATAAACAGCAGATTCGATATGGCTATGCAAAGGCAAATCTCCCAAAACTGACAGGCTATAATTATTTCACAGGTAAAGACGAAAGTTTTTCTCTTCAGAAAAATGACATTGTGATTAATACTTACCAACCTAAGTCTGTGTTAATCAAGGTTTTATTTAATCCTAAAACAGTGTTGGCGGATTCTGCTACTTATGATGCTACGGCGTGGGCTATTCCTTATTCTTATGGATTAAAATCTTTTGCACTTACTCAAAAAATTGATATTGAACCACTTAAAGGCGTTCCATCACAAACTATTCGTCCAAATACTGAAAAACCGTATGCCTATATTGCGGAATGGAAATCATTTAAAGATTTGCAGTTTTTAGTAAAATTGCTCAACAAAAATATTAAAGTGAGGTTTGCCGAAAAGGATTTTTCACTTCAAAACAAAAAATACAAAGCAGGAACACTCGCTATCACACGTACTGACAATGAGTTCGTCAAAGACTTAGACAACTTGGTAGTTTCGTTGGCAACTGAACTAAATCAGCCTTTGTACTATGCCAGCACAGGTTTTGCCAATGAAGGTGCAGACTTGGGGTCAAGCAATATGCACTTCCTCAAAAAGCCTCACGTGGGCTTACTCACAGGTGATGGAGTAGGTACAAATGCCTTTGGCGAGCTATGGCATTTTTTTGACCAGCAGTTGGGCTATCCTGCCACAGTCGTCAATATCAGCGCGTTATCTAATCTCAAACTTAGCGACTTTGATGTGATGGTTTTGCCAGATGGCAACTATGGAAGCTATGCCACCAGCCAATTGCGTGCGTGGGTACAGCAAGGAGGAAAGCTCATCGCCATGGAGGGCGCAAACTATCAATTTGCTGATAATGAAGGATATGAATTAAAAAAAGTAAATACTACTGAGAAACCCAAAGACGACAAAGAAAAGAAAAATTGGGACGACTACCTTCTCAAGTATGGCGACCGCGAACGCAATAATCTTAGCGATTATGTGGCAGGAAGTATTTTTAAAGTAGTCCTCGACAATACGCACCCTTTGGGCTATGGTTATGAAAAAGAATATTACTCTTTACGCCAAATAACGGACGGCTTCGAGTATTTCAAAAGAGGCTGGAATGTAGGTATTATCAAAGAAAATGCGTATATTGATGGTTTTACGGGCTATAAAGTAAAGCAAAAATTGAAAAATAGCCTTGTCTTTGGCGTGTCAGAAATTGGCAGAGGCACTATCGTACACCTGATTGACAATCCGATATTTAGGGCTTCTTGGTCAAATGGCAAACTGCTGATGGGTAATGCTATATTTTTGGTAGGTCAGTAAAACAGTTTTTTTTCATAAAACACGTTAATTACTTGACAAAGGGGGTAGTGATTTCGTACCTTTACTGTCTTATTTTTTAAACAAAATACATGAAGCTTTCAGCATTTAAGTTTGATTTGCCCGATGACGCAATAGCGTTACGCCCTGCCCCTAACCGCGACGAGTCGCGCCTAATGGTTGTTCATAAAAAAACAGGTAAGATTGAGCATCGATTCTTCAAAGATATTTTAGAATACTTTGACGAAGGTGATGTGATGGTGATGAATGACACCAAAGTTTTTCCTGCACGCCTTTATGGAAAAAAAGAAAAAACAGGCGCAAAAATAGAAGTATTTTTGTTACGCGAACTAAGTGCTGAAGCACATCTTTGGGACGTGCTGGTTGACCCTGCGCGCAAAATCAGGGTGGGGAACAAGCTCTATTTTGGTGATAACGACTTAGTAGCAGAGGTCATAGACAATACAACCTCACGTGGGCGCACAATTCGCTTCCTTTTTGACAAAGGTGATGTTGAGTTTAAAAAACTAATTAACGAATTAGGAGAAACACCAATTCCAAACGACATCAAAAACTTACGACCAACAGAGGCAGAAGACCGCGAACGCTACCAAACTATCTTTGCCCAACACGTAGGCGCAGTTGCTGCACCTACGGCAGGATTGCATTTTACGCCTCAGTTGGTCAGGAGGTTACAGCTCAAAGGAGTAGATATAAACCCAATTACACTGCACGTAGGCTTGGGGACATTCCGAGAAGTTGATGTCGAGGATTTGACCAAGCATAAAACAGATTCAGAAAATTATAATGTGCCTCTACTGACCTCAAGCAGGGTAAACGAAGCAATAGAAGCAAAGAAAAACGTCTGCGCTATCGGAACAACAGTGATGCGTACCTTAGAAACCTCTGTAACAGCAGGCGGAAGGCTCAAATCAAGTAACGGCTGGACTGATAAGTTTATCTTTCCGCCCTACGACTTCAAGATTTGTAAATCATTAGTTACAAATTTTCATAAACCAATGTCCACTTTGCTGATGATGGTTTGCGCTTTTGGAGGCTACGACCTGACCATGAAGGCTTACGATATTGCTATCAAGGAACGTTACCGATTCTTTACTTATGGTGATGCAATGTTAATTCTCTAACAGTTGGTTTATCAAGGAAACAAAGGAATGATTTTGAAATATTATCAAAAAGTGGTTGTCTTCTAAGTAAGATGACCACTTTTTTTAATAAATATCCTCATTGACACTATCCTCACAATTTTTCAATTATCTTCAATAAGCCATCTTTTTTGCGGATAGAAACTGGAATTTCTGAGCCAGCTTCCATGAGAAGGTAATTATCCAATTTATGAAACTGCTTGATTTTATGTAAATTAATAAGGTGCGCGTGATGTACCCTAAAAAAGAGAAAAGGAGAAAGCAAGTCTTCATATTCTTTCAAGGTTTTCGATACCAAGATTTGTTTTCCACTTTCCAAATAGAATAGTGTATAAGCTCCTTGTGCTTGGCAGTGGATAATCTCTTGAACCTTCACGAAATAGATACTTTCTTGGTCGCGCAGCGCAATTTTCTTATCATGATTGTGGAGAGATTGTAGGCTTTCTGCCAATATAGAAAGCTGATTTTCAATTTGTTGATTGTGCAGATTCCTCTTTACTCGCTGCAATGCTCTTTGCAGATGCTCCTCATCAATGGGCTTGAGTAAAAAATCTATAGCACTAAACTCAAAGGCACGAATCGCATAGTGGTTATGTGCAGTGATGAAAATAAGCTGAAAACTAACCTCTTTCAAAGAAGATAACAAGTCAAAACCTGTTCCGTCTTGCATCTCCACGTCCAAAAAAACAATGTCAGGCGCGTGTAACTGAATCGCTTGTAATCCGTTCTGCACACCGTCCGCCTCGAAAATCGTGTTGCTTTCCGTCAAAATCTCTTGTACTAAAAAGTGAAGCCCACTGCGGACAAGTTTATCATCATCTATTATTAAAATGTTCATTTGCTGTGTGTTATATTATAAAAATAAGTATTTGAGCAAAATTAGTTTGAGTTTAAATTTTTTTAATAATATACTATCAATCTTTTATACCAATTTACAAACTCATAACTAATGATTCATAACTACTTATTACATCAAAGGCAATATTAAAGTAACTCTTACACCACTTTGTTCCTGCCTATTTTCGATAGAAACGTAACCCGCGCTTTTTAGTTTCTTTTTGAGCAAGGCAAGCCGCTCTTGAGTAATTTCTAAAGCTCTGGAACGGTGTCTGCTTTGCTTTTCATCAGTTACACTACCAAGTCCTTTGCCGTTGTCTTCTATTCTGATTTTGAGGGATTTATCTAATTTTTCAAAATAAATATCTATTTTACCTTGTGTTTGTATATTTTTAAAACCATGCTCTATTGCATTTTCTACAAAAGGTTGCAGGAGCATACTCGGAATCATTAATTCACTGATTTCCAAATCATTGGCGAGGTGAATTTCAAAATCGAATTTGCTGTCCATTCGCATTTGTTGAATCGCTAAGTAGCTCTCTATGAACGACTTTTCCTCCTCTATGGGTATTAAATCCTGATACGTACTTTCCAAAGATTGGCGCATGACCGAAGCAATTTTGGTAAGGTAATTGGCAGTTTTGCGGGTATTCTGCTCTCCCAAAAGCAAGGCATGAACCGAAGTAAGCGCATTGAACCAAAAGTGAGGATTTAGGCGACTACGCAAAAGGCGTTGCTCCAAATCTGCAAGCTGTTGAATATCTTTGAGTTGCTTTTGCTTGTAAAATAAAAAACCTACCAGTGCAAGTAAAAGCGTTCCTCCGCCCAAAGCAAGCAACAGTGTGTTTTTTTGCTGTATTTCTAAGTCTTGCATTTGGGTTTGTTGATTCAGTGTAACTATTTCTTGTTCTTTCTTTTGCGTTTCGTAGAGGCTCGCCAAAGCATTGTTTTGGGATTCTCTTTCCTTGTTAGAGGCACTGTCTTTCAAGGAGATAGCCTTCTCATAATGCGTCAGGGCAAACGCATAGTTCCCTTGGTGCTTGTAAATCGCAGCTAAGATTTCCAATGCCTCACCCTCTTCCTGTAAGGGATTTATTCCTGCTACTTTAAATTCCTTGGTGAATGTAAGCCCTTTTTTTGCATTTTCTAAGGCTTTATCGTATTCTTTTAAAGAATCATAAGCAACTGCTATTTTGCGATAGGCAGTGCCTAAATAGCCTTTTTGGTTATATTTTTCTGCTTGCGTAACTATTTCACTTCCAATTACTAATGCTTCTTGATGCTTGTTTTGCAAAAGCGCAATATTCGTCTTTTGAATAAGACTGCGAATGATGCCTATAGGAAAAGTAATTTTTGCACTTTTTTGATAGGCTTGGTCTGCATAATAAAAAGCACTGTCATACATTTTTTGATTATTAAAAGTAGCTACAGCATTGACAATTGCAAAAATTTCCCTTGGTAAGTCTTTGTTTTTCTGACAAATAGCAATTGATTTTCTATGATAATCCATTGCTTCCTTGTGCCTCTCCAATTTGTTTAGCCCAATCGCAAGATTGATATAGGCGGCAGAGAGAGCAGGATTTTTTTTGTCTTTTTCCAATAATTGTGTAGCTTCTAAAAAATACTTGGTGGCATTATTGGCATCACCTGCTGAGAGATAGATATTACCAAGCCCATACAAAGCCTGTCCACCTTCTCTTTCTATGCCCAATTTGGTATAAAGTTGATACGCCTTTTGGATTGAGGAAAAAGCCTTACCAATTTCCCCTTTTTCGTTGTACATATTGCTTTTAATCATATTTCCACGCGCCATACCTTTCTCATAGTTGAGCTTAGTAGCAAGGTCTAAACCTTTGTCAGTGTAGAAGTTAGCGGAGTCTATATTAGAAAAGCGATTGTTATAGAGGAGTGAAAATTGCTGATACACATTGACTAAAGTAGTATCTTTCTTGCTTTTTGCTTTTGCCAAAACTCGATATAGGCTATCCAATTGAGCAAGGATTGGAGAGGTAAAAAATAATACAAAAATAGTTGATAATGAGAAAATTATATATTCTACTCGTAGTTGTTTCATTTTATATTTGTTTGAAAAAGTAATTTTACAATATTTATATTAAAATATCAAAAATGGAAATTTAAAAACATCGAAGTCTTTAAATAGTTTATCCGAAACAATGATGCGTTAATTGGTGATATTCCATAAAAAATAAAGAAATTCTGACAAAGTTTGTGGAAAACTCACCTAATGCTTGGGGAGAAAGATTTTCAATTGTTGTAGTAGTTTTTCACTAATTTGGATAGGAAAATAGATAGAGAATAATCCTTATACTGTATAGTTAGGTTTTGCACATTAGACCTTTTGTCGTAGAAGTTAGCCCCACGCCAATTCTATTTTGGCATAAAAGACGTAATTTAAAGACAGTCTCTCGCTTTGGTGGGGGAAATCAGCCTCAACTAAAAGGCGTTTTATTCTTGAACATCAATAATACAATAATTGAAACAGTAAACCTTATCAGAGATTATTTATAAAAAATCAAATAAAGCAATTTTAGAATTCGCCTAAGGGAAAACTATCAAATTAATATGGCAAAATCATAAAACATGATTATTAAAAATTATAATTATTTGAAAATCAAACTGTTGTATAATTTTATATATTTACTCTATCAAATTGATGAAAGAATGAATTGGATTCTTTGTATGCTTTCCCCAAATATCTATTAAACTTTACGACTTTCAATCTCTTTTTCCAAAGATTTGAAAAACATATTGACCAACATATTTGCTACCCCACTCATTACACGATTCCCTGTGCGTGCAAGTAAGCCAGAAAGATTTGCCTCACCATCAAAAATCATTTCTGTTAGAGAATCATCAATCTCCTTCAAACTGATATTGCCTTGCGCGGATACATTGCCAATCTTACTGTTTTGCTTCATCACCAATGTAAAACTCTCCATAGGATTAAGGTTTATCGTTTCCATAGACCCTTCAAAAGTGCCACTTACAGGACCCATTTTCACTTCACAGATAGCCTTATAAACACCTGCTTCGGTAGCTTCTAATGATTTAAGGCTTGGGATAACCTTTGTTAGGATATTTGGGTCTAAGAGCATGAGCCAAAGTTGTTCTTTTGAGGTATTTAGAGCATGACTTCCATTTAATTGCATAGTTTTGATTTGGATTAAGTGTTTTTTTCTTGAAAAGTTACCTATATTATATGAATAAGTCAAGCAATAGGATATAATAATTTTGTATATTTTATTAGGTTTAACGAGAGAAGGCTGAGATTTAGATTTGAGGTTTATCATAGATTAGCAAGAATATGTTTATATAGGATAGATTTATTAATATGGTTAAAAATTTGAAAATCAATAGCTTACTATGTATTTAGAGTAGTTTTTCCTTTATAACTTTTGCTTACTTCAAAAAATAGTTTATAAAAAGTTTGGAGAATAGGAAAAGGGTTGTACCTTTGCAGTCCCAAAAGAGGGG
>JAAFJS010000370.1 GCA_013298985.1 Cytophagales bacterium
TAGCTTGATTTCCAATCTGCCTCCACCAATCTGGTAAGGCTCATGCGGCTCTTTGGCGGTTTTTTGAGGAACAGCAAAAGTAGCGCGCAAAGCGGCTTCATCTTTAGCTTCGAGCATTTTTTTGACTTCAGCATAAGTGGTACGCGCAGAAAAGTCATTTCCGCCGCGGTGGTCCCAAAAACCTGCTCGCCCTATGGTGATTTTCAGCGTATTACCTTCCCCCCAAATCATCAGCCCTTGCGTGCCGTTGCCAATGAGTGCGCCTGCGTGTGTGCGTTTGATGGGAAATTGCCAATTCATTGATTGCTGGGCTTTTACATGACTTAGCCCCAATAAAAAAACGGTAAGGAAGAGGATATTTTTCATTTTCGTATGTTAGGAGATTATAATTTTGCAAGGTAATTTTAGCAATTTTTTTGTAAAAAACCTCAAAAATGAAAAAGATTTAGTATAATTTAAAGTTTTGCATGGCTATTTGGGAAAGCACAAAACTGAATAGCTTTTATTTCCTGCTTCCTATCCTCAATTCTACTCAATTTTTCCCACCACCACTTCTTTTAGTGAAGTGGCGAAGATGTAAGAAATATTACTAATTTACGATTAATGCTTGAAATGACGAACGCCTGTAAAAACCATCGCAATATGGTTTGCATCACAGTAGGCAATAGAGTCAGCATCTTTGATAGAGCCACCAGGCTGAATCACCGCCTTAATACCCGCTTTGTAGGCAATCTCTACGCAGTCAGGAAAAGGGAAAAACGCATCAGAAGACATGACTGCCTTGCTCAAATCAAAGCCAAAATGCCTTGCTTTTTCTATCGCCTGTTCAAGCGCATCTACGCGGGAAGTTTGCCCCACGCCACTCGCAAATAGCTGACCATCAGCCGCTAAGATGATAGTATTTGATTTGGTATGCTTTACTAATTTGTTTGCAAAAAGCAAAGATTTTATTTCTTCTGTTGTGGGCGCGCGCTTGGTTACGACCTTCAAATCGGCTTCGATTTCCATTGCCAAATCTTTGTCTTGCTCAATCACGCCATTCAGCAGCGTTTTGAATTGTTTTTCAGCCAATCTGACAGGTTTTTGAAGTAATAAAATTCTATTTTTCTTACTTTTTAACAATTCTAATGCTTCGACAGAACAAGCAGGTGCAATCAAAACCTCGAAAAACAGTTTGTTCAGCTCTTCCGCGCAAGGTAAATCTACAGTTTTGTTGGTGATGATTACGCCACCAAAAGCAGAAACTGGGTCAGCCTGTAATGCCTTCAAATAGGCTTCTTTGGGCGTAATGCCTGTTGCCATGCCGCACGCGTTGGTATGTTTCAAAATCGCAAAAGCAGTTTCAGAAAACTCTGACATCAAGGCAACTGCCGCGTCAATATCTACTAAATTATTGTAAGAGAGTTCTTTGCCATTAAGTTGGTCAAACATTTCATCGAGATTTCCATAAAAAACACCTTGCTGGTGTGGATTTTCCCCATAGCGTAGCGTTTGTCCATGCCTGATGCTTTGTTTGAAAACGAGATTATCTTCTTCTTGATTAAAATAATTAAAAATAGCAGTGTCATAATGCGAAGTAATATCAAATGCTTGGGCGGCAAATTTTCTGCGGTCGGTCAGGGAAGTAATACCGTTTTTTTCTTGTATCAAGGTCAATAAATCAGCGTATTGCTCACGCGAAGCCACAATGAGGACATCTTGGAAGTTTTTGGCGGCGGCTCTGATGAGTGAAATTCCACCAATATCTATTTTCTCGATGATGTCTTCTTCGCTTGCGCCCTTGCTCACCGTTTCCTCAAAAGGATACAAATCGACCATCACCAAATCAATAGAAGGAATTTCATATTGTGCAGACTGGCTTATATCTTCTTGGTTATCACGACGATAGAGTATTCCACCAAATACTTTGGGGTGCAGGGTTTTGACGCGCCCACCAAAAATAGAAGGATAAGAAGTAAGCGACTCAACGGCTGTAACCTGTATGCCTAAGTCTTCAATAAACTGCTGTGTACCGCCTGTGGAATAAATTTTTACGCCTTGTTTATGCAAAAACGCCACAATGGGCGCAAGGTTATCTTTGTAAAAAACAGAAATTAGCGCGGAAGAGATTTTCTTGTTCATATATCAATAATTGAGATGTAAAATGATTTTAATGCTTGTATTTTTCAAAAACAAAAAATTCCTTCAAACAAGGTTCAAAGGAATTTTGAAAATAAATTTAAAACAATTATTATGTAGAGGTTCCGAGCAGATTCGAACTGCTGTGGGAGCTTTTGCAGAGCTCTGCCTAGCCTCTCGGCCACGGAACCTTTGTGTTTTGGATTGCAAAGGTAGGCAAATATTTTGATTGTGCAAAGGAAAGTTTGAAAAGTTTAGGGAAAAGAAAGCATTGTACCGTTTTCTTTTTTAGGGACAGATAGGGGACAATCTACTTTCAGTTGTCTTAGGAATGTAAGGCAACAAAACTTGTTTTTTGAATCGGAAAGCCTAAATTTGTGAAAGTAACATACGCTTATTAGGTTTCAACAAATATACGTTTTCAAACCACTGTTAGCAGTTCCACTGTGGAGTCTTTGACCACTAACAGGGTAAGAAAAACGCTAACAGTGGTTGAGGCAACCCCGTTGAAAACCCTGTGAGTCGTTTTTCAAGAACGAAAAAAATAAAAATGCAACTCTCTGATTCAGAAATAATTACTGCAATACAAAAAAGCGACGAGCGCACCTTCGAAAAGGTTTTTCGTGAATACTACGAAAAGCTGTGCCACTATGCCTATTCCTTCCTCAAAGACATGGACGAGGCGGAGGAGATGGTGCAGGGCATATTTCACTACTATTGGGAGAAGCGGGAAAGTCTGAAAATTACGACTTCCCTCAAATCGTACCTTTATAAAATGGTGTATAATCGCTGCCTGAATGTGAAAAAACACGAAAAGGTAAAGGCAGAACATCAAAAACATACGATAGTGGATTTTCGCCAAAGTCCAAGCTATGCTTCGGATACAGCAGAGAGGCAAGAACTTGAAAAGCAAATAGATAAGGCAATAGAAAGTTTGCCAGAGCAGTGCCGTATCATCTTCAAGATGAGTCGCTTTGACGAATTGAAGTACAGCGAAATTGCCGAGCAGTTAGGCATTTCGCCAAAAACGGTAGAAAATCAAATGGGCAAGGCTCTGAAAATTATGAGGCAGCAACTGATTGAATATCTGACGATTGCGATTTGGTTAAT
>JAAFJS010000371.1 GCA_013298985.1 Cytophagales bacterium
GAGGCGGAAGCAGAGTGGTTGCTGAACTATCGTGGAGGCAGTTTCATGTTCAAGTACATTCAAAAGTTTGAGAACGAATTGATTGTCAGGGGTGTAACCTACGAGGTAATTTCTGATGCACAGGCTGTGCAGATTAAAAACGAAATTGGTAGCCCAGAGGCAAATATGGACGTAATGCGTCTGGAAGTACCGCCCAAGATTGCCGTTTATTCTCCCAAGGCAAAGCAACCCTGGGACGACGCGGTTACGCTGGTGCTTACCTACGCCGAGATTCCTTACGATATTGTATTTGATGACGAAGTGTTAGAAGAAGTTTTGCCAAAATATGACTGGTTACACCTTCACCATGAGGACTTTACGGGGCAGCATGGAAAATTTCATCGCAGTTTTGGCACGTACAAGTGGTATCAAGACCAGCAAAAAGAACTGGAAGAAATAGCGCACAAACATGGTTTCAAAAAAGTTTCTCACCTCAAATCTGCCGTAGTCAAAAAAATCAGAGATTACTGTGCGGGAGGCGGCTTTTTATTTGCAATGTGTTCAGCGACTGATACTTATGATATAGCCTTAGCTGCCGACGGAGTGGATATTTGCGATTCTCCTTATGATGGCGACCCTTACGACCCCGCCGCACAGGGCAAGTTGGACTACAAAGGCACTTTTGCTTTTACCAATTTCCGCTTAGAATTGGACTATAACGAATACGAATATTCGGATATTGACAACCAGCAAAAAGAACGCGCAGGCATTACCGAACTAAATGATTACTTCAAATTATTCCAGTTTTCCGCCAAATGGGACCCCATTCCTACCATGCTCACCCAAAACCACCAACACAACGTCAAAGGGTTTATGGGGCAAACAACTGCTTTCAAAAAACACCTTATCAAGCCCGAGGTGGTCATCATGGGCGACAACAAATTAGTAAATGAAGCGCGCTATATGCACGGAACTTTTGGCAAAGGCACTTGGACTTTTTATGGTGGACACGACCCCGAAGACTACCAGCACTTTGTGGGCGAAGAACCTACGGACTTGGCACTACACCCCAACTCGCCTGGGTATCGGCTAATCCTCAATAATATCTTGTTCCCTGCCGCAAAAAAGAAAAAACAGAAAACATAGCAGAAAGTTTGGATTGAACGGACATTTGTGGGTAAATTGCCCCATAAATGTCCATTTTCATTTAAAACCATACCTCTCTAATCCATGCAACAGCATAAGTTACAAGCCTTTCAGTGGAATTTATTGGCAATTTTATCCTTCTTTCTCCTTTTTTCTATCTTCTTTTTTGAGAGAATCCCTGTCGTATTTGGGCTGGGCTGGGACGGAACTACTTACTACAAAATAGCCGCAGATTTCAAGCACAAAATACTCTCAGGCGAGATAACTGCCTATTTTTTTCAGCGCAGTTTTCCTTTGGCACTCACGCATTATGTCTTGAAAACAATAGATGCCTTAGGCAGACTCATGGGATTCACGCCCTTAGCACCCACGATTCCTGCGGTGATGAACTGTTTTTTTGTTTGGAATACCATCGCGATAATAGGCAGCAACTATTATTTATTCAAGATTTACGACCGATTTGAGTTTGAGAAAAAATTGCAAATACTATGCTTTCTGCTTTTTAACCTCACCTTTCCCATTGCCAAGCTCTTTTCCTATTATCCTGTGCTGACAGATTATATGGCTATTTTTATTGCTACTGCCTCCTTTTATGCCTATATTTTTAACAAACCTCGCTATTTATTATTGTTATTTTTGATTGGTTATTTTACATTTCCTACTTTATTTCTTGTAATTTCAATTTTATTTATTTTCCCATATAATACTACCCAACGTGAATTTAAAATAGCATTATACCAAAAATACAAATCATATATTCATGTAATCGTTTCTATTTTAATCGTCTGCTTTTATATCTACAAGACAAAGAGTGTTTTAGCTATATTAGAACAAAATAATTGGGTAATGATTTATAATGAAAGTCCAATGAATATTCCACTTATCCCAATCAGTATTTTTCTTGCATCATTATATATAGTAGGCATCATCTTTCTTTTTTATCGTACTGATTTATTACAAAAGTTAATTGAAAAGGTTAATATTATTCGAGTTGTATCTATTTTTGCTATCTATTTTATATTATCGCAATCCATTTACTATCTTTGTCCTGAAGAGGGTATTGGAAATGCCTTTTTTATTGATAATCTTGTGGTGCGTAGAAGCATAAAAGAGCCACTCATTTTTCACTTATCTGGTTATTTTTATTTTGGTATTAGTTTCATGTTGCCTTTTCTATATCATAAGTATTGGAATAAGATAATTGAGCCTATTGGTATAGGAGCAATGGCAGTTTTATTTCTTCATTTTGCGCTGATGATGGGTTCTGAATCACGACAGTTTATCGCCATTTTTCCTTTCACCATCATCTTTTCGGGTTTGCTCCTCCAAAAACTTTTTATCGTAGATAACAAAACGGTAATCTTGCTGGGAAGCACCTCATTCTTGCTGAGTACGGTTTGGCTACCCATCAATCAATCTTCAGTAGATAAAAATGAGATGCCTTATTTGTATGCCATACATCAGGGACCTTGGATGCCTTCTGAGTTTTACTATTTTCTGGTGCTGATTTGTGTGGGTATGATGCTTGCGCTGAAATTTATTTTGAAAGCAAAAGCAAAAGAACTGTAAACTTAAATTCATTGGACTTAGATACGAAATAACAGACATGCAAGAGATTGTTGAGCTTACTAACAAGACAATTACCATCGACAGAAACGAGTTTTTGAAGGTAAAAGGTAGTATTGACAGAAATGTGTATTTTGTAGAAAATGGAAGTTTACGAGTTTTTGTTTTAGACGAATATGAAGAACAAACGATTAGATTTGGTTACAAGGACAATTTAATTGTTTCGCTGGACTCATTTTTGACAGGCAAACCTTCCGAGCTTTATATTCAAGCGATTATTTCTACTTTGGCAGTCTGCTTGATTTATCAAAAAAAGGTTATTTTTGCGTTTATGAAAGACTTTAATGAAAAAAAATTAACTTGTACCTTGAAGGTTTT
>JAAFJS010000372.1 GCA_013298985.1 Cytophagales bacterium
AGATAGTCATTGGGAATTGGGAGTTCATCCAGCCCACTACCAAGTTTGGCGTGATTTCGCCTGCACTGTACGCATTGCACGTAAAGGTTACATATTTGGCATTTGCCTTACGCAACTCATTGATATTGATGTTGATATACTCCGCAGTTCCCACCTTGTTTGGGATATGTCTGATGTCGCCACTATGCTTGCAGCCCGTTGTTACCAAGTTGCTGTAAGAGCAGATTTCAGTTCTCCCGTTATAGGCTATCTGGCAGCTCAAATCCATATCCAAGTGCTGCGCTGGCAAGCCCTCACCCCACTGCATAAATAGGCGCACTGTATCTCCCTCCACAGGGAAACGAGTTCCCATGAGCGCAGAAGGCAAGTCCTGCACGTTGTCGCTTCTATCGCCAATAGACACAGGTACTTTGAACAGCATTGGGTCTATATACATGGTTTTGTGCGTGTTATCTATCGCCGCAAAGCGTTTTTGCATCGCCAAAAGGCACAAGTACGCCACATCATCTTTCATCGCCGCTAACTGCTCCTCAGTGTAGATATCGACCAATTGGTTCGCAGGAATCTTTTTACTCACCCCGCCCAAAGGCTTCACAGTGCGGTTTACCTTGCTAAAATAGTTTTCAGCGTACATATTCAGCGTAAAGACCAAGCGAGCAGGCACTTTGTCGATGACCTCCGCAAAGGCAGTAATCGTAGGCTCTGCCCCAAACCACAGCATATTGGCAAACAAAGAACGAGCAAACAGACCAGGGCGTTGCTTCAAAAGTTTGAAGGCGTTTTCCTCATCAACTTTGAAGCGGAAATGATTGACACGACCCTGCCAAACGGTGTATGCCTCATTGTAAAACACGTCCAAAATCTCTTTCAATTTCTCAAAACCCGCACGCTTGCTGTACTCCGCCAAGCGCAACGCACGAATAAATCGCACCCACATTTGTCGCTTAGGGTGCATGGTTTCGCAGATTTTTTCCACGTCCATTGGCAAGGCGTTCAGCCACTTCGCCACCATGAAGCATTGCTTTCTGTTGTATTTCAGTTTCAATGTTGCTTTTGTGGCAACTTCCGCCTTGGTATTTGCTTGTGGTTTCACTTGTTTTCCAAAGGAGAACCTTCCCACCGCAACCAAAGGAGCTAACGTTTTTGCATTGCTATTTTTGCGTTTTACAATCGTTTTTGGCTCAATAATTTGTAAGAAACCAGTGTGTTTGTACCACAGATAGCGCAAAATATCCGTAGGCGAAGTGAAAAACTTTTGTGCTTTATCTGCCTCATTTTGTTCTATATACGCATCTATTACTGACATCAAAGTTTCCTTCATGCCCACATTTGTTTCTGGCAAAGGCAACTCTTTCAACAAAATTTTCAAGCTATCTATTTGCGTAGCGTCCAAAGCAGTTTTAGAAGACAATAAGTCCTGAAAAAATGCTTTTACTTCCTTTTCAGTCCACAAATCCAAGATTTTCAACTTGCTTCCCTGCCCCATTTTCTCGATTTTCCCAAACTCAAAAGGTGTTCCGCAGTAAGGGCAACCATTGTAGCGTTCCAAAGGGAAAGTACCGTCAGGAATGATGTGTCCGCAAGCCAATTTCGTTCCTCTCGCCCCAAACACATTGGCAAAGAAGGTCATCAGGTGGTCGACCACATTCTCGCCCGTAGGCACGTCCCAGCCCTTCACCAAGGGAGTCCAGTTTTTGTTTATGCCCATGACCTCACGGAACTGTTCCAGCAAGTCCAATTGGAACTTAGGCGAAGTTTCGTTTAATGCCCACAACAAAGGCTCGGAAACCCCGTAACCCAATTTTGCCAAGTTAGCGATGAAGCCAGAAGTTGCGCCTTTCAAGTGAAATCTGTCAGATTTTTGAAATCTAACCAATTTTGTATCATTTTCGATAAACACTGCGTTTTGACGCAAGCTTACTTTCAATAATGTAGTTTTCATTGTTTTTGTATTTAAAATTCAGATAATTTGCCTACTTATCTCAATCAAAGAAATTGTAGAAGTAAGTAGGCATTGACCTCGACTAAATTTTTAGGTAATTTCCATGCTTATTTTCATTAAGAGTGAAGTGCCTTTCGGCAGAAGTAAGCAAAGATTGACCTAAATTTTTAGACAAAACAAGTTTGGATTCGAACCAACAACCTTCAGACTATGCCGTAGCTCTGCCAATTGAGCTATTGTTTTGTTTTGGAAAGCAGGCTGGATTCGAACCAGCGACCCACGGCTCCACATGCTTAGAAGTAAATTCTATTTGACCCACGTGAAGGTAATTATAAAATTTTTACGTTGCTCTACCCACTGAGCTACTGCTTTCATGTTACATTTTATTTTAAAAAAACAGGTAATTTCTTTGCTTGGTTCTTGGAATTGAATTGCCTTGCGGCGTGAAGTAAGCAAAGATTGACCTAAGTTTTTGGAAAGCAGGCTGGACTCGAACCAGCGACCTACGGGTTAACCTTCCCTGTTAGTCAAGATTTGCAATCTTGGCTAATTTAAAGTCGGATTTAAAATCCGACTTTAAATTAGCCCGAATTATAAATTCGGACTAACAGGGGCTGGCGTTCTACCAATTGAACTACTGCTTTCATGTTTTTGCGCCCCCTATAAATCTCCCTCTTCTGGGGAGGCTTATATTGAAGCTATTATTAGAGGTAATTGAAAAAGTGTGTTCTTACCAAAAGAGTTTGTTAGGAGTAACTTATTCTTGACCTTCAATTTGATGTTACAAAGTTCGGAAGGCAGTATGCAGCCTATCTGCGTAGATAAAATTATTTTTGAAAAATTTTTAAACTTTTATTTATAATATTGATAATCAATGAGATAATTTTACAAAAACTTTGAGAGGTTTTTTTAAAAGCAAAAACTACGCAGATGTATTGCGTAGATATAAACTTAGTGTGAGAAATGACAAAGAAAAGATGGCTTAATTCTACTTTGGCAGTCTGCTTGATTTATCAAAAAAAGGTTATTTTTGCGTTTATGAAAGACTTTAATGAAAAAAAATTAACTTGTACCTTGAAGGTTTTGGGACAGTTTTCCAATGTTACAGGACAA
>JAAFJS010000373.1 GCA_013298985.1 Cytophagales bacterium
GTAGCCTCTTCGCACCACGCCTCCTTTTGAGCAACTTGGGCATATACCTCGCCTATGAGGTCGTAGGTGGGCTTGTCGAGTATGCCGTTGGGGTGCAGTTGGTCACCCACAGAGCATTTGGCATTGAGGGCAAGCATGGTAAAGCACTCAAATTCGAGGGCAGGTTTGTTTTTTAAAGAGTGAAAATCGCCCCAAGAAGTATGAAATTTGCCCGTCATGCCCATGATGTCCTTGCCCAGCGTGCGGGCATAGCGCGCGGTAAGCGGAAAATGCAGGTAGCCCCAGCCGCCGCTTGGCAGAGATTCTAATTCTAAGTGCGAATAGGTATTGATACTGGTGCGAATGTCAGGATTGATATGCCCACCGTTATAAAAAATACCACAGTTTGCATCTAATTTTCGGATAAAAGCAGTGAGGTCTTCTTTGTATGCTGTCATTACTTTTTTGTAGTAAAACAGCCTTTGCGCTTCGTCTGCGGCGTTCATGCCTAATTTTTTCATACCAGCAATACACTCGGCATTGGCGTTAGGGTAAACGTGATGAATGTCCAGAAATAGTCCATCTACGGGGACTTGCTCAAAAAGGTCTGCGAGGTAGCTTTTGAGGAAATCGAGGTATGGCGTATTGATACAGAGGTGATTATAAAATCCAGGACTAAACGTATTGGTATTTCCAAAGGCAATAGGTGCGCCGTTTTCATCTCGCATCAGCCACTCTGGGTGCTGGGTAGCTTGGAGATGGTCCCACTGCACCGTTACATAGACAGGCACGCGAATATTTTGTTTGTGGCAAGCCTCTATTTGCTCTTTGAGTAAGTTTTTATTTTTTAGATTGGGGTGAATCAGGTGGCTAAAACGCTTGGAATCGTGGTAAATATAGCCATGATGACAACGCCCAAACGAGGTAACCGAATTGACAGAAGCCTTTTTGAGGGTTGTGGCAAACTTCTCGGCATCAAATTCCTTTGCCACCTCAGGAATATGCTCGCTGGTGTGGAAATCCAAGTGGATTTGGCGAAAACGCAGACCATTCTCCGCAAGAATAGTAGGCGGAACGGACAAATATTCCTCTGCAAGTAGCGGAGGCGCAAGCAAACTGGTCATGCCCAAAGAAGAAGCAACTGCGGCAGACTTCAAAAAATCTCGACGGTTTAAAGGATTCATGTTGTGTATTATTTTAGGTTATTTTGTTACCAAAGCCAATTTTTATGTTAATTTATTGCATGATATTCGAAACGGCAAATCTACATTTGAGTACGCGTTCAAACTTAAACTCCTTGCCTTCCTGTGCCGCTTTGAGTAGCTGGTCTATGGTGAGTTCGATAGTGCCAATGTAGTCGTCTGGATTGCTCAAAACGCCCGTTCTGACCATGGAGAAGTCATTGTCATAGAAGGTAAAAACGACCTTGCTTCCTTTCGGCACATCAATAAAATCTGATTTTTCCAGCCACTGGGTAATGTATTTGTCATTGCTGGTGGCAGATTTGTAGCGTTGTTCGCGGTCGATAGCCACTGTATAATAAAGGTCTGGTGCCATGCCTTCTTCGGAAAGCCCCACGTCCCACTTCTGATTTTCCTTGTTTTTGTCCATCACTTCCAGATAGACCACGTTGAGTCGGAGGCGCGTAACGCCTGGCGGAGGCTTACTCACATTTTTGGTAAGTTCGCAGGCACTCGTTAGGCAGAGCAAGCCCAGTAAGCAGATAAAATATAGATTGTTTTTCATGTTAATACAAGTATGATTTTTATTTTTACAAACTTACAAGGATTTGGCAGGATTTTTTCAAAGAGAAAAGAAAATGTTTGTACGCGCGCCTGCTTTTCTACTTTCCCCCCATAATTACAGTCCTAACTTTTGAGTAATCAATATAATAAGTGAAACTACATGAAAAAGTAACGTTTTATTACGTAATTTTTTTTTAACTCAAAATTGTACTATTCAAAGAAAAAATAATATAAAAACGTGTTTATTGCTTGTTTGGGCAATATTTTTGCTATTAAATTAGGATAAAACTTACTTTTTATATAAATTTGTCAAGAGTAAAACGAATACAAAATTTAACAATATACACAATGAGGCACGCATACTAACATCAGTAATATTTTGACAGAGATTCCATTTTAAAGCGATAAGATTGTATGTTTGATTACAGAAATGAAATATCACCCCAGAAAAGCCAATTTATTCGAAGCATCAGTTTGACTTTGCTTCTGTGTTTTGTATGCTCCTCACTTTCTTTGTTGGCAGAGGGAACTAAACAGTTGCGTCCTTACTATGAGGCAAATGCTCACCTTGTCGTGATGCGTACAGAGGCGATTACTGACCAAAATAATACAAATTTTGCTTCGTATTTTCCAGGCAATCCATCTACTGCTGATAACACGCTTCGCTTTACGATAGGTAATGTGGCAGAACGCGTTTATATAGGTTTCGGCAGATATGCCATAGAGCAAAATATATCAGTAGGTGATGCAACAGATAATGAAGCAAACCTATTGTTTCATAATTCTACTGTTCCTTATACTGCCCCTAACCTATTTTATGTAGCCAATAAACAACTGCGCTTCAGGATTAGAAGAGTCTCTGATAATTTTTTGGAAATTGATCAACGAGTCCCGCTTCCTGGTGAAGAGGGCTATATAGGTGATGGGTCTATGGCGGCTTACGATAGGGCTGTAGCAGGTCCCGCAGAGTTAGTAGGGACAGCAGGCTATAACGCGATTCTCTTTGCGCCTACCCAAATAGGGGAGTACATCATAGAGTTTGTGATTTTGAATACCTCTACGATGTTAAACGAAACACGCAAAACCTCTCTCCAACTTTTTGATTTGACGATTGGCTCTGCGGCAGGACCCAACGCGCCCGTTGCTAATGTCGCTGGTGCGATTACCGCCCTTACTGGTGGACCAGAAACAACAGGTGTGGGAACAGTAATTAATGCGGGTCGCTTGTGGTCAAAAGCATGGAGATTAAGTACAGGCAATAATTATATTGGTGATTCAGGGGCGATTG
>JAAFJS010000374.1 GCA_013298985.1 Cytophagales bacterium
GTTGTTCGGGGTTCATCTCGCCCAGACCTTTGTAGCGTTGGATATTTACGCTGTCATCTTTGCCTCCACCCATACGCATTACGGCTTGCTCTCGCTGAATTTCTGTCCAGCAATATTCCTGTTGCTTGCCTTTTTTGACCAAATAAAGTGGCGGTTGGGCTATGTAGAGGTGTCCTTTGTCAATCAAATCCTTCATATAGCGGAAGAAAAAGGTCAAAATCAGCGTTCTGATGTGGCTACCGTCAATGTCAGCATCTGTCATAATGATAACTTTGTGATAGCGTAACTTGTCCATATTCAGTGCTTTATCGTCATCTTCTCTGCCAAAACTTACGCCGAGGGCTGTAATCATGTTCTTGATTTCCTCGTTGTCATAAATTCTGTGTTCTTGGGCTTTTTCTACGTTCAAGATTTTACCTCTGAGTGGCAAAATCGCTTGGAAAGCGCGGTTTCTGCCTTGCTTTGCCGAGCCGCCTGCCGAGTCGCCCTCTACCAAATAGAGTTCGCAGAGAGCCGCATCTTTTTCGGAGCAGTCTGCCAGCTTGCCTGGAAGTCCTGAGCCGCCCAACGCCGTTTTGCGCTGCACTGCCTCGCGTGCCTTGCGCGCTGCCTCGCGTGCCTGAGCCGCCAAGATTACTTTTTGAATAATGAGCTTTGCTTCTTTAGGATTTTCTTCCAAATAAGAATTTAAAATTTCGCCCACACACGTATCCACTGCGCCCATCACGTCCGAATTGCCCAGCTTGGTTTTGGTTTGTCCCTCAAACTGTGGTTCAGCAACTTTGACGGAAATAATCGCGGTCAAACCTTCACGAAAGTCGTCGCCAGTAATTTCTACCTTTGCTTTTTCCAACATTCCGCTTTTGTCGGCGTAGGATTTCAGCGTACGGGTTAAGGCACGCCTAAAACCAGCTACGTGTGTGCCTCCTTCGTGCGTATTGATATTATTGACGTAAGAAAATACGTTTTCACTGTATGAATTATTGTAAAGAATCGCTACTTGGACAGGCACATTCCCTTTTTCGCTTTCTACATAAATAGGCTCAGGAATCAATTGTGTTCTGCTTGAATCTACGAAAGTTACAAACTCGCGCAAGCCACCGATAGAGAAAAACTCTTCTCCTAAAAACGCCCCATTTTCGTCTTTTTCGCGGTAATCGGTCAAGAAAATGCGTATGCCCGCATTGAGGAAAGATAGCTCGCGCAGACGCGTGGCGACCGTTTCGTATTTGAAAACATTAGTCTGTGTAAAAATGGTAGCATCAGGCAAAAAAGTAACTTCTGTACCTCTTTGATGGGTATCTGGATTTATTTCGCCCGCTTGTTGCACTGCATAAAGTGGCTTGCCTTTGGAATATTCTTGTTGATAAATTTTGCCTTCGCGGAACACACGCACTTTGAGGTGTTCGGAGAGTCCATTCACGCAGGAAACACCTACTCCATGCAAACCACCCGAAACTTTATACGAGTCTTTGTCAAACTTACCGCCTGCGTGTAGCACCGTCATCACGACTTCGAGGGCAGACCGTCCCTCTTTGGGGTGAATATCTACAGGAATCCCGCGCCCGTTGTCCAAGACAGTAACGGAGTTGTTTTCATTGATAAATACTTTGATTTCAGTACAATAACCTCCCAGCGCCTCGTCAATGGAGTTATCCACTACTTCCCAAACCAAATGATGCAACCCCTTGACACCAATATCGCCAATATACATTGCTGGGCGCAATCTAACCGCCTCTAAGCCTTCCAAAACTTGGATATTATCCGCCGAGTATGTGTTTACTTTTTCTTCTACCTCTTGCATGAATTTTTTAATTACAAATTAAAAATTACTAAATGTCAATCGCTGAAATGGACAGTTTCAAAAATGCTCAAAACAAACCTCTAACTAACTCAAAAAGAATGAATTAAAACTTTATGCTATCCATCAGAAATTAAATGCAAAGTTAATAATTTTTAATGTAACATACAAGGGTATGGTCATAATTTTTTCATTTTTTAGATAAATTAAATAGTTGAAAATCAATTATTTATAAAAAAACTGTGAAAATTATCCAAAAATAAAAACAATACAAATATTTAACATAAAATATGCTAAATATTACATAATTTATATTTACATTTGTATTGAAATAATACAATAAATATTATAAAAATCCAACTTATGCTTAGAAAAATACAATTATTGCTCGTCATATTGGTTTGTTTCCTTACATCTGCTCAGGCTACGCACATTGTAGGTGGAGAGATAGAAATGAAACATATCTCAGGAAATGATTACCGCATCACGCTCAATTTATATTTTGATGCTGTCAATGGCTTGGAAACCGCAATAGATGATACAACTTATGTAAATGTCTTCAGAAAAAGTGATAATTTTTTGATAGGGTATGCCGCCCTACCCAAAATGTCTGATACGCCTATTAGATATACTGACCCCAGATGCGCGGTAGGTAGCTTAAAAACGAGGCATATTGTTTATTCTCAGATTTTTACACTCCCTGTTACAGCCTTTTCTGACGCACAGGGCTATTATATGAGCTGGGAACGTTGCTGTAGAAATGGTATTATCGAAAATATAAGTAATCCAGGGGCTTCAGCGCAGGCTTTTTATATGGAGTTCCCTCCAATTACACAAAATAATACTGTTTTCATCAATTCTACGCCCTCTTTCCCTCTTCCTACCAATCCGTATGCCTGTCTTAATCAGCCCTTTACACTGAATTGGGGAACTACTGACCCTGATGGCGACCAGTTAATTTATTCCTTACGCACCCCTGCAAATGGCAATGCAAATCCACTTAATGTGATAGCTTTTGGGCAACCTGCGCCTTATGCACCTA
>JAAFJS010000375.1 GCA_013298985.1 Cytophagales bacterium
CTATCCAGTTCATTACGTTTAAGTTTTTTGGCTATCAGGCGCACAAAAAAAGTGTGGATTACATGATTGCCTCGCTGGTCAATAGCCTGTATATTATTGGCGTGAGGTACAAATTTGACGTGAGCCAGCCCTTGCCCAAAGATAAGCCCCTGATAGTGGTGAGCAACCACCAAAGTATGTTTGATATTCCCATCATAGGTTACTTGTTGGCAGACCACCACCCCAAGTACGTGGCAAAGAAGGAGTTAGCAAGTGGAATCCCCAGTATTTCGTTCAATATTCGTCATGGTGGTTCAGTAGTGATAGACCGCAAAGACAACAAACAAGCCCTCACCACATTGAAAGCATTTGGGGAGTATTTGGAGAAAAATAAGTATGCAGGTTGTATCTTCCCCGAAGGCACGCGCTCGCGCAATGGAGAACTCAAACCATTCAGACCGCAGGGGTTGATGATGATGCTTCGGTCTGCGCCCAATGCCGTTGTAGTGCCTGTGGTCATAGATGGCGCGTGGGAAATCATGCGCTATGATGCCAAGCCCGTCCCTTTTGGCATGAAGATTAGCGCAAAGGTTTTACCGATTATAGACAGGGAAGGAAAAACGCCCGACCAAATCTTGGCTGAGGCAGAAACAGCAATCAAAGGTTATTTGGGACAGGTTTAATTTTTAGTACAAATCAATTTTTAGTTTAAATCAATTTGCATTTTTCCGTAATTTTTCATTCCTAAAAAATGCTTTTTGCAAATCCTCTGCTTGCATACTATTTTTTATGAACACATTTGCGCTAAGTCGTAAATGTACTTTTCTGTTCGCAACCCTCCGTTATTTTATTCAAAATCAAGGTATTAGGTTTGTAAAGTAAAATACAAATAGTTTAAAAACTTTAAAATCTTGATATATGAAAAACTCACATTTAATTTTCACATTTTTATGGATTATGGTCGCGGCTTTTGTCAGTTTATTTACTGATAGTTCCAAATCCTTTGCCCAAGCGCAGAAACGCGCTGTCGTTGCGATTTTGCACGTAGATACGCAGGGAATTTACGGTATCACACCCGAACAAGGCGGAAATATGCTCCGATTAGAGTTAGAAAAACTGGAAATGATGGAAGTGATAGACAAATATGATGCTTTTTACTTGCTCAAACAGCAGGGAGTTGAGGTCGCGGGTTGCTACGGAAAGCAGTGCCTGATAGAGGCGGGCAAGGTCATCAAGGCTGAAAAGATGCTGACAGGTAGCGTAGAAAAGTATGGGAATAGCATCATGCTCACGTTGAGGCTGATTGATGTGGAAAAAGCAACGGTGGAAAAAAATATCGTCAGGGAATATTTGTACCTGCCTGAGCAAGTCCAACTGATGCTTACGCTTGCGGTTAGGGATTTTTTTAACCTAAAAAATGAGGATTTTATCGTACAGCAACTGACCAATAAAAATACGCAAGAAACTTTTTTGAATAATCCTGCTTTCAGTACGATTAAACGCCTGCGGTCTGATGGACCTCGCATAGGATTTACGGTGTTCACAGGCGAACTTGCTGCGCGCTTGCAGGAAGGAATAGCCACAGGCGGTTTTGACGCGCTGCCTGTGCTGTCGCAGTTTGGCTATCAATTTGAAAAACTTATCATTAGTGAGGGCAAGCACCAGTGGCTGTTCGAGTTTATCCCACTCATTACGGGCTTAGACCAGAGCCTTTTTATTCCGAGTCTTAGCGTTTTGTATGGCGTGAGGAATAATAAAAACGGTTGGGAGTTTGCCTTTGGACCCACTTTCAAAGGGATTTCGCAGGCGGAAGGTTATTTTGACAATGGGGTTTGGAAACTGAGAAATGAATTTACCAACCCAGACCAAGCAGTAGTTAAGCGACTGGATAGCAGAGGCGCGCATGAACTGAACATGGGGCTGGTGATAGCCTGTGGCAAAACTTTCCGTTCTGGCAAGATGAATGTTCCCTTCAATGCCTATTTTGTGCCACGCAAGGACGGAATGCAGTTTGGGCTTTCCTTTGGCTTTAATGCGAGGAATAATTAAGAAAAACAAAGCACCTCTGAAATAGAAAACACCCAAGCCAACATATTAACTGGGCTTGGGTGCTTATTTCCTAATTTCTTACTTGATTGCTGCCAACATTTCATCGCCCATAGGGGTAATATTGGAAGGGAAAAATTTGAGTAATTCACCTTTTTCATTGACCAAGTATTTGCCAAAGTTCCATTTGGGCTCGTCATTGTTCCAGCCGTTTAAGTCTTTGGAAGAAAGCCACTTATAAAGTGGGTGTTGTGTATCTCCTTTTTTTACAGAGATTTTCTCAAACATTTGGAAACTGACTCCGTAAGTAGATTTGCAAAAGGTAGCAATCTCTTCGGTAGTACCAGATTCCTGACCGCCAAAATCGTTGCAGGGAAAGCCCAATACCGCTACTTTGTCGCCGTACTGCTCACTTAGCTTCTGTAAATCAGCGTATTGCTTGGTGTAGCCACACTTAGAGGCAACATTGACCAAGAGCATTTTTTTGCCTTTGTAGTCCGATAATTTGATTTCTTTTTTGCCATCTAAGGACTTCAATTTGAAATCGTAGATAGATTTTTTGCTTGTTTCCATCATGTCGTTGTTTGCACTTGCCAAGGCAACAGGTCTTGTTTTGACCTCGCCTGTACCCATACAAGCAGAGAGCAACAACAAAAATGCGATACTCAAAATAGTGTTAAGATTCTTCATATTTAAAATTGTTTTTTAAACTACACAAAATTAAACAATGTTTTTGCTTAAATGTTTATAGTTTGGTGGGTTTCACAAATTTTAACCTACACACAGTAGCCAAATTGCAAATTCCGC
>JAAFJS010000376.1 GCA_013298985.1 Cytophagales bacterium
CAAAAGTGAAAGCAGAACCGCAATGCCCTGCGTGAGGTACATTACCTCAAAAGGTACGGCTGGAAGCGCAATTTTGAAGTAGATGAAGCTACTCGCCAAGACTGCACTCACCACTTGGGCCGCGGTCGCTGTCCAAGTAGCAAAGATTTTACTACTGCGGTTCGCTTCTAAAAAGGTCTTATTGCCAAACATGGCGCGCGCCTCTGCAATGTCTGTGCTTTGGGAAACTTCATGCAAAAGTGCATTTGCTTTGCTGTGGGTGAGGGTTTTGAGGTTCATTGTTTTACTGCACTCCTTTCCCAAGCCTTATCAGCCTGTAATGCTTTTAGCTCTGACTTGCGCGCCTTATATGCGTACCTGTACGGACTGCACGAAGTCAAAAACAATAATAACAGCATGATTTTTGCCGTTTTGTGAATTAGATTTTTTAGTTTTGTTTTCATTTGAATTAAAAATTAAATTGTTAGTAGAACGATTGATTTATAGAGAGTTGCGCTAACAACTCTCTTTTTTTATTTGGTAGATATTTCATCAAAAAAATCAAAAAAGCAGTCCAGATAAAACCGCAATATCTCATAGAAAGCAAATGATAAGCGAACTACTATTATTATCAAAATCATTGCGAGATTTTCAAAAATTAGCCTTAACACCAGTGGTAATTCACTCATTTTCATAGATTTACAGATTTAATACTAAAAACTTAGTTGGTTTTACTTTTGAATAAATGTCCGATTTCACTCATTACTTTTTTGGGCTGTACCTTCGCATAGTGCCTGAGCAACATGGTTGTATCTTTATGCCCCAGTGCAGTCGCGGCGGTTTCTATTGATGCACCGTTATTGAGCAGGTAATTTGCCAGTGTTTTTCTACCGTATTTGATGCTAAGACCTTCCACACCTATTAGTTGCCCTATCTTTTTTAATTGTTTGGAAACGGATTGGTGGCTTAATTTAGGAGGCTTATAGTTGTACTTTTTCAATACTTCTAAGGCTTTGCTTGCCAGAGGCACTAAGACTTCACCGCCATTTTTACTCCTGAAATCGTGATAAAATAACATTCCGCCATGTTCCTCTATCTGCTTGCTGAAATCTTGGATTTCCAAGTAATGCGAATAATTGATACCTAAGCGCATGAGAATAATAAAAATATCTGCATAACGCTGTAATTTGCCCTCAAAACGGTGTTTTTCCAGTTTGTCCATTTGTTCTTCATTGAGGGTTTTTGCCATTTCTGCCTGATGCCTTTGGTTCTTTTCTGCACGTAGCGAAGTCGCTTTTTTGGTCGCCAATTTTTTGTCCTTTGGTGCTAATTTTGGGGTTTCCACTGGTGCTAACTCCTGAAAAAAACAAGATTTCCAAGCGTCTAATTTTTGATTGAGCAGGGGATTCTTGTCAAACCTCTGGGCTTTTTGATTCCACTCGTCTTCGTTACACACTAAAATACCTGTGCTTATTTCCCTGCGTTTTTTGGTATTGTGTTTGGTATTGTGCGTAATACGCATCATCAAAATATCATTGTGGCGAACCCAAAAAAGGAATATTTGCCCTTCTGGTGTTGCTTTGGGGCTTTTTTTTGGTGTTTCCACTGGTGCTGACTTTTGCAGAAATAAGAATTTGCACGCGTCCAATTTTTGATTCAGTAGGGGGTTCTTGTCAAACCTTTGGGCTTGGGCGTTCCACTTGTCCGCTTTGAGAACCAGTATGCCTGTGGAAATCTCACGTCGTTTTTTGTCTTTGGTCGTTACTCTCATGCTCAAAAAATCATTATTGCGAACCCAAAAAAGGAATCTATATTCCTCCGAAAAATGTTCTACCTTTGTACTCATGGTAAGAAAAATTAATAATGAAAATTATTGGTTTATAGAGGGTTGTATCAGCAACCCTCTTTTTTTTGTTTTTTTAGCTGATTTCCCTCAAATGCTTGGTTTCTGCAATCACTTGACTGTTAAATAATTTGGCATAGACGCGCTCGGTTTCTCTCATGCTTGCGTGTCCTAACATCTTGCTGACTGTTTCCATACGCACCCCATTTGCCAAAAAGTAACTGCCCGCGGTGCGCCTTGCTACGTGGGTAGTCAGTACCTTGTCTATTCCTGCCAATGCTCCTAATTCTTTCAAAAAACGATTGTAGGGTTGTTGTTTTATCAAAGGCAGTTTGTTTCCGTTTTCTTCATAGATTGCCTTTGCTTTGGGCAAAAACGGCAAAATGTAAGCTACATCATTTTTGTTGCGATTGCCTGTAATGCACTCTACCCCATCAATGATGCGAACGTTTTTCTGATAGCTAAACGACCTCATGTCTGTATCTGATAGTGCTGTATAGGACTGAAATAAGAATAGTGCCTTTACTTTGAGTAGGGTAGTATTCTGCGTTTGGAACTGCTCTATCTTGCGAAGTTCGTCCATGTCCAGTATCACTTGCGGTTTGGCTTTGCCTACCTGAAATCGTGTGTAGGCGAGGGGGTGGCGGTCTATGCGTTTTTGGGTAAATGCCCAGCCCAATACCCTTTTGAGGAATCTGCACCGCTTGGCGATGGTAATAGGAAAGTTATGGCAGACGGATTTGAGGTAAATCCTATAATAGATAACTTGTTTAAATAGTTTGTACTTTTTTGAGTTTAGGATTCTTTAAGTTTACAATCCCACAAACAATTTCCCAAATATTTTGAAAATATTTTCTTTTGCCTCGATAAACATTTTGGTTGTCTGACAATTTTTGTGGAGTCGGATAAAAGCCCTATCTTTGTGCATGGAAAACTTGAGCGTTTATGAGGTTCTTCTGAACCTACCATCGTTGCAAATATCGTCAGTAGTTTTGGAAAAAACA
>JAAFJS010000377.1 GCA_013298985.1 Cytophagales bacterium
ACGGAAGGACTGAACAACCTCATTAGAAGTGTAAGAAGAACCGCTTTTGGTATGCCTAATTTTGAAAATCTGAGATGGAGGTGTTTAGCCATTTCTAATTGATTCCACAAAAATTGTCAGACAACCGTCTATTTCCTCAAAAATACAGCAGGGTACATTTTTACCCCAAAAACCAAGAGAAACGCAAAGAAATGTTTTCGTGCTTTAAGTAGCTGTACAAAATTAGTTTGCATTATAATTATTACACAAAGCATTGATTATAAGCTAATTGTATTAATTCATAATTTATAACTAATAATTCATAATTACTTCCAACTTTTATCCTCTATTTTTGTAAATTTGTAAAAACGAGATACCATTATGCCTTACGATAAGTTCAAGAAATTAGAGCAGCTACGCAAAGCCTTTGAAATTAGTGATTTACAAAAGAAATGGCTACCTAACCCCATTCCTACTTTTGTACCAAGCGCACACTTAATGGAAAATTTGCAAGATGCTTCAGAAGAGGGCTTAGGGACAGAAAAAGCGAAATCGGAGTACATTATTGTACCTATATTGAAAGAAATGCGCCGTCATAATCCTAACACGTTCAAATCCTTCTCAGGATATAAGTTTGATGTAGATAGCGACCAAGATTTGAATGGCTATTGTGATTTTATTCTCTCTCTGGCAGCCTATAAAACCGAAATTACTGCACCTATTTTCTGTATTGTGGAAGCAAAAGATGATAAAATAGAAAAAGGATATGCCCAATGTGGCGCAGAAATGTACGCGGCAATGATTTTTAACGAACGCGAAGGTAATATCCATAAAATAATTTATGGTTGTGTAACCAATGCCTTTTCTTGGTGTTTTTTGAAGTTAGAAGGTAAAAATCTTTTCATAGACCCTAATTTTGTGCCATTGACTTTTACAGAGCCTCATCGCGTATTGGCAGTTTTGCAGTGGATTTTGGAGGAGAGTTTGAAGCCAAAGAGTTAGTTAGCTTTTTCACAAAAGCACCAAACTTTTATGAAAGCTTGGTGCTTTTAGCTTTTTAAACAGCATAACTCATTACACCGCAAATCTGTCAGCATGAAATCAATGCTATAATTTTAGTTTATGGAGGTCTTGGCGAACATCAAAGATGGTAATAATCTCAACAGCTTCAATCTCTACTTCATTGTTTGTTATCCTATAATACAGCGCGTTGTGCTTTGTAATTACACAACGTCTTACCCCTTCTTTTATATTAGAAGCAGGATACATTTCAGGCATTTGTGCTATCGCCTGTATTTTTTGGTCTAATATTCGCACAAATTCTTTTACACTTTTTTCGCCCCAATTATTCTCTAAATAGTTGATAATGCGCTCTAAATCATCACTTGCTTGCGGCGACCACCTAATCGTTACAGCCATTTTTGATAACTATTTTTTACATTTTCGTGAGGAATAAACTCTCCCCTGTCCAGCTGCGCTAATCCCTGCTCGATGGCTTGTCGTTCCGAAGCAGAAATAGCAAACCAAAAATCAACTTCCCGTTTCAGAAGCACATAAACTGCATTTAGTACCTTTTCATCTCTGACAAGGTCTATCATTTCGTGGAGTTCTCCTCTCACCTCTTCTATTTCTATTGTTTCCATAGATTCTATTTTTTTTAGCAAGATACCTCTTTTATTTTATAAAAACAAGATTTTGTTGCTGCAAAAAAGGAGTTCCACCTTTTCAAAAAAGCGAAACTCCTTGCAAAATAATTAAAAGTCTTTCCCCCACGGGGGCGACCGTCGCACGGAAAGATTTAGATAGGGGTTTAAAAGCACCCCACCTCCCTCAAACTAAAATCCACAAAAAAACTAATCAGGACAAGCAGGGCAACATGGTGGACAAGGGTTTGTTATGTCAAAATAATATTCCAATCCATCATCACCTTTCCATTGCAATATCACGCTCAGTAAGTCGCGCCCATTGGGGAAGGGGTGTCCATGTATGCCAAGGTAAATATTTACACCCATCGGAGCGGCGGCAAGTACCTCCTCTTTTTTGAAGCTGTAGCTTCTGAGCCTTGCTTCGTCAGTGATTCTTGGGTCTTGTACGTGTAGGAGCGTGGCAGAGAGGTTAGCAGTGTCTTGGAGTTTGTCCCACGCGCTTGTCCATGCTTGCGCCTGTGCGGTTGTAATAGTTCCCTGTGCTTGCGCTTCGCTTCCTATGCTTTGGGTAGCTCTGTCGGTAGGGGCTGTTAGCTGTACTTTGGCGGTCAGTGGCTTTTGGATAGGCGTTTCCAGTAGGTAGTAGTCCGAGAGTGCCTCGTTGTTGGTGCTGTTTGTGCCATGTACCATGATTTTGAGGGTATCGCTCTCATCTCTCCCAAAGCTAAATACCACTTTTTTGACTTCTGCGTAATGTCGCAAGTCTTCTCTTACGGCTGCGTCCAGTTCATAGCCATAGAGCCACGCGCCCGTGTGTGCGAATGTGCGCGTGTCTATTGTTTGGCTTGCTTCTTTGGGGATAGACCCTATCCATCTGCTTTGATATGCCAGATACGTTTGTTTGGTGATTTTTGTGTGTGCCATAGAATTACAAAAATTTTAAAAAGGTTTGGAATAATCAAGTTGTAGTGATTGTTTTTGGGCGTGGTGGAATCGCTGATTTTCATCAAGGAAAGATAAGTACATTTCCTAATAAAATCCAACATTAATGTAAAGAAAATGTTATGTTTTTTGTGGGGGG
>JAAFJS010000378.1 GCA_013298985.1 Cytophagales bacterium
TCCCGCTTGTCCACCACTTTCTGCGTAAAAAGGTGTGCTTTCTAACACCAATTGATACGAAGTTTTCTTTTTATCAGTGAGTTTTCTATAACGCAAGATTTTGGTTTCCGATTCCAAAAATTCGTAACCTACAAACTCCACTTCTTCGCCTTCATTCAGCGTAATCCAATCCGATTTTTCGCTGGCAGAGGCTTGGCGCGAACGGTCTTTTTGCTCTTGCATCGCTACTTTGAAGCCTTCTTCGTCTATTTTTAAGCCATTTTCACGAGCAATCAAAGCGGTCAAATCCACAGGAAAACCAAAAGTATCGTACAATTCGAAAACGATTTTTCCTTCTATTGTTTGAGTATTGGATTGTTTAATAGTTGGGAAAATGCTTTCTAACATCTTTAAACCATTTTCTAAGGTTTTCAAAAAGGCATTTTCTTCTTCTCTAATCACGTTTTCAATGAAGGTTTGTTGTGCCTTGATTTCAGGGAAAATGTCCTCAAACTGTGTAGCCAATAACTTCACCAAAGAGTGCAAAAACGGCTGTCTGAAACCTAAAAATGTATAACCGTAGCGCACTGCACGCCTGAGAATGCGGCGAATCACGTAGCCCGCCTTGTTGTTAGAAGGCAACTGACCGTCCGCAATCGCAAAAGAAATTGCCCTGATATGGTCAGCGATTACACGCATAGCGATGTCTTGCTTGCGGTCTTCTCCGTAGATAACTGTTTTTTCACTTAATTTACTTGCCTCATTCGCCAAAAACTGAATCGTAGGTTGAAAAACATCAGTATCATAGTTAGATTTTTTGCCTTGTGTAACCATGCAAAGGCGTTCAAAACCCATACCTGTATCTACGTGCTTATCAGGAAGTTGCTCTAAACTTCCATCTGCTTTTCTATTATATTGGATAAATACGTTGTTCCAAATTTCAATGACGTGTGGGTGGTCGTTATTTACCAAATCTCTTCCAGAAACTTTTGCAACGTCTTCATTATCACGAATATCTATGTGAATTTCTGAGCAGGGACCACAGGGACCAGTATCGCCCATTTCCCAGAAATTGTCTTTTTTAGAGCCATAAAGTATTTGACTTTCAGGAAGATACTGTAACCAAAGTTCTTTTGCTTCGTTGTCAGGCTCAAGCCCTTCTTTGGTATCACCACCAAAAACGGTAGCATACAGCCTATCTTTTGGCAGCTTGTAAACTTCGGTAAGCAGTTCCCAAGACCACGCAATCGCTTCCTTTTTGAAATAATCGCCAAAAGACCAGTTGCCAAGCATCTCGAACATGGTATGATGGTAGGTATCATGCCCTACGTCCTCGAGGTCGTTGTGTTTGCCTGTAACTCTAAGGCACTTTTGAGAATTGGCAACTCGCTTAAAATCAGCCACTTTGTTCCCCAAAAAGTAGTCTTTAAATTGGTTCATGCCCGCATTGGTGAACATGAGGGTAGGGTCATTTTTTAAGACCAAGGGAGCAGAGTGAACGTAGGTATGTTGTCTTTTTTTAGTAAAATAATCTAAAAAATGTTGGCGTATCTCGTTGGAAGTCATGGTTTTAATGAATTAAGAATCATTTAATCTGGAATTGCTTTTAATTAGGAATCTGGAATCTGATAATCTGGAATTATTTTAATTTCTTAATTTCAAATTTTTCCTTTTATATTCCAGATTTCTCATTCTACATTCCAGATTTTACATTATTTTATTTATTTTTTTGGATTGCAAAGGTAAATGAAAAACAGATAAAATAACGAATTATAGAAAATGTATTGCTATTTTTGTGTTGCTTTTAGACACAAATCCGCGCTTGACTGAGTAGCGTTTACAATCACATCACATTTTAATAAGCTATGGCTAAGGTACTGAGCCTTGTTTTTACAGAAAATTTCTTTTCGGGCGGCGTATTGGCAAACGGCGAAGGGGCATCTGCCACGATAGAACTGCTGGAGGTAGATGGTTTCCAATTATTGCCTTTATTTTTTGAGGTCAAAAATGACAGTGTAGTTTATCTCATTGACAGAGAGGACTTTGCCATCTCGCAAGGTCGCAGAACTGTTTTTGGGGACTACTTTCAAAATATTGACGGGAACACTACTTTTTCCTTGTTTGGCGCGCACTATGCCTTAGTAACCATCATTACGCACGCCTTAGACCGCTTGAAGGAAAAATATAGACAGGCAAACGGGAATAGCCCCGCAGAACAAGCCATCACGACCATCTTGACCCTGCCCACTACTGCCAGCAGTCGTGCCAAAGATAGATTAAAGGACTTTTTGGGGAAACGAGGTTTTAAAATTGTGCAGGAAGTAAGCCTCGCACAAGCTATTAAGCTGAATTACAGTGGTTTATCAAAAATAGGCATATTGGACAGTTTGGGCAAAAATCACATAGAATTTGAGGTTTTGAGTGAAAATGACCAATACAATGAAAAAATCTATGAATTTGAAGAAGAGAAAAGCAGGGAAGCTATTGTGAAATTGGTCTTTGACAGGGCTTTACAGCGTTCGTACAGCAACTTATTAAACGACGAGGCGGCAAAAACGGCGGAATACCACAAATACAAATATACGGCAAATGAATGGCTGCAAAACCTCAAA
>JAAFJS010000379.1 GCA_013298985.1 Cytophagales bacterium
CTTTGGTTTACTACCGCAATGCCGTAACAGCACCCAAACTGAAAGGCAGAGGCACAATGCCCGATTACGATGTCCCTAACACGCTTCAAAATATGTTGCAAGGCATTGATACACAGCTCGATTTTGCTTTGGAATTGATTAGAAAGAGTAGGTAATTTGTTTTATTATTAAGCAACCACTAAGACACGAAAGCACTAAGTTTTTTAAAATTTCTTAGGTGTCTTAGTGCCTTAGTGGTGATAATTAATGAGTTACAATTTTAATCCTTGGTTTATATTATCAATCAGCTATAAGTTCAGATACCTAATTGATTAATAAGTATTTGTATATGCTAATATTCTAAAATCTTGTAGCACGATGAACTTCCTAAAAGAGTTAATTTTCCTGAAAAAACTACTTTGAATGGATAGAAAGACGTATCTTACGCAAGGTTTCCATAAATTCATAAAAACATGATACGTCTAATTTTAGTACTTGCAACAATGCTTTTGCTTTCCTTTTGTAAGCAAAAAGAGGATAAAAAAAACGAAGAAACAAGCGAAAAACCATTAGTAGCTGCGGTGAGCTTGGGAAAGCCCCGTTTGGAGGAATCTGAGCCTTACTCGGAGAAGCTCCGTTTGGAAATACCAAAAGGTATTTCCTTTCAAGTTGATGATGTCCAAATGGCTGATAGTTTGTTACTTACCGATTCTGCAAAAAAAATATTTGAGAATAAGATAGGCAAAGAAATTGCGTTTTTGCCAAAAGAACACACGCATCTTGCATTGGTATCAAGTATGAATAATGGATTAATTCAAACTGTGCAAGAATGTTATGACACGCATCGCCCTTTGGTGCTTACGCCTGACGTGATATGGCTCGCTATCTGCCAAGGTGTATCTATTCACATCTATCAAAATACCAAGTCGCTTGAAAAAACAATCTTTGTGAAAAATAAACCGAAGGAAATTTGGGTTAGGAACGATAGTCTGGAATATGCCGCCACGCATTGGGAGGGCTTGATTGATTCTCTTTCTTTAAAAACTAAAAAATATACAAAAGAAGATTTTTATTCCTTTTTTGTTTCAGAGTTTACGACCACAAGCAAAATTGATAAAACTGCCTACCAAATTACACTACTTGAAAGCTATAAAGATGTCTTTGATTATATTGGTATGACGGGTTGTGGGATTCCTTCTATCCACATTGCTGGCGAAAAAGAAGACTGGCAAACCATTTTGAAAAAGTTAGAAATGCTCGATAAAATTGGGCTTGGGGAGTGGGCAAAAAACTTAAAACCAGTGATTGCAGAGTTTGTCAATGCTGCCGATGGCAAGCCCAATCAAGCCTTTTGGAAAGACATTTATAAGAATACTGCTGAATACAATGCTTTTTACATCTCTGGCTGGATTATCAAATTTTTCCCTTACATTAAAGTAGAAAAAGCAGTAGATGGTATTCCTGATAAAATCACAGGCGAAATTAAAGTAGTAGAAGTTTACAAACCTAATCAGTTTTATGAAGACGATAATTACCTGCTCTCGACACTCTCTACGGATAATTTCCCCACAGGCATAGCAGAAGTTCCGCTTACATGGAACAACTATTTCAAGAAAATTACCAAAAAAATGAAAGTATATGCTGGCTTTTTTGCAATAAAACAATATCCTGATAAAAGTCTGCAACCTCTTATCTCTTGGGCTATTTGTGAGGCAAATGCAGCTAATATAAAGCATAAGTCAGCAGGAAATTCTTGGGGTCGTATTGCTCCGAAGTCAGATTATTGGACTCCTCATGTTGCTACGAATGTTACAGATTCAGCAATTTATGATTCAAAAAGCTTTAAAAATCAAAGTAGTAGTCTTGCTTTTGTAAAAAAGGTAGTCTTGGATTCATTGGAAAAAAAGGCAATGTTTAAAACAGCAAAATACAAAAACGATTCACTCCAAATCCAAATACTTTCCAATGGAAAAGTCGGAAATGTAAGTATGCTCAAATCTAAAAATAAAGCATTAACAAACTATGTAAAAAGTGTGCTAAAAGGATTGCCTGCGCCTTGGTTTCCCGCTTTGGCACACCCGAAAGGTGCTTTTGAAAAGTCAATTATATTTGATGATATTCCCATTGAAGATATAGATAAAATTAAGATTCGAGTAAATAGCATTGTGAAAATAAAGTTGTGAGCAAGTACAATTACAAGTGTTTGAAAAAAGAGGATTAGTATAAATGCAAAACCTAAAAGATATTTTCATCAGCAACTCTTTTTGCCAAATTATATTTGGGTAGGGTAGGGGAGAGGCTATTACGAATTAGGGTATAAAAAAAAATATCTCTATTTTAGCTTTCCCTATTTCAATTTCAAATCTATCTGTATATTTGAAAAATAACCAAAGATTAGACCCATGCAAGGAATAGATTTTATCCGCGATGACAAACAAAATATTAGGTTTGGAGTCATTGATTTGAACCTTTTACAAGATACGTTTGATGACTTTTTCGGCGCGCTGATTACGGGGAGTAGCACC
>JAAFJS010000038.1 GCA_013298985.1 Cytophagales bacterium
CGTAAGTAAAATGATGGAGAAAAAGCCTGTGGCGGTACTTTCTGCCGAAGAAATTGCCTTCAACAACGAAATGGAAGCGTACTTTGACGCAAAATATAGCAACCCTTTCAAAGTGATGGAAAGCAAATTGGAAAAATTGGTAATCGTTGATGCGGCTGGAAAAACGGTATCAGAAACTACGCTTTCTGACCACAAAGTACACGAAGCACAGTTACCCGCAGGTGCAGAAATGTTAATGACTCGCGGCAATACAGCTTACTACATTATCAATAAATAATCTAAGTATTTGGTATTCAGAATATTAATAAAGTTAGAATAGAACAAATCATCTTAGCTATCATTGATTATAGAGAGAACAAAAACTGGTACAAGGCAAAGCCTTATACCAGTTTTTTTATTGAGCCTTGTATCAGTTTTTATTGCACCTTACTTATTTGACCACAAACTTGGCAACCACAGGCAGGTGGTCGCTGATTTGTTGCAAAGCCTTCATATCCAAATTTTCTGCGACCTTCACTCCGTTTGGCACTAAGAATTTATACATATTTTTGTTGGGCAAAATATGGTCTATGCGCCAAGATGGTTTCTCCGCAGGGTGTGAAAAAACAGTTGTATTTGCCAAAGGGTCAATGAATTGCACTTTTTTATCTCCACTTAGCAGCAGTTTAAATTCATCACTTTGAGGTGTGGCGTTAAAGTCGCCCAAAAGCAACAAATTGGTATTTTTGTCTTCCTTCAAAAACCGCTTTGATTGGGCGTGCATCAGGCGCACCTGACCCGCACGCGAGGCAGTATCTCGCTTGGAACGCCCCGCTTTGAGGTGTACGCCAGTGAGGATAAAAGAAAAATTTGCCTTTGCCCTGACTTCCGCAGAAATAATGCGCGCATTGATATTATTTTGCGTTTCTGCGCGCCCAAGCGAATCTTTGAAACCTGCAATGGGCGTGAAAATATTCCCATAAGAATAACTCATGCCCAGGGGCAACTTGCTCATAATCACCACATTCATATACCAATCAGGGCTTTCTGTTCCCGCGAAAAAGCGGTAGCCCATACCTGCCAACTTTTCTTTGGCAATTTTCATTGCCAAGGCGCGACTCTCAAACTCCTCCAATACGACCACATCAGCATCAATTTTTTTGAGCATATCTGTCAGTAAATCAATACGTTTGCTCACTTCTTTGGGTTTGTCTTCCATCGGATTGCGAATAAACGGATTGTCAAATTCATCTACAAAATGTTCCACATTCCAAGTAAGTACCGAAAGTGTATCTTTGGTCGGGAAAGCGTAGCCAGAGGGCAGCGTACTTCCCTGAAAACGTGAAAGTTGGGTACAGGAAATAATAACGCAAGCACAAGAAAAAATGAGAATTTTGTTTTTCATAATTTGTTGATAAATATTTGGTTTAGGCACAAAAGTAAGCGATATTGGTTATAAAAACACCAATCTAATGTCAGATTTGTAATTCAAGATTTTTTATATTTCCTTTGCGTAAAAAAATAATTTGTCAAACCCATGATTTATATTGTTATTCCTGTATTTAACCGCAAACAATTTACCAAAGAATGTCTGGAATCGCTTCATGCACAGACCTTTAAGGATTTCGTTGTCATCGTGGTTGATGATGGCTCTACGGACGGCACTGAGGAGATGCTAAAAACAGAGTTCCCAGAGGTTATTATCCTGAAAGGCAATAACTTATGGTGGACGGCGGCAACCAATCTGGGCATCGAGTACGCACTCCAGCATGGCGCAACGGCAGTGATGACCCTCAATAACGATACATTTGCGTTTACGGATTATATGGAAAAAATGGTGTATTGGGCAAACCAAAAGCCAGAGGCGATTCTTGGCGCGATGGCAATGAGCAAAATAGATGACACGCCCATTTTTCATGGACCCATTCTCTCAGAAAAAAACAAAGATAATACTACGCGCAAAGGCTTGCTGGAAATCAATCATTTCCCTGGTCGCGGCTGCCTGATTCCCAAAAAAGTATTTGACAAAATTGGGTTGTTTGACCAAATAAACTTCCCACATTACTACGCTGACTACGATTTTACCCTGACAGCCCACGAAAACGGCTTCCAGATATTCAATAACTTTGATGCCAAGCTCTACATTTATCCAGAGGAAAGCGGCGACCAAAAAAACAGAGTGAAAAAAAGCTGGAAAAACTATAAAAATCACCTCACAAGCATCAAAGGCGGTGGAAATTTGACTAACTTTACGCGTTTTACTTTCAAACATTACAAAGGTACTAAACGCATTTCTGTACTTATCAAGGGATATGCCTCGCGATTAGTTGGTTATTGGCTCAAATAAATAGCTCAAAATGAAGTTCTTATATAGCAAAATTTTATATCCTTTGCTTTTTCTTTTTTTTAGACTTTTTGCCAAATTACCTTTTTTTTTGGTCTATTTATTTGCTGATTTTATATTTGTAATTCTTTATTACATAGCGGGTTACAGAAAAAAAGTAGTATTTGAAAACCTGCGAAATTCATTTCCCGAAAAGTCTGAAAAAGAAATAAAAACGATTGCCAAAAAATATTATTTGCACCTCGCAGATACAATGGTCGAAACTATCAAAATCGCAGACATGACCTTGACAGATTTCGAGAAACGAGTCAAAGTAAATAATGTAGCCTTGCTCAACCAACTCTACGACGAGGGCAAAAGTGCAGTCATGTTTTGCTCACATTACGGCAACTGGGAATGGGTGCTTTTTATTCCTACTATGCTCAAACACAGCATTTTACCGATTTACAAACCACTTTCTAATCCTTATACAGACCAGTATTTTACCAAACTTCGCAGCAAGTTTGGCGGGCTTCCTACGCCCATGAACGAAACGCTGAGGGCTTTGGTCAATTACAAGAAACAAAACAAATTGACCGTTATTTGGCTCGCCGCCGACCAAGTGCCTGCCCTCGAAGGCGCATACTGGACGGAATTTTTACATCAGGATACACCTTTTTTTATGGGTGGCGAAAAAATAGCCAAGAAAATGCAGCAAGTTGCCGTTTTTATGTCTATCCGCAAAACGGGGCGCGGCTATTATCAAATGGACTTAGCACTGATGGAACGCCACCCCGAAACCCTCCCCGAAAGCGTGCTTACACAGCAGTACATCGCGAAGTTAGAAGCCCTTATCCAAGAAGCACCTGCCTTCTGGCTTTGGTCGCACAAACGCTGGAAGCACAAAAGAGCAGCCATGCCTAAAAAGTAATTTTTGAAAAATGATTAGTTTGTTAAAAAATCCTTATTTTTGATTGTTAGAATCAATAAAATAAATAAAAATATTTTTGAAATTGCTTTTTTATTTTTTTGTAGCCAAAACAAGAAACAACGAACTTTAAACATATACACATGGGCATTTTTGACATTTTCAAAAAGAAAACGGAAGAAGAACAACCACACTATGACCCCACCAATATCAGGGTTGCAGACATTCGCAAGGGCTGGCTTTTTGACTACGACCTCAAAACTTGGGAGGTCATGGAAGAGTTCGAGTACGACTGGGGCGATAATATTTTTACCTACGAGTACAAAATCCAAGCGGGAACAGATACGCTATATCTATTTATTGAGGACAATGCTGGCGTTTATTGCACTTTCACCACCAAAATTAAGTTTGCGCGACTGGGCGAGGCGGTAGAGCAAAGCCTCCTTGATAACCACAAGCCACCTTCCGAAGTTAGCTACGAAGGCATCAAGTTTTTCCGCGAAAGTGAAAGCCCTGGCTTTTTTCGCAGTCTGGAAGACGAAGATTCGGTCGAGGTGGTGCTTTGGGAATACTTTGACGAGTCAGAAAAGCATATTTTGCTCATTCACCAGTGGGACGAAACGGACTTCGAAGCCTCTGTGGGCATCATAGAAAAAGAGGGAGAAGTGAGCAATATCTTGCCGCGATAATAGTCTTTTTTTGTGAAGATGCCACCATTTTTGGGGCGCAGATAGGCAATCAGAAAATTAAACTTTCCGCTATTGCTTTACGTTATAATAGTAATTCTTCTTTGAAGGCGCGCTTTGATGGGCAAACCGCAAAGAGAAGAATTTTTCAAACATAACGGAATGATTCTTTATCGAAGTTAATTAGTATCAAAAAATTTAAACACAAAAAATGAAAGCATTAAAAATAAGCACATTAGTAATGGTTTTCTTGTTTGCACTTGGCTGTTCCTCAGAAAAACGCCAAGTCAAATCGCCCGTAGATGAATTGGTAAAGCAGATGGACAAGGAGAAAAATTTTAGCATTATTCTTTTTGACATGGACATAGAAGAAAAAACTTTTGGAGATGACATTTTCAAGCATCAATACAAGGTTATTACTGAAAAAGATTCTTTACCTACTGAGCAGACTACAGGTTGGTACAATGTAAGCAAGGGCTATTTCCTTCAAAATGAGAACAATATGGGCATGGAAGTTGCCTCCAAAAATGAGGGCGTACTTTCCAAAGTTCCTTCGCCTCCTGGCTACAATAGGTATGTGGGCAACGAACGTTACGGAAACTGGTCGACAGGCAGTGATGGTAATTCTTTTTGGGCGTTCTATGGTCAGTATGCTTTTATGAGTTCGATGTTTGGCTTGGCATCTAATATGATGTACCGCAATAGTTATTATGACTACCGCAACAATTACATGGGTAGGCAGCCTTATTATGGGCAAGTAAATAACGGCAGGGCTACTTTTGGCACGTATTCCGCACATGGCGAAAGGGCAAATCCTAACTTTACCAAGCGAATAGGTAGTACAAGTGCGTTCAAAGAAAAAGTAAATAATCGAGTAAACCGCAGCAGTAATTCCAGCTCTGCTTCGGGCAGTAGGGCTACTGACAACAAGAAATCGTCCTCTTTTTCAAACGGTTCATCTTCTAAAAAGTCATCTGGCTCGTCTTCGGGGCGTTCGTCCAGAAGGAGAAGATAAGCAATTCGGCTTACTTATTTTGTAAAAATTGTAATAAAACGAACTTTTCCACTACTTAGGAAAAGTTCGTTTTGCTGTCCGTTATAAATTTATTCTATTTTCTAATTTATTTTGACATTTTTTTGATGTTAGTAGAGATTCATCAGCCCGAAACCATGTCGCCTGCGCGCTTAGACAAACTGCTTGCCGAGGGCTGGTTTCGCAATTCGTCGCGGGTTTCGCGCATACAGTATCTCTGTATGAATGAGGCAGTTGGCTCTGTTATCAATATCAGGGCGCGCCTACGCGACTACTCCTTTTCTAAGGGTTTTCGCAAGATTCTCGCGCAGAACAATACACGTTTTACCCACATTATTCGCAAAATAACAGCCGTCGACCACCCCAAAGAACGCCTCTACCAACTGCAAAAACACAAGTTTGAAATCTTTGTGATAGACAATCTACAAGTTTTTTTGTATGATTACCTCAAAGCAGAAGACTGCCTTTTTGATACCTACGAAGTGTGTGTGTATGACGGCGAAAAGTTGGTGGCAGTGAGTTTTTTTGATGTAGGCAATTATTCATTAGCAAGTATCTTAGGGCTGTACGACCCTGATTATCAAAAATATAGCTTAGGGACTTATACTTTATTACTCGAAATAGAGTTTGCCCAAAAGCATGGTTTTAAGTTTTACTATCCAGGTTATGTGGTATTGGGCGAAAATGGCTATTCTTTTGCCTACAAATTGCGCTTGGCAAACCTCCAATTTAGGGATTCCGAAGGCAAGTGGTGTCCGATTAGTGAAATAGAAAAACATAGATGGATTCATCAAGTTTTCGAGGAAAAACGGCAAGAAATAGAAGTCAGTTTACGCGCACATCAGCTTGATTATCAATACTCTCTGAACCCTTATTTTGCAGTTGCCCAGTTCATTCCTTTCGAGCAGTGCCTCAGTATGCCTTTCTTTTTCAAGCTATATCTTGCTGGCAAATATTGGGTGCTGGAATATTTGATGATGACACAAACCTATCGTTTAGGTGCTGTGAGTACCTTAGATGAGAATTTTTTTGAGATGATTACAGAAAGTACCAAACTCTCTGAGGATTTTTATCAGTCCAAATTGTACGAACAAAAACCACTAAAATATGATGAAATTTTAGTAGAAAGTGATAGCTTGCCAACTATTCTTGAAAAAATTGTGTTGCTTTAAGTTAAAAGTAAGTATAGATAACTTGCTTAAATAATTGCAGTTTGCAAGCCCGTTAGGGCTTAAATGTTGGTAACACAAAAGCATTACCTTGTTTTTTAAGCCTCGTAGAGGCTTAACACGGTTCGCCGCTGCGATTGAACTCCTACGGAGTTCATAACACATTGACTATCAATTATTTGCTATCGCAACGGCGAACCGTCAACATCAAACACCTAACGGCGTTTTTAATCTGCAAGATGTCTTATTTATGAATTAAAATTTCCAAACAAACAAAATGACGCTTATCAACTACAACGGAAAAATTTTCAAACCCATTAGCAATACAGAAAATGCAGAAACAAGTGCAGAAACCTTATTTTATTACCACCAAAAAGGAAATGTAGTAACGGCGGAGTATGCAGGTGGCAAAATTAAATCGGGGCATCTGATTGCACTTGTCAATAAAGATGGTAATTTAGAGATGCGTTACCACCAAATCAATAACGAGGACGTACTGATGACAGGCATTTGCAAATCCATTCCTGAGATACTGCCTAACGGAAAAATTAGGTTGCACGAAACTTGGCAGTGGACTTCGGGTGATTTTTCGTCTGGGGAATCAATGATTGAGGAGCAGTAATTACCTTTGTAAGGAGATACAAATAAAAAATAGGAAGCTGAAAATGAAAAACCTTACCAACATTTTTTATGGATTAGCCCTCGTAGCTGCGCTTGCGGTTGTGGGAATGTTCGTGGCAGGCTATGCCGCGCAATCAGGCTATTTTTTGACTGCATTTTTCATTTTTATTGCACTTGCTTTCCGAAGCCATCACTTTTTGAAGGGGTTTACCTATACCATGACTATTTTTGCGGCGGTAACAATGGCGATGTATTTTCCGCAATTTTTCATCAAAATTGGCGATTTCGAACTCAAATCTCTCATCACGCCTCTTTTGCAAATCATTATGTTTGGCATGGGAACGACCATGAGCCTCAAAGATTTTTCTGCCGTTATCCAAACGCCCAAAGCGGTAGTAGTAGGGATTTTGGCACAGTTTACCATCATGCCTCTGCTGGGGTTTGGCTTGGCAAACGCTTTTGATTTCGAGCCAGAAATCGCCGCAGGAATCGTGCTGGTGGGGTGTAGCCCAAGCGGTTTAGCCTCCAATGTCATCTCTTACTTAGCAAAAGCAAATGTGGCACTTTCCATCACACTTACCGCCATAGCGACCTTAATGGCTCCTTTGGCTACTCCTTTTTTGATGAAACAGCTTGGCGGTCAGTTTGTAGAAGTTCAATTCTGGAACATGGTCATCGACATCGTCAAAATGGTCTTAGTCCCAATCATTATTGGCTTGATTTTCAATAAGTTATTTTATGGAAAAGCAAAATGGCTGGACAAAACCATGCCAGTAGTTTCCATGGCGGGCATTGCCGCAATTATCACCATTATCACCGCTTCGGGCAGAGATAACCTGCTTTCCATCGGTCTTTTATTGCTTGTAGCCTGCTTTCTGCACAATGTATTGGGGTATTTCTTGGGCTACTGGGTTTGTAAATTGCTCCGAATGGACGAAAAAACCTGCCGCACCATCGCCATAGAAGTCGGTATGCAAAACGGTGGACTTGCTTCAGGACTTGCCAAAGGCATGGGCAAGCTGGCAACAGTAGGGCTTGCTCCCGCCATTTTCGGACCTCTGATGAATATTACTGGCTCGTCCTTGGCGACTTGGTGGAGTAGCAAACCCACTGAAAATGAGGCATAAAGCAATCCTCTTACGCGCTTGCCCTCCACATAGGCGCAAAGTGTATGGATTGAATCTTCACTTCATACATTTCACTTAACGCCTTTTCGTATTGGCGTTCCTTGTGCGCCGTACTCACCCAAAAATCCACCTGATAATCCCCGTATTCTTGCTGAATATCATGGAGTTTCTCCAAATAAGTCTTACGCATTTTGGCATTTTCCAAGTACGGAAAAGCCACATTTTGCATTTCGAGTGCTGTGATGAAATTGCCATTTTTGCTTTTGAAAACGACAGTGATGTCGCGCGCTGTTAAATTTTGTGTCCTTGTTTCCATTTGATAAAGTTTATGTTTTTTTGGAGTAATTGCTATTTTTGTATATCAGTTTTTTGACAATTTTTGTGCAAACTTCTTACGCCTCCCCCCACCCCCTCCAAAGGGGGAGAAAATACAGGCTGTTTTCCCCCTTTGGAGGGGGTAGGGGGAGGAAAAAGCATCAAAATAAAGTTTATCACAAAAAATGTCATACAATCTATATTTCTTCCTTCACGAGAAAGAGTTTGAATAAATTTAAAAGTAAAACTGTTTTATTTTTTGACTATAAGACAAAATTAAAAGTAAAATTTTTAAAATCAAAACATTTTTAAAACTATTTCTTTTATTTCTATCATTTTGCCTTTTTTATTTAAAAGAAAAACTTTTATAAATTCACCTTTGGCAACAGTTACAGGCTTTGCCAACAGGTACGCGTAAAAAAAATTAAAAATAAAAAGATTAAAAGTCAATTTATTTCAATTATTCACTACCTTTGTAAAAGCAAAACTTTTAAATTATTTATCCCTATTTTATATTTTAAAAGAAAAAGTTTTATTTTTAGAAATTTTTAAAATTAAAACTTTTAAAAACACCTGTAACCCTATTTTATTTAAAAGAAAAACTTTTATGGACGATTTGGAGGCTATGCTCGAGCTGATTCGAGAGAGAAGAAAAGAAAAAGGCTTCACCCAAGCTGAGATGGCAGCAAAGTTGGGCATTTCTCAGAGTGCTTACAAGGACATAGAGCTTGGTAAAACTGACCTCAAAGTTCGCACTTTGCAGCAAATTGCTGATTTCTTGGGGATTAGCTTTGTGAATGGCAAAGGCGGAAAAACTGAGCAATCACTTGTGGCGGTGAATCCTGCCAATATTTATTCTGATTTGAACCAGTTGAAGCGCAATCAGGAAGAGATGAATGAAAAATTAGATGAAATTCTCAAGCTATTTGGAAAAAAGAAGCCTTAATTACTTGGCATTATCTACTGCTCGCGGAAAATTCTCCCTTTTCTACCAATATGAAACTCCTAACGGAGTTTTAAGACCACATTTTGCAAGTTACAAAAATTGCGTAAGTCCTGTAATTTCCGTATCCTCATTTTTCCGTATTCTTTTATTTTTTCTCAAAAACAATTCGTTCATACACTTTTTCCATGGCTAATTTGATATTTACAGATGGCATTTCTACGCTTTTGTCCATGCCTTCAATCTGGTTATTTTGCCATCTGTCTTTGGTTTGCTTTATGTACTGCTCTGCTTTGGGTTCATCTTGGAAAAACATAATGTACTCTTGCAGAGAATCTATGCTACGATATTCTTCTAATTTTTGGGTTTTATCTACTGTTTGAGTGGCAGGAGAGAGGATTTCAAATAAAACAATAGGATTTGTCAGTTGGTTTTTTGAGTTAAAGATTTCTTCTTTGGGCGTAATTACACCATCAGGATTGCGGCTTTTATCCTTGTTAGGAATAGCGAGGTCGTTAGATTCAGAATTATAAGCAAATTCATCATCTTTTAATAACTGTTTGATAATTTCCATGCTTAAATTTCTGGAAATTACTTGGTGATTTTTACTTCTTGGCATAAGGTGGTAGGATTCAATGAGTTGTAAAAAATTTTCCCAAGAATAGGCTGGGCTTAAAATAAAATCGACAAGGTCAATCGGCATTTTCTCTTGGGTATGCCTCCAATAAATCTGTCCCTCATCATACTCAAAAAAAGTCCCTTCATTCACTATTTCACAGATTTGTTCGTACTGGGCAAAGGTATAAAGCGACAGTTTTTGCGGTTTTATTTCTGTTTTAACAAGCATTATTTCCTCAAATTACGAATGACACGATTTAATAAAATGCAATTTAATTATTTTCTGAAAATACTTTTTGAATTTGGGAGAAAACTTGAAGGTAACTTCTTACAAAAGTGTTTTTTTATCGCCTCACCCCCTGCCCTCTCTTGCTGAGAGGGAGATTATTGCATACTTTCGCAAGAAGTAGAAGGTGAAAAACAAAAACAAATACTGATTTCTTCTCTTTTTCTAAAAAAATCTTAACTTAGTAACAGTTTTTACAAATCCTGACAGCTAAATAATAGGGTAAATATGAATGAGTTAAATGACTTAGAGTTTGCTACTAATCGTAGGCACTTCCTTTCCCGCTTCAGTCTTGGCATCGGCAGCATTGGCTTGGCTTCCCTGCTTGCGCCCAGTACGATTTTCGGAAAAAACAAAAAAGCCGACACTGACCCCAAAGGTGGTGTATTGGGCAAGCCGCATTTTGTCCCCAAGGCAAAGCGCGTAATTTATTTGCACCAAAGCGGTGCGCCTTCGCAGATAGATTTATTTGATTACAAGCCCACGCTGACCAAAATGTTTGGGCAGGAACTTCCTGAATCAATACGAAATGGGCAGCGATTGACGGGCATGACTTCGGGGCAGGCTTCTTTTCCGCTTGCGCCTTCGTTTTACTCCTTCAAACAGCACGGACAAAGCGGCGCATGGCTGAGTGAGATTCTGCCACATCTGTCTTCGGTGGCTGACGAATTGTGTTTTATCAAAACCATGCACACAGAGGCGATTAACCACGACCCCGCCATTACTTTTTTCCAAACGGGCAATCAGCAGCCAGGGCGACCCAGCATTGGCGCGTGGTTGAGCTACGGCTTAGGCTCTGATAATGAGAATCTCCCCTCTTTTTGCGTACTACTTTCCAAAGGTACGGGCAATACGGGCGACCAGCCGCTTTACTCGCGCCTCTGGGGAAATGGATTCCTGCCTTCCCTGCACCAAGGCGTACAGTTTCGAGCAGGCAAAGACCCTGTTTTGTACCTCAATAACCCCGACGGCATCTCTCAAATGAGCCGCCGCAATATGCTTGACCACCTGAAAAAGCTCCAAGAAATGCAGTTGGAAACTTTTGGCGACCCCGAAATCATCACACGCATAGCCCAGTACGAGATGGCATACCGTATGCAAACCTCTATTCCCGAAACGGTGGATTTGTCAAAAGAGCCTGATTTTATTTTTGATATGTATGGACCTGATGCCAGAAAGCCAGGGACTTATGCAGCTAACTGCCTGTTGGCTCGAAGATTAGCGGAGAGAGATGTGAAGTTTATTCAGCTTTACCACACAGGCTGGGACCAGCATGGCGACTGTGTAAACCAAGTAAAGCGACAAGCACGCGACATAGACCAGCCTACGGCGGCTCTTATCAAAGACCTCAAAATGAGAGGTTTACTTGATGATACGCTGATAATTTGGGGCGGCGAGTTTGGCAGGACAAATTATTCGCAAGGCACACTGACCAAAGAAAACTATGGTCGCGACCATCACCCACGTTGTTTTACGATTTTTATGGCGGGCGCAGGTGTACGAAAAGGCACAACGTATGGCGAAACAGACGAATTTTCTTATAATATTGCCAAAGACCCCGTCCATGTACATGACTTTCAGGCTACGCTTATGCACCTCTTAGGCATTGACCATGAGCAGTTTACGTTCAAACATCAAGGGCGCAGGTACAGGCTGACAGATGTGCATGGAAAAGTGGTCAAAGGTGTGCTGGCATAAATTTGTGCTGGAACGACTTAAAAAATAAAGAATCAATTTATCAAACAGGAAGGTGAATAAGGAAACGAATAGAAAACACGTTTAACCTTTGCTTTTGAAATAATAATTACTAATTTTATCTTGCTGTTACCCTCATAAATTTTTCTAACTTGATTTATTTAATGCTAAAACAATATGGCTCCGAGTCAAAAGACTGTAAACCAACAAATTAATTGGAAACAAATATTTAGCTTAGGCTTTCTGAACGCTGCGGTCGTCATCAGTTGGATTGCTTATCACAACTATCAGCCCAAGGTACTGGAAAAATTTGAGGTTACAGACCTTGAGTTTTTTATGAAAGTGGCGCAGGCTCTCGTCTTGGTTTTTATTCCGCCGATTGCGGGCGCGGTTGGGGATTACTTTATTCGCAGAAACGGCAATCATTTCATTGTTTTTATGGTAGGCATTAGCGTAACAGCAATGGTCTTTATGGCGGTTGCTTTTGCAGTTTCGGGGAATCCATTGGAAAATATGAAAGTAATTTTGCCAATTATGATAGTGATTTGGCTGATTTCGATGAATATATTTCATAGCCCTGCCAACTCGATGCTCGAAATCTTTGCGCCTGCTCATCAGCTTCCTTTGGCGATGTCGGTGCTTACCTTGATTACAGAACTTTTGTACGCCTTAGAGCCTGTGGTGGTGGACATTGTAGATTCGCTTGGCGCAACGCCTACCTTCGTAACGGGGGGCTTACTTATCATTTTGAGTGGTTTTATTTTTCGCCTCACCACCAGAAATACTGAACTCAAACGAGAAGTCGACAGCGCAGAAGACCACACAGACCATTTTACCAAAATCATTCTTTGCGGCTTGGCTTTTGGCTTGGCAAATGCGATATTGATGAATGTTTTTCCGCCAATTTTGGCAGAAAAACTCGACTTTTTTGCCAACGAATCCTTAGAGGGAAGGCAATATGTGTCTATGATTTTGGGTATCAGTGCTTTTGCCGCTATTCCTCTCAGCCCCTTGGTGAGCAGATGGGGAACGAAAAAAGCGGTACTGATTGGCTTGGCAGTTACATTTATGTCTATTTCTATGATTTCTATTTCTCCATTTTCCGTATTTACGATGGGTGCTTGTGGGCTTTTTGGCTTGGCGTTTAGCTTGCTGGCAGTGAGTTCCTTCCCATTTGTACTTGAAAATGTAAGCCATCGGAACGTAACTTTTGGGGCGGGCTTATTTTTTGGCAGTTTTGAACTGGTAGATGGGCTAATGAATGTATTTATGTAAAATTTTTGATACTTATTGTTGGTTTTACACTAACAATGTTTTAACTTTGTGGGCTAAATCAAAGTCTTCGGAGAGATGAAAGAACATTTTATCAGACTTTATACCTATAATCATTGGGCAAATTTCCAATATTTTAACTTTTTAAAGACCATTCCCGCCCAGCAGATTCCTGAGAGAATCCACTTGCTGGCGAGCCACGTACTTACTGCCCAAAAGCTGTGGCTCACGCGCATACAAGGCAATCCTGACTTGTCGATTCATATTTGGCAGACGCTTCCTTGGGAAACCTTAGAGAACTTGGCAGTGGAAAATACCCACAACTGGCTTACCTACCTCCAAAATGCTGACCAAGCGGAGTTTGACCGCATCATGGCGTATGAAAACTTCCAGAAAATCCACTACGAAAGTATTGTTTCGGACATCATTATTCAGTGCGTAAACCATGCGACCTATCACCGCGCCCAGTATGCCGTTCTGATTCGCCAGCAGTTAGTAATCACGCCGCCCAATACTGATTTTATTACCTTTGCGAGGGAGATTGCTTGATAAGTAGCTTAATATAAAAAGTTGATAATTAAATATTTGCACTTATTTTTACTTCAAACTAAATACCCTTGCTGGGCGGGATTTGTAATCTCGCCCTTAATTTTTTGAGGATTTGTAATCCGACTATGTTATTTCCCCATTACAGATATTAACAAAGCGCACCAATAAAAGATTTTTATTGGTGCGCTTTGTATTAACTCGAATAATAGTTTTAACAAAATTTAACGTTAAAATATGTGCAATGAACTCAAAGTTCATAAATACGCATTTCAGCTCTTTCCCCCATTGCAGGTGTTAGCGTAGCGCACCTGCAATAATTTGTTGGTGCACTACGCTAATACTAACGAAGGCAAAAATAGCAAAAGAGTGATTTTGATACTCTTCATAAAATGATTATTTGCAGTATTTACTTTTCATCTCCTCCAATTCTTGCCCATACATTTCTGTAAACTTCATTAGCAAACCTTGTGTGATGTCTTTGCACATTGCCTCAATATTTTTTTCTTTTAGGTAAATTAATGCCCTATTTCGATAGGCATAAGCATTGACTGGATTTAGTTTGATAGCTTTTTCTACATCTGACATAGCCTCTTTTAGCTTGCCCAATTGCAGATAGCTGTAACCCCTGTTGTTATAGGCAAATGCCTCTGACGGGTCAAGGGCAAGTGCCTGATTAAAATATTCAACCGCCTTGTTGTGATTATTTTCTGTTAAATAATAATAACCTAAATTTACGTAACCAGGGACATATTTAGGGTCTATTTTTATAATACTTTCAAGATAGGTCAATGCCTCTTGTTTTTTCCCTATTTCATTGCAACAACCAGCTAAATTATTCAATGCGTTGATATTAGTTTTATCAAGCTCAACTGCTTTTTTGAGAATATCATAGGCTTCAGAGTTACTTCTTATTTTCATCTTAGTTCCCCCCAAATTGCTGTATGCAAAGCTTTTGCTTTTGTCATCTGTTGCCTTATTTGCCGCTTGTTGATACTCGACTATTGCAGCTTCAAACTCCAAGAGCAAGTCAAATATATTTCCGCGCTCGATGTGAGCGTCGATTGCTTCAGGGTTGTTTTTTAGACAGGTATTTAAAATATCCAACGCATCAAAAAACTTACCCATTCCCTGTAAAACACCAGATTTGGCATAATAGAAATCTGGAATCTGAGGAGAAACTCTAATAGCACTATCAATGGAAGATAGTGCGTTTTCATATTTTTCTTGCTTTATCAAACCTTCGATGCGCTCAAAAAAAGAGTCATTGCTTTGGCTATAAGCAACGTTGCACCAAAAGCAGAAGACTAACATGGATATTTTTATTTTCATTATTTATTTGAGTTAAATTATTGATTTTGTATATTTTAGCTTTAAAACTTATAATATTAAACATATTCCTACCAAAAATATGCTAAATTTCAGGGTTTTGTAAAATCCTACTGGGCGGGATTTGTAATCTCACCCTCAACTTTTTGAGGATTTGTAATCCGATGCCGCTATTGTCAATATCTTCGCTTAGAATCTTTTACCATAAAAAAATTATATTATTGATAATCAACAATTTATGATACTCTGACAATTTTTGTGGAAAGTTCCCCCCGCTAAAGCGAGGGGTTAATCTAATCCCTCGCTTTAGCGGGGGGAACTCGTAGAAACTCAGTCTGCCACAAAAATTGTCAGACAACCCAATTTATTAAGTCAAAAACTACTTTATCCAACCTAATTTTTTCATTTTTTGTTTTAAGGCTAATTTTATCAGTCCTTTCAAAGAGTAAGAAATAGCACTATTGGGGTAGGCAAATACACCAAAATCTGGGTGTTTCATATTAAATGCGATGGTGATACGAGTTTTGTTTCCCAAATATGGCTCTACTCGGTGCGTAAGCGTGCCTGGGAAAAGAAGCATTTTCCCACTTTGGGGAGTAATTTTGTGTTCTCGTACTTTTGGATTCCCATTGATGCACTGGCTTGGTACACGCTGGGTAAATACATTCTCTCCTGAAAAGTAAAACCTATCTTCGAAAACAGTTTCTCCACTAATTTGATGACTACCTTCTTCGCCTGTTTCTACATAATAGACCCCAGACCACTGATTTTTATTGCGAGTGTGTTCGTGTGAAGCATTCGCGTGTCCTTTTTCATTCACATTTGCCCACGCTTCAATCTCCCAATTTGTAAAGTATTTAGCTGGTAATTCGCCTTCTACCTTTATCAACATTTCTTTGATAGATGTCAGTATCATTTCTCTAAATTCCTCAACGCAAGGAGCTTCCCATGTAAGAAAATCCTGTTTGGAATGCCAGCCACCCACATTGGAAATTTTAATTCCCTCATCTACCTTTTTTTTCTCTAAAATCACATTTTTGAGTTCTTGGTTTAGTTTTTTTGGATTTTCCCAAGTAATACATATAAACGGGGTAGCAAATATCGGCTCAAATGTATTTGTGTATTTGTTCATTTTTTACGCACATTAAAAAGTTATGAAAGATTATAGGCAAATATAAAGCAGGATTTTTAAACAGTAATAATTCTTTGCCAATTATACTCTCCCGCTGGGCGAGATTTATAATCTCGCCCTTAATTTTCTGAGAATTTGTAATCCGATTATACTGTCGTCAATATCCTCACTAACAATCATTTGCTATAAAAAAACCATTGGCGCAAGCCGTATGCCTGCACCAATGGAATAATATTTTCTAAATGATTTTTACCTTACAAACGCCACTGCCAGTCCTCCATCTACGTTGATGACATTTCCTGTACTTTTGTTTAGCAAGCCACCTACGCACGCAAAAACGCCATTGGCGATGTCTTCAGGAAGGATAATTTCATTTAGCAGGGTTCTTGACGCATAGAATTTAGGCAGTTCCTCTACGGCTACACCATAAGCCTTTGCGCGACCTTCTGCCCATGCACCCGCCCAAATCTTGCTGTCCGCTATCACCGCATCAGGATTTACAGAGTTTACGCGAATATTATCCTTGCCCAGCTCGGCGGCGAGCAACCTACTCATGTGTAACTGTGCCGCTTTTGCAGAGCCATAACCAGCATTATTTGGACCTGAAACCAGTGCGTTTTTGCTTACAATATTCACAATATCGCCCCCAAAACCTTGTTTTCGCATGATTTCTACGGCGTGCTGACTGATGAGGAACTGTCCTTTCACCAAAATATCGTACATCAAATCCCACTCACTTTCTTTGGTGTCCTCAATGGTACGCGAAATAGAAATGCCTGCACTATTGACCACAATGTCCACCCCGCCAAATGCCAAGCAAGCAATCTCATAGAGCTTTCCAATGCTTTGATTATCAGTTACATCTACGACACCTCCCGCAAAGCTATCTTTCCCAAAAGTAGCATTAAACTCCTCTGTTGCGCTTTTCAAACGGTCAGCGTCATTGTCACAGAGAACTACGCACGCGCCTTCCTGCACGAACTTTTTGGCAATCGCTTTTCCAATTCCGCCCGCACTTCCAGTAATCAAGGCAACCTTTCTGGAAAGTGGTTTTTCTTTGGGCATTCTTTGGAGTTTAGCCTCTTCGAGTAGCCAGTATTCGATATTAAAAGCCTCTTGGAGTGGCAGAGAAATATAGGAAGAAACGGCTTCTGCACCTCGCATAACGTTGATGGCGTTGATGTAAAACTCACTGGCAACCCGCGCCGTTTGCTTGTCTTTGGCAAAGGTGAACATTCCCACGCCCTTCCAAAGAATAACGACTGGATTGGGGTCGCGCATAGCAGGGCTGTTGGGGTGTTTGCAGTTTTCATAATAGGTTGCGTAGCCTTTGCGATACACTTCAAAAGCAGGAGTAAGTTTTTCTTTAATTTTCTTATAATCTGTAACATCTTCATCTGGTGCAAGTTCCAGTACCAAAGGACAGATTTTGGTGCGTAGAAAATGGTCAGGGCAGCTTGTCCCCAGAGGCGCAAGTTTGTCCAAATCGTGGGAGTTGATGAATTGCAATACTTTTTCATCATCAGTAAAATGTCCAATTACGCCCCCCTTTTGTCCCCCCGAAGGAGGGATAGGTGATTCGGAACATAAACCTCTCAAAGTTGCCGCTAATTTGCTTGCTTGTGAAAGCCTTTGTGCCTTGGGTAGCGATTCCAGCTTGATACCACCAAAAACAGGGCGATTTTTGCCTTCCTTGCTTGCCAAATATTCGCTTGCTTTCTCGATGACTTCCAGCGTATTGAGGTAAGAACTGTAACAGTCATCTCCCCAAGTGAAAAGTCCATGCTGCCCCAAGATAATCCCTTTGATGTCAGGGCTTTCAGCCAAACATTCTGCCAATTTTAAGCCCAAATCAAAGCCTGGACGTTGCCAATCTACCCAGCCCAGTTTGCCTTCAAAAAGTTCTTGGTTAATTTTTTTGCCCTCTTTGGAAGCCGCAATCGCAATGAGTGCGTCGGGGTGCAAGTGGTCAATGTGCTTAAAAGGCAGAAAAGCGTGCAAAGGTGTGTCAATCGAGGGAGCTTTGGAGTTTAAGTCATAAATACAGTGGTTAAAAAGTTCAACCATTTCGTCCTCGTACTGCAAGCCGCGATAAATTTTTTTGAGGTCATTGAGCCTGTCCATGTAAAGAGCCGCCAAGCCACTTTTTTTGAGCGTCCCTAAGTCGCCGCCAGAGCCTTTGACCCACATCACCTCTGTTGGTTCGCCCGTAAGTGGGTGTTTTTCAGTGGTTTTGCACGAGGTATTCCCGCCACCATAGTTGGTCAGGCGGAGGTCAGCCCCTAAGATATTCGAGCGGTAAATGAGCAATGCAACTTGGTCATTACCAAAACTTTGTGCCTTTGCTTCGTCCCAAAGGTAGGAAACATATTTGTAATCAGTCATGTCTTAAAGCTATGATTTATGTTTTGAAAATGCAATCAAATTTAAAAAAGAGAAGCAGAAAAGAAAACAATCTAACGACTTATAAATCATTTATTTCATTATATTTGTAATAAGTAATTAAAATACGTTATTTACAAACTGTAAATAGAAAAGATGCTCATAGCCAATCCGATATATGATAGTGTTTTCAAATATCTCTTAGAAGATTTGGAGATTGCCAAAGGGCTGATTTCGCTTATTTTAGAAGAAGAAATTACAGAACTTTCCTTCCAACCCCAAGAAACTTCGGTGGAGGGACGAATTGGCGCGCAACTTGTTACTATTTATCGCTTGGACTTTAAGGCAGTTATCAAAAACCCAGATGGGAGTCATAAAAAAATCTTGATTGAACTCCAAAAATCCAAACGCTTTGCTAACATCAAGCGATTCAGGGGTTACTTGGCAGAAAATTACCGTAAAGAGGAGTTAATTACGCTACCTTCGGGCAAGCAAGCAGAAAGAGCCTTACCTATTATTACCATTTATTTTTTAGGGTTTAGACTCAATGAAATAGAAATTCCTGTGCTAAAAGTAAGCAAATGCTTTTATGATGTGGTGAAAACAGCACCCATAAAGTCAAGTATCAGCGAGCCATTCATTGATTTGCTCACGCATGAGGCTTACATGGTACAAATTCCCCTCTTATCCGAAAACGATAAAAGTAGAGTGGAAAAAGTATTGAATATTTTTAGCCAGCGTTATATTTTTGATGACGGACGACGCTTAGATTTTAAAGGGCAAATAGACGACCCACTACTCAAGCTGATGACTGACCGCCTCAATCGTGCCATTGCAGATGAAAAACTGCGAAAAGAAATGGACATGGAAAATGAAATAGATGAAACTTTTGACCGCGAACTTGGCGAAGTATATGAGGAAGTCATAGAGGAAAGAAAGAAAAATATAGAAAAAACTAAAATTATTGAAGAAAAAGAAAAAACAATCGAGGAAAAAGACAAAGCAATCGAAGAAAAAGACAGAGAATTAGAAATCCTTAGAAAACTAATTGCAGAAATAGACAAAAGATAGTGTAATTAATCCGCATTTATGCCAAAATATATTACTTTTTGCAAACTTAAATTTGCTTATTTACTTGGTTTATGCCTTTGGACGCATGGAATACTTGCCCAAGGTCAAGACCTCAATGCACTACTTTTGCAACTGAATCAAACCAAAACAGCAACGGATAAAATTTCGCTACTGAATCAGATTGCCTTGCTTTACCAACAACAAAATGCGCCCAGAAAGGCAGCAGAATATTATTTGCAAGTCTATGATATTCAGAAAAATACAAGTAATGATGATGCCCTCAGCCTCACACTCCAAAATTTGGGCAAGGCGTATGTCATGGCGGGTGAGTATCGAGCAGCTATCCTGTTTTATAACGATTTGCTCAAAATCAAGCAAAAGAAAGAAGACAAAAAAGGGCAAGCCGAAGTGATAAGCCAGCTTGCCAATCTACACAAAACTACGCAAGAATATGAAAAAGCAATAGAGTATAGTCTTGATATACTGCAAATTAGCGCACAAACCAATGATGCTATTGCCATTGCAGAGGCTAATAATAATTTGGGGTTCTTGTACCGTCAAATTGGCGACCAAAAACTCTCCCTCATGTACTTTGAGAGGTCTATCAGTATGTATAGCATCTTGACGGAGGGCGCAACAAACAATATAGAAAAGGTGATTGCGCTGACCAATACAGGCGTAACTTATTCAAAAATAAGAGATTACACCAAAGCAAATTATTATTATAGCCAAGCCTTAGACCTCGCCAAAAGCAACAATCTTCTCGTCCAAAGTGCTAATATTTACAATCACATTGCCGCCAACTACTTTGTTTCAGGAAATGAAAACAATGCCTTACAGACTGTAAATCAAGCCATTGACATTGCCGTAGAAAACAAAGCAGATGAGGTGCTGATGGTCAGCTATCAATTACTTTCTGAGATTTATCAAAAGCAAGAAGACTTCAAGCTCTCTCAGCGATACGACAAATTGTTCCAAGAAATCAAAGAAAAAATAGCACAAAAAGAAAGGCAAAAAGTACAGGAAGCCCTTGAAACTCAGGTAGAAGTGGAGAGAAAAGAAAATGAATTGAAAAATCTGATTACTGACAAAGAACGTCAATCCGCCGCTTTGCGCCAGTCAGCCTTGGAAATCGAAAAACAAGAAAAAGACTTGGCTTTAAAAGCAACCGAATTGACCATTCTCAAACGTGAGCAAGACCTTCAGCTTGAGCAAATTAAGAACCAACAACTGGAAAAAAACAGGGTACAGCAACTATTGCTCATTACTCAGCAGCAAGCGCAAGCAGAAAAGCAAAAACAAGCATTGGCTATTTTAGAGCAAAATAAAAAACTCCAAGAGGTACAAGCACGCGAGAAACAAAATGAAATAGAATTGCTGGAAACAGATAAAAAACTGCAAAACCAACAACTCAAATCCAAGCAAGAACAGTTAGAAAAAGCCAACCTCATACGAAACTATGGGCTTGCGGTGCTTGGATTGGGTACGGCAGTGTTTTTGTTGATTTTAATTGGCTTTTTTCAAAATCGCAAGAAGAATAAATTACTGAAAGGACAAAATCAGGAAATTCAGCAACAATCCGCCGCTATTCAAGTCCAAAACGAAGAACTCTATCAGCAACAAGAGGAAATTCTCTCACAAAGAGGCTATATCGAGGAAAAAAACAAAGAACTGAATACACAAAACTACAAAATGAGCAAAAGCATTGAGGCGGCTTTGGTCATTCAGCAATCGTTGCTGCCCACAGAAAATATGTTCAAGCAGTCTTTTAAAGAACATTTTGTGATTTTTTATCCCAAAGATATTGTTTCTGGCGACTGCTATATGCTCGAAAAAATAGACAACAAACTATTTTTAATCGTCGTAGATTGCACTGGGCATGGCGTTGCTGGCGCATTTATGTCACTGGTAGCCAACAATATACTCGAAAAAATCTTGTATGCCAATAGTATTCATTCCCCTGCCGAAATTTTGGCGCATTTAGACCAAGACGTACAAATAGCCCTCAAAAAAGAAGAAACTGGAAATATGTATGGTATGGACTGCGCCGTAGTTTGCTTAGAATATTTGAACGAAAATCAGGCGCAGCTATCTTATGCAGGCGCAAAAAGAAATCTATATTACAAACCGCACCATATCAGTCAGTTACAAGAAATTCCTGCTGACCGTCGCGCCATTGGGAATAGAAATTTGACCAATCAAAAAGTGGTTTTTACCAATCACCAGCTAATCGTAGAAAGAGGTACATTGATTTATCTTTCCTCAGATGGGTTTGCAGACCAGTGCAACATCAATCGCCGCAACTGGGGAAGTGCTAATTTTAAGAAAATGCTTGATGAAAACTTAGCTTCGCCACTAAACAAGCAAAAAAACGTCTTTGAAGAAACTTTTGCAAACTACAAACAAGGCGCAGACCAGCGCGATGATGTTACTTTGATTGGTGTGAGAGTTTAAAATAAGTGCGGTGAAAATTTAAGCCAAATATCATCTAATCAATTTTTTGGCTTCATTTCCAATACTTTAAGAATGACCTCATCAGGGTTTTCTACCCAAAATCTCAGGAGTTTTTCTGCCTGATTTTCAAGGGGATACATTTTATAATAATCCCAGTTGGTAAAGTACGTAAGCACATCTCCCAACTCTCGCCTCCCTGACAAAATATCGACCGCGTAGGCTCTCGCCTCCAAATAGGCACGAAAAGGTGCAGGAAAAGGCAAAATGAAAAGCAAGAAAAATAAAAAACAGACATTTACTGGAAAAAAAAGTGCAAAAATTGCCAGCACCTGCGGAAAAAGGTACGCAAAAGCAAAAACAGGAAAACCTAACCTCTGTGTATCAAGCAGATGAACCGCCTCGTGCGCGAGTGTTTGCGTGGCTTGGCGTGGATAGTTTTCCACATAGCTGCGGCTTGTAAAATAAACCGTATAGCCAATCACCGTCGTAAAATCAGTCATAAAAGTTGGGTTAAACCATTTGAGGAAAAAATTTAACCATTTCATTTCCCAAGATTCGTCTTTGTACTTGATTTTCAAGGGAACAATCGTGCGAAGCCTACTCACAAAATCATGGAAATTGGACATTTTTAATAATTTTTTTGATAAAACTGATGCAAATTAAAGATTTCCCACTAATTTTATAGAGTTTTTTACCACATTCATCATAGTAAAATCAGAAAACCTTATATCGGAATCCAATTCAGCATATATTTTGTCCTAATTAAAAAAAACATTTTGGCTTAGATATAAAATGAAAGATATGAAAATTAATTGCTTAGTGCTTGATGATGACCCTATTAGCAGAACTATTGTCTGCAATTATATCAATCAAGTAGATAGCTTGCATTTGGTAGCAAGTTGTGAAAATCCTATGCAAGCCATGACCTATTTGCATAATAATCAGATACAACTTGTCTTTTCGGATATAGAAATGCCTATGCTCAATGGCTTGGAATTTATCAAGTCGCTGAATGACCCGCCACTTTTTATCTTTATCACCTCTCACCAAGAGTACGCTTTGGAGGGTTTTGAGGTTAATGCTACAGACTTTTTGACCAAACCGTTTACGTATGCGCGTTTCTTGAAAGCCGTAAATAAGGCATTAGAAGCGATTGCTGGCGCGCAAAAAGAGTTAATTGATGTTCAGAAAGATTATTTTTTCGTCAAATTGGATTCCAAACTCATCAAACTCTATTTCGATGAAGTAATTTACGTGGAAGCGCAAAAAGATTATGTCAAGATTTATACGACCACTGGCAAGCCTCAGCTGGTATGGCTCAATCTCAAGCATATTGAGGAACAATTCCCGCCAGACCTTTTTGTGAGGAGTCATCGTTCGTACATTGTCAATATTTCTAAGGTAGATATTATTCTAAATGAGGAACTTATCATCGGAAATACCAGTATCCCACTGGGAATGTCTTACAAGGAGCAAGTGCTTAAAATGATAGACCCTAAGTTGATTAAACGTTAGTAATCCATTTTTATAGCAAAAACTGCGGAGAAAAAATTTCAAATTTACCAACAAAACCAAGCTGGCATGAGGGCTAAACCATTGTCAAACAATCTTTTATTCTATATTTAACCATGCGTTCATAAAAAATTAACAATTATTAGCATAATTATAACTTATTTTTAATTGCATTTACTTGTTTGGTGTTGAAACATCTATTATCTTTGTAACAAGTTTTTAGGTGGATGCAATAGTAAGGAAACGCATGAGGTTTGAAAAAACATAAATCCAGTTATGTTCATGCGTTTCATCTTACCTTTTTATTTTACAAACCTGTTGCCATTGTCAATTTTCCTCTCTCTCCAATCAATTTTTCTCTCATATTTAATTTTCTAAATAACTCCAAAGGGTTTGTTGCTGCATTTGCGCGTCTTCTTGCCTCTGCCAAGAGTGGTCTTACATCAGTTCTGAATACATTTTGCATCATTTCTTGTGCCTTCACTGTATCGTTATTATCCTGAATATCAGATAGTTCAGCCCTATTCACCAGTAATGCCTGTGCGTAAGCGATTTTGATAGCTTCTACTGATTGTAGCAAGTCTTCCAGAGGGTCTTTCACATTGTGGCTGGCATCAATCATCCAAGCAGGATACGGATTTTTAGTATTTTTATCTTCCATTCCCTCTACTAACTCATTGAAAATCAGGAATAATTGATACGGTTTCATGCAGCCAACGGTCAGGTCGTCATCTCCGTACTTAGAATCGTTAAAGTGAAAACCGCCGAGCTTGCCTTCCATCATCAGCGTTGCCACGATTTGTTCTATGTTGGTATTGGGCAGGTGATGCCCCAAATCCACCAAGGTAAATGCCTGATGCCCCAACTTATTTGCCAGCAAAAACGAAGTCCCCCAGTCTTGGATAACCGTCGAATAAAAATTAGGTTCGTAGGGCTTGTATTCTATAAATAGTTGCCAATCAGCAGGTAAGTGAGCATAAATTTCTTGCAAAGATTCCAACGTTCGCTGCAAGGCTTTCCTGAAATTTTGCTGGGCAGGAAAGCACGAACCATCGGCGAGCCAAACCGTAATTGCCTTAGAACCAAGTGCTTCACCATGCTTGATGACCTCAATATTATGCTCGATTGCCTGCCTTCGGGTATCCCTGCTTGCGTGCGAAAGTGAGCCAAATTTATAAGAGTGAAGCTGATTTTTTTGGTCTTGGAAAGTATTGGAATTGACCGCGTCAAAAGCAATCCCAAAACTGCTTGCATAAGACTTGATAAAATCTGCATTTTCGGGAATGTCCCAAGGAATATGCAGGGAAATAGCTCCACTGGAACGGTTTAGCGAGTGCAACAAGCCAATGTCTTCAATTTTTTCTTCTAAATTTCGCGGCTCGCCCCCGCCCGCAAACCTCCCAAAACGCGTACCGCCTGTGCCTAACGCCCACGAAGGAATGGCTATCTGGAAATTGCTTAGTTTTTGAATAATTTTTTCAACATCAATGCCTTGATTTTCAAGGGTTTCTGCCAAAAAATCAAACTGCCTTTGGTGCTGTTTTTCGTGTTGATGATTGTGTTCCTCAATTTGTTCTTTGTAAATTTTCATATTTAATGGTTTTAATAACGCACTGTTTTGTATAGGAAGGGAAGGAAATTTATAGGAAAAATAATCATATTTCGTACTGTTTTTTCTCTAAAAAGGCTTTTTCGGCTTTGGCGTGTGTAAGCAAGGCAGCCTCCTGCCAGTATTTTCTGGCATTTGCCAAATCACCAAGTTGGGCATATAACTCGCCCAAAATAGCAGGAAGCAGGTAAAATTTTTTGAGAGAATGCACATTTGGGATTTGCATTATCGCCTCAATTCCCTCCTTTGCGCCCTTCATTTCACCAATCACTACAGCGCGATTCAGTGCTACAACTGGGTCATTTTGAAGAAGATACAGCCAATCATAGCATTGCAAAATCTGCCGCCAATTCGTTTGCGCGTAGCTGGGCGCGATACAATGCTCATAAGCAATGCTCGCCTCCAGATGATAACGACTCATTTTTTCGCCATTTGCACCTTTGCGAAGAAAAAACGCGCCCTGAGCTATCAATTCCATGTCCCATAGTTCTCTATTTTGGTCTTTCAAAAGCAAAATATTTCCTGCCTCGTCCACCCTACTTTTGAAGCGAGCCACGTGGAAACACATCAGCGCAAGCAAGGCAAATACTTGTGGCTGTGCAGTTTGTGAATTTTCTGTAAGCATAAATGCCAAGCGCATCGCCTCTTGTGCCAAGTCCTGCCGCACCAACAAGTCGCTTTCTGTCGAGTTATAACTTTCATTAAAAAGCAAATAAATCGCCGTTAGCACGCTATCCAAACGCACTTCTATTTCTTGGGGAGAAGGAATCGCCAAGTGAATTTTCTCCTCTCGGAATTGCTGTTTTGCACGATAAAGTCGTTTGGTAATGGTTTCTTCGCTGGAAATAAAGGCTTTGGCAACCTCTACAGTGCTAAAACCACACAAAATTTTCAGAATAAGCGCAAGCTGTCCTTCCTCATTGATAGACGGGTGGCAGCAGGCAAACATCATTTTGAGCAGGTCGTCCTTAATTTCGCTTTCCTCAGTGAGTTTGTTGATGGTAAACTGTAGCGTATATTCCGATTTGAGCAATGCCGTATTTTCTTTGGCAAACTCCTTTTGGTGCTTTTCTCTCCGAATCACGTCAATCGCCTTATTTTTAGCGACTTGCATGAGCCAAGCGGCAGGATTTTGAGGCAGACCACTGATTTTCCATTGCTCATACGCGCGCAAAAGCGTTTCCTGCACGATGTCTTCGGCAAGTTCAACATTGTGTTTTCCAAAAATTTTGGTGAGGACAGCCAGCATTTTGCCTGATTCTCGGCGAAAAAGATGCTCGATGGTTTGGTTTAAAGACTCAACGTTCAACGGATTTTCGTTTTGATACCTTCAAAGTTAAAAAATTGGATTGAAAACAAAAGAAAAACAAGTACATCAAATTTTTTAAATCTAAAATGGTGATTTTCGAAAAAAAATCGCCAAATTTAAGCTATAAAATCGCTGAACAAATGAAAATTGTCCAAAAACTATTTGCAAAAACTATTTCCTTCATTCTTTTTTTCTGTATTTTCTTTTTTTCACTTCGTTCTAATGCACAAATCACGCGTCAAATGCAAAAGAATCTCAACAATCAAATGGATTTTAGTAACTATGCCACAGAGCAAATACAGCGCATGGTGAAAAGTTTTTATGATTTTCACACATCATTGAAAAGTGCAAAAAAAAGTAAACGTGAAATATGGCTCAGATACCAATGTCCGTATCAGTTTGAGGCATATTATTACGAACAAGCACAGAGCCAAAGTGCGAATATAGGAAATCAGCTAAAAGTACAATCAGAAGCCCTAAAAAATGCCTTAGACTTGGTAGATGAAAAATGTAAGGCAATAGAAATTTATGTTCGACTCAAAGATTATGAAAAAGATAATTTGGAAAAAGGATTTGCTTTAATCAATGAAATTCAACCACTTATAATAAATTTTAGAAAAGCAAAAGGCGACTATGAAAGCAAAATCAATGAGATTTATCAAAAATCAAAAGGAAATAGTGCAAATCCAGCCTATGTACAGTGCGAAAAAAATATGCACCAAATCTTAGAAAAAGACAAAAAATTGATTGATATTTTGATGCTAAATTTTAATGATGAAATCCACACAGGCTGGGCAAAAGACGAAATTCAACAAAACATCAATGAGGTTGCTGTTTTTCTTGGAGAAATACAAAAAAATATTCCTAAGATAGACTACCCTGCTTCACATTATTATACCTCGTTCCTTGACTGCGCCAGAGATTTCCAAGTACACAAAAAATATACGATTGATGGCTATAACTTTGAGGCGCAGCAGTCCGACGCGCACGCAAACGCAGCGTATTGGGGCTACATTAACCACTATGATGGCTGTCTTGTGCCTTTTTTTAATCAATTTGGAGATTTTACACAGGCAGGCAATCTTTTTCCCTTAAAAGCAGGAAAGATTGCGCCCATTTTTGAGCTAAAAAAACAGCGCGTCGAGGTGGATGCCAAAGCCAAGTTTTTCAAAGATATCGCGTATCAGCCTATTGATGTAAAACCTCAGAATAGTGCAATTTCTGTTTTGATGAATAATTCACTAAACAAATACATAGAATTTATCAATGAAGGCGTGCGCGTAAATAATAATTTGCTGAGAAGTTTGCAAAATCAAAACGTGAACCTGACCACTTTTGACTATGAAACGACTTTTTATTTTTACTATGACGACCACCAAATTCCGCAGTCCTTGTACCGAGAAACGATTTTAGAGAATAGGAATTTGCCTGAAAGTGTCAGAAAATCAATTAGTTCACAGACAGAAGTTTTGTTTAATATGCTCAAAGAAATGGACGAGCTACGTCAGGAAGTTTTGCTTTTTGCCAAAAGTAATACACACAAAACACAGGGTTTTAAACGAATAGAAGAAATCAGAGATAGATACAAGTTTTTGTATGAAACCTTTGATAACTATAAAGAAAGATTGTTTTTGGATTTGAAAAAAATCTTTGATTCGTACAAATTTGCAGATACGCAAAATAGCTGGGTAAAATCGTATCTTTCGCTTTCTGAGGTGGTGCAGGGTGATAAAGATTTGCTTTTTGCTGCCAAAAAATTTCATACCAAAGAAAGCACAATATTTGCCTTTGATACAGAAAAACTCAATGTAAGTATCAGAAATTCAATTAGTAATGAGTTTTCAAATATGAAAGGTATCGATAAAATAGGTCGCTATCATGGGCTTTGTCCTTACAATCCTTACGAGGACATAGGCACTGAATCTCAGCAGTTTATAGAATATGCGGCGAAAGTAGAAAAAAAGAAGTATGAGGATTTTATTTATAAGTACAATGCGATTGTGGATGAAAAAAATCGTTTTGTAGGATTAGCAAAAGTTTCACTGTTAAAAGAGGTTATTCAGCCTAATTTGTTTTTGCCCAAAGAACCTTATAAGCGAGATAAACCTACTGTTAGACAGACAGTTACGACTGATATTCGTACAAATAATCAAGTAAATAATCCAAAAGACAAAGAGCTTGTTCATATAAAAAAACCTGATACGGTGCGCGTGGAAGTGATTAAGGAAGTGGTCAGGCATGACACGATTGTGATTCGTGATACGATTTATTTGGAAAAGCCGCCAGTGATTACCAAAGATTTTTATACGCTGGAAGGCTATGCGCCTAATAATCTGATACTTCTGCTTGATGTGTCGAGTTCGATGAATATGCCCGACCGTTTGCCGCTTTTGCAGGAATCGATGAAAAAGTTGGTAAATTTGTTGCGCCCCGAAGATGATATTTCGATTGTGGTGTATTCTGGTTCTGCACAAACTATTTTGCCACCCACCTCGGGCAAGGAAAAAGAGAAAATTATCAAGGTTATCGATGCCTTAGAGCCGCGAGGAAAAACAGACGCAAATGCGGGGCTTGCGCTGGCATACAAGGTGGCAAACCAAAAATACAAGTACGCAGGCAATAACAAAATAGTGCTGGCGACAGATGGTGAATTTGGCTTGCGCCCTGTGGTGCTGGAATTGATAGGACAGAACGCAAGTGCAGGTATCTCCTTGACTATCTTTAAGTTCGGGGAAAAACCAACGCCCAATTTGAAGCAACTGACAGATAGAGGGAAGGGAAATTTGGTAAGTATCAACCAAGAAAATGCAGCCGTTTTTATGATTCAGGAAGCAAAAAAGAAATAACTACCCCAACCCCAGCCCTTCCCCAAGAGAGAAGGGAGAAATAATGAATAAAAATATTAAAATACTTTAAAACCAATCAAAAAATGCAAGATTTACAATTTTATTACGACATGGTGGATAGCTGTGTGAAGGAACTTGGTGCTGACCCACTAAAAGCACGCCTACCTAATAAAAAGGGCGAATGGGAACTGACCAAAGGCTCTATCACGCTTTGGATTTCGATTACTTATTTGGAGCAAAACAAGACTACTTATGTCCAAGTGCTTGCGCCTGTGGTGAATGTGCCTACGAGCAGTGTGCAAAAATTTTATGAGGAATTATTGGAAATTAACCATACGCTGTATGGCGTGGCGTTCACCAAATACGATAAATGGGTGTATATAAAGGCAATTCGTGAGGTGGAAGGGCTGGACAACAATGAGCTTTTTAATATGATTACTCGCGTGGGGAATTATGCGGATATGTATGATGATGTGTTTTGGGCGAAATATAGCGCGAAGTTGGAGTAGTTTAGGGTCAAACCTGTCAGATTTTAATAAATCTGACAGGTTTTTAATTTATGGCATTATCAAGATTTTTCCTGTTCTGCCTTCGCCTTGTGCGTGTATGACGGCTTCTTTGTACTGAGCAAGTGAATATCTTGCGTCAATGGTAACTTTGAGTTCGCCGCTATTGAGCATCGTGATTACGTCTGCTCCTGCTTGTTTTCTTGCTTCCTTGTCTGCCTCTTGGAGCCAGCTTGTGAGCCAAAATCCTCTGATAATGAGTGATTTGAAAATCATCATTCCATTATTGACGGGTGTATCTTTTTGGCTCAACATTCCATAGACAAACATCTGTCCTTTATAAGCCAAACTTTGCAACGCCTGTGCGGTCAAGTCGCCTCCTGTGGCATCAAAGCAAGCATTTGCGCCTTTTTTATCAGTAAGTTCGCGCACACGTTTTGTCAGGTTTACTTCTTCTGTATTGACGACTTCGGTGGCACCAAGTGCTTTTAACTGTGCTACTTGGTCGTTGCGGCGAACGGTACAGATGGTTTTAATTCCTTTTTTGGAGGCAATCTGAACGACTAACTGGGCAAAAGTAGAGCCACCTGCCGTCAATATCAGCCATTCTCCTGCTTTCAAACCTGATTCATAGACCATTGCCCATGCAGTGAGTGGGTTTACAAATACCTGACAACCCACCTCAAAAGGCATGGTTTCTGGCAAGGGCATCACCGCCTTGGCAGGAACGATAACGTATTCGCCCCAAGCCCCAATAGCGGTAAAACCCACTTTTGAGCCAATGGTTAGGTTTACTTCTGCGCCAACTGCTTCTACTGTGCCTGCTCCCTCAAAACCCGCGCCCGAAGGCAAGGAAGGACGGATTCCGTACACTCCGTTAATGAAAGCAATGTCTGATGGATTGATAGGGCTTGCCTTGACGCGAACAAGTACCTCGCCTGCTTGGGGTGTAGGTATCTCGCTATCAACAAGTTCTAATATTTTTTCAGGAGTTCCCGCGTTGTTAAAAATAATTTTTTTCATGGTTAAATACGAATTTGAAATGGTTTTAATTCTGTTTGAAAATGATTTGAGCAATACAGTTTTAGACACTGGCAACTCGGAAGTTTCTGATTTCTATTTTTTCCCAGACTTTTTGATTGATGTATGGCTCGGAGGCAGTGTAGGCATCAAATTCTTCTTGGGTTTCGAATTGGAGAACGATATTAGAGCCAATCATTTGTCCGTACTCATTGAGAATAGCGCCACCAAGTACAAAATTGCCTGTTTCTTTGAGTTTTTTGACTAATTCCAAATGGACAGGACGTGCTGTCATTCGCCGTTCTAATGCCTGCGCGTCTGTATGGTCGTAGGCGTGAATGAGATATTGTTTCATATTGGGTTTATGTTTTGAACGTTTTGTATGCAAAATTTGGGGAGATAATTCTAATTGTATGATAACCTCCCCCTACCCCAGTTGCACTGCGCCCCCAAAGGGGGAAAACAGCCTTTTATCTCCCTTTGGAGGATATAAAGTTTTAAGCATCATACATTTGAAAGCACCACCAAATTCTGTGGCGTGAATTTGCGTAAATTTTTTATCAAAACTAATAAACCACAATTTTTTTCTTTGCAATGTTCTTACTGTCTTTGACCTCAATGATGTATGTGCCTGCGGTGGGTACGTTTACGGGTAGTATGAAGGTCTGCACAAAATTTTGCTTCGCTTGTGTTTTGATACATTGGACTTCTACGCCGAGCATATTATAGATGGTAATCTGCATATCTTCATTTCGTTTTTGGCGCACCACGACTTGTAGCGTCTTATCTTCTTGATGGTAAGAGGCATACATAAAGTCCATAGACAGCTCATCGGTGCTTATTTCAATAATTTTGGAAAACGTTTCTGTTCCATCAAAATCTACCTGACGAAGCCTGTAATAAAATCTTCCGCGCGAGGGAAGTTTATCGTTATAGTGGTATTTGCTTTCATTGTTTGTGGTTTCATTTCCCTGAATAAATGCGATTTCTGTAAAGTTATAGCCGTCAATACTTCGTTCTAAGCCAAAGCCTTTGTTTTGTTTCTCGCTGGCGGTCTGCCATTCTAATCTGGCATTAGCGGCATCAGTAGCTCGCCCAGAAAATGAAGTCAGGTTTACAGGTAAGGTAACTGTGCAGGTAAAGTTTTGTCGTCCTCTTTGGGGAGAGCCGCATTGGTTGGTTTCTACAATAAAAGCAAAACTCAAGCCTGTAGTTTGCAAGCCTGGTGTAAATATATTATCACCACCTATATCCAATCGATAACGAAGCCTAATGGTTCGCTTTATGGGGTCAACCAGCATATTGTCAGTGAAGCTAAAAGGAGGATTAACATTAATAGGAATTAATGTATCAGTGGCATTGATAATGGTATAAGTAAACAGATTGGAGGCAAACTTATCTCTACTAAATGTAACATCTATAAAAATATCGCCTCCATCATCAAATACGCAGTTAGAGCCACCCAGTGCAGCGGTAATTCCAAAAAGTGAAGTATCATTTTTAAACTTAATTGAATCTCGTTCGTCAGCCACATACCACCAAGTATTCATTGTTTCCTGAATACGCGGGGGCATATTAATCATGTCTGTGTTTTTCCCTCTGCTACCCCATCTGTGGCAGCCCTGCCCTGCGGCA
>JAAFJS010000380.1 GCA_013298985.1 Cytophagales bacterium
CTTTACTCACCCCAAGCAAAAATAGGCTCGCCCAGAGAAGTCATTGCCAATATTGGCGCAATGGTTACGCTGGAAGTACCTACTTCGGGAACGGCAAATCTTTATCAATGGTTCAGAAATGGAAATGCCATCACAGGAGCTACAGATAAAACCTACACTATCAGGGCATTAAGTATAGAGGAAGCAGGTATTTATACAGTTATTGTCCGCAATGCCTTAGTGCCAAATTTGGCGTTGCAAAGCCACAATATCACTTTATTTCCTGATTGTGGGCAGTTGCGCTCCACCACCAAGCCTATGATTTCAGTCAATGGCAGTGTTATTTTTTGTGGAACAGAACCTGTAAGTACACGCCTTTCTACGGCTGAAAGTGCTGATAATCAGTCTTATAAATGGTTTTTGAACGGAATAGAACTCAATAACTCAGACCGAAGTGTCATCTTTGCGCGCGACGCAGGCAGGTATCGCGTCCAAATCCAAACCAAAGATGGTTGTACGCTTATTTCTGATGATTTGGCGATTTTATCATTTCCCGAATATACGGTAAATATCACAAAGAGTCAGGATAATTTGACTGCAAATGCCAGTGATAGACAGTTAGTTAGCTATGAATGGTTGCTGAATAATGTGCTAATCGCAGGAGCTACCGCGCAGATTTTCACCCCTCAGCAAACGGGAAGCTATCGCGTGCGCGTTACTGACCTCAACGGTTGCCGTAGCATTTCCCTGCCTTTTGAGGTTACAATGGTAAGCGTAACGGCTGTAGAAGACAATATGTATGATGGCGAGGTAATGATTTATCCAAATCCTTCTGAAAACATTTTTTACTTGGAAATAGGCAAGGAAAAGGTTTCTAAAATACAGATTTTCAGTGCAATAGGTAAGTTTTATAATGAAAAAATTACTATTGTAAATACTAAAAAATACCAAATTAATCTGGAACATCAGGCAAATGGCTTATATTTTATTGAGATTACGACTTCCAGAGGCAAGATTGTCAAGAAAATCGTCAAAGAATAACTTTTTCAAAACATGACCACTCAAAAACACGTATTTTTTCTGTTTTTATTGCTGTTTATCAGCCAATTAGCCCATAGCCAAACGGTGGTAATGGACACCTCGAAGTTTTCAGGAAAAATGATTTTATCCTTAAATCCTTTGGCTTTTTTTGGGAACGGATTAGAGCTAAATTTTGAACGCAAAGTCAAGAATAATTTGACTTTGCGCTATACAGTGGGTTATTATTTGGCAGAAAAACCTTTTTATTATGAATTTTACAATGGTTTTAATGGATTAAAAATAGAAATTCAACCGCGATTCTATGTTCGCAGGTTCGATAAATCGCGCAAAGGGACATATTTCAGTCCTTATTTCCAGTACAAACATATCAATTTATACAAGGATATTTCTTATCTTATTTACACTGGCAATCCACCAGAGGAACGAAGCGTTACTGAGCGCAACAATACTTTTGCAAGCACTGCCGCTTTGGGTTTTTTGGTTGGTACTCAGCATCTTAGCCTTGCTTCCCGCTTTACCATTGATGTATTTATAGGGAGTGGTTTTGTGATTCCGCTTAACCAGTACGAAAGAAATGTTCCTCACTTATTTTTGATAAATCCGTATGAACAAGGCATTTTTTTCAAAGCAGGCACATCTATTGGGTTGGCTTTCAATTAGTTATTTTTTTGTAATTGGAATTTTACTGATGAAGTCCATTTTGTTGTTGAGATACGCATATTGGTACAAACCATCTTCGCTAATCAGGAGCAATCTGCCGTTTAGCGGAATGACATCAAAAGCACCCGCAATATCAATCTTCTGTCTTTGAGTAAGTTGGTATGGTTTCTCCTCATCTATGTCAAATACTTTCAGTCCTGCATCACACACAAAAAGTTGTGCGCCATCAATGCCAAGCCCTATCGGATTGGTCATTTGGTAGGTAGATACTATTTTTGGTGCGGTCAGATTGCTAATGTCAATCACTTCTAACTGGTTCAGTCCGCGGCGACAGGGCGTACCGTTTCGCAAAGTTACGTACGCATAATTTCCCTGCACCACTACGGGGTCGCAACTCTCAATGTGCTGATAAATAGAGAGAACGCTTGGTGTAGTAGGGTTTTGTATATCGATAATATACATTCCTGTCGTTGTGCCTAAGAAAAGTTTGTTGGTATAAGGAAAAATAGTTTCGATGCCAAATCCCAAGTTTTGTGTTTTGATAAATTGGGGGTCAGCCTGATTCTTAATGTCAAAAACGCGCAGACTTGTGTTATCGACCGTATAAAGATAATCTCCCACAATCGTAAACCGCGCCAGCGAGCCTCCCCTGCCCGTAGCAGAGGAATC
>JAAFJS010000381.1 GCA_013298985.1 Cytophagales bacterium
AGACCAAGGTAGAGCCTCGCGCTTGGGACCAAAAATAAGTGCGTCGCGGTCAGCGCGTAAGCGTATGAAGCCCACCTGCTTGCTGTCAGGCGACCACACAGGAGAACCGTCCAAATCGGCACTTGGCATCAAAAAATTGACTGACTTGGTGTTAAAATCATAAATTCCAATAAAACTATGGTCGTTGCGAGTGCTGACAAAGGCAATTTTGCTTCCATCTGGCGACCAACGAATTGCGCTTTGCGCGCCTCTGGTTTGGAAAAGTTTGGCAGGTTTGAGAGAATCTAAGCGCACTGTCCATACCTGACTGCCTGAAAGATAGGCAATTACATCTCCCTTGGGGGAAAGTCGTGGATAGAAACCCGTAGCTAATTTTTTCAAGTTTTTGCCGTCCATGCCAATCATAAAAATAGCCCTTTCTACCATTTCTAACTGGGCAGGGTTTGGAGATTCACCTGCGGAATTGGGCGCGCCCCCGCGAACGAAAATAATAGAGTTTCCATCAGGCGTGAACCTCAACCCGCTAATTTCCTGCCCGTTATCTCCTTTGTAATCAGTCAGTTGGCGTGGAGAACTACCTATTCCATCACCTATCCAGATGTTGCGGCTACCTTGCTGGTTAAAAACCCAAGCCACTTTATTTCCTACGGGAGCGGCAGTTAGCTCAGTAGGGAAAGGTGCGCTTAACACTTGCTCAATCGTAAATGATTGTGCTGATAAGCAAGGAGTTAGCAAAAAAAATGAAATAAAAAGAATCAATCTTTGGCAATTAGCATGAAAAATATGTCGCATTGGTGTCATTTTTTATATTATTTTAAAATACTATCAAAAGATGATGAAACAAAATCAGTCTAAGAGCCTTGTTTCTAATATCTCTTTGAACTTGCGAAGGATAGCTATGATTTGCATGAGGTCATCAGTTTTGGTGCAGTCGTAGGTCTGCGAAATGCAATAAGTCCTGTTTTCCATAATCATAAAGTCCCACGCCTTTCCAATTATCGTACAGCCATAAAGCGGTTTGCCATTTTTGTTGTTTTCTTGCGAAATTAAGAACGCCTCTAATAGCTGGGCAGTTACATCGCGCTTGGGTTCTTTTACTTTCTTGTACTCTTGAAAGTAAAAATAAGGTGTTTCGGCTCGTTCCAAAATCCCTTTGGCAATCATCATGTCTGCTTTGGTTTTCAGGAAATAATTATCTACTGTAGCCTCTATCATGGCTTCATAATAGGTCTTGTATTTTTTTGTTTCTTGAATATGCCCAAGAATTAAGACTGGTGAAATAAAATTCATTTTGAGCATTTCTTCGTTCCAGCCTGCTATTTTTTCTGCTAAATCATTGGTGATAATATTAAAAAGATAATTTTCTGACTCATTCAAATTCATAGAAGTATCTGTCCATTCTTGCATTAAATGAGATTTATTATTCCCTACCAAGCGTGTCAAACCAAACATCTTGATGATTTCTGCTTCATCATGAATTTTCACTTTCTTTTTTGCCATCTTTCTGAGTGTTTTATTATTAACAAAGATAGTAAATTTTACAAAAAAAGGCTATTCCATTTTTTTAGTTGTTGGGACTTATAAAAAAACAAACAGGCAAAGTTTCAAAACTTTGCCTGTCCTTTTTAAAATAATCCTCCCTTTTTTATTCCTTCACCACCTTCATATTTTGGTAAGTTGTGCCTTTGTTTGAAATGGGCTGAATCAGGTAAAGTCCTCTGCTCAAATGGGTTAAATCTATTTCCACTTGGTTTGTGCCTTCGCGCACCTGCCATGTTTTTTCTACTTGCAATCTGCCATTCACATCATAGATTTTTAGGCTAATCTCCTCATTTACAATACTTTCTAAGGCTATCGTAACCTTGCTGCTGCTCGGATTGGGGAAGACTTTGATTTCGTTGGTCGTTGCGCCATTGCTCAATCGGTTGAAGAAATCTGCCTTGAAAACTGATTTTTTATCCTCGGTTCTGCCTGCCAATATCGCCTTTCTGCCTGCCCCAGTGATGGTTGCCAGCACATTTTCTGGACAAACGATTACGCCATCTACATCATAGCCCTCATCTATGTTTTCAAACAAATTTTTGTCTGAAATGTCCTTGATTTTCAAGTATTTAACGAATTTGTGTCCTGCGGCTATTGCATTTTTGACATCTACAAAAGTAGTTCTGCAACCCTCTTGCAACTTCACAAAAGGTTTGTCTAAACTTTCTGTTCCCCAAAATTCAGCACGTTCGGGATAATTTTCGGTTTGTGTGAGTCCACAATTCTGGTCTGCCCTACCAAAACTGGTTTCTACCACTATCAAATCGCCCCCACTCA
>JAAFJS010000382.1 GCA_013298985.1 Cytophagales bacterium
TGTTGGTGGGATTTTATTTACAACAATTCACACGATATGTCAGGAAAATATGTAGACGAGAACATAGCAGCAATATTGGGTTAGAAGCACGCAAACGGAAAAAGGTATTCAGAGAGGTAATAGATGCAATACCAAGTGAGGTCATGGCGGGCTTGGTATCATCATATAGCCTTCTCAGGCATCTCTTTCGTCAGCTTATTCCTCATACAAAAAGTTTTGATACGCGTTTTGGAGTTCGGCAAGTGCGTGCTGGTCGCGCTGTTCTCTGCAAATCTGAATACCCACTTTGTAGGTTTCTTCCGCCTTTTCCTTATTCCCTAATAGGTTATAAAGTTCAGCCAAGTGGTAATACGTGGGCGTATAGCTTGGCTGAACTTGCCTGCTTTTCTCCAAATAGTTGAGTGCCGTTTCTGCTTGGGATTCCTTGTACTCCATCGCAAGCGCATACAAGTTAAAAGGCTCATAAGGCTCATTTTCAAGCCATTCGAGCAACTGATTGATGCGCTGTAGATTGATGGGCATGAGTGGTATAAATAGAGTTTACGATTGCCAGATTTTTTTCAATACCTCAGCAAATACTTGCATTTCTTCCATCGTCCCCATGCTCACGCGTCCCCATTTTTCCTCGTTTTCAGCAAACATTCTGACCAAAACGTTATTCTCTTTCATTGCTTTTACAAAATCGTTAGGATATTTTGCCAAAGAAAAATACACAAAATTGGTATAAGAAGGAATATATGAAATATTGAGTGTCTTTAACTGATTGATAGTGAACTCTCTGGCGGCTTTGTTTTTCTCCAAAAACGAATTGATAAATGCTGTATCGTCCATTGCCGCCATCGCGCCCGCCACTGAGCCTGTGCTGGTAGAGATGCTTCCGCCCTGCTGAAGTTTGTCCATTTCAGCAACGATTTTGGGGTGAGCTATCGCATAGCCCAGTCGCAAACCTGCCATGCCATAAATTTTGGAGAAAGTTCGCCCAATCACAATGTTTTGATTATCAGTTACTAAGCCTGCCATGGTAGGCTTGTCGGGCAAAAACTCTATGTAGGCTTCGTCTATGAAAACCGTTGTTTTTTTGCTTGCCTCGATACAAAAGTTTTTCAACTCGCTGGGGTCGACGATAGTGCCTGTGGGATTATTGGGATTACAGATTTGCACTAACTTTGTTTTGCGATTTATCTTTGCCAGCATCGCGTTTAGGTCGTGCTTTTTCTCCTCTTTGGTAACAGGTACATTGACTACTTCCACGCCCAAATTTTTTGCGTATTCACCTAATAACCAGAAAGTTGGTAGCGCAAAAATCATATTGCCTTTGTCGCGCCCATACGCACAGCCCAAGATGCCCAGTAGCTCACTTGAGCCTGCCGTTAGTAAAATATGGTCTTTGGAAAGCCCTTCTTTGGTGGCAATCTTTTCTTTTAACTTTTCGCGGCTGTTATTGATAAATCCATAGCGATTTCCTTCTGCAAGTGCCTCAATAATAGCTTTTTGCGCTTGGGGAGGTACGCCATACGGGTTTTCATTGGCATTGAGCAATACCAGTTTGTTGGACGAATCGAGCCATTCGGGACGTTGCGTAGAAGCAAAACCAGTTGGCGAAGCAAAAATCTCTGGCGCAGTAGTAACGCCTGCGGCAAAGAGAGCAAAATGTTTGAGAAAATTTTTTCTTGTAACTTTTTCCATTGAGTTTCTCATTGATAATGAGCATTTTGAATTAATAAAACGATTGTAGAAGTGTGCGCCTGCTTGCTGGGCAGTGCTATATATGGACAGATTTGGTTCAATAATAAACTACGGTAACTTCATTGACTACATTGATGGCACTGAATCGGATATTGATGTAGCGCGCTTTTTTATTTTTCCCACACTGCTCGCCCTCTTCCAGGTAATAACGATAAAACTTTTGGTTGCGCTCTGCCAATAATGAAAAATCGGCTTTGCCCAGTAGGTTACTGACTTGGATTTCGCGCAATCCTTCTAACTTTGGCTTCACTTTTTGCTCAAAATCACTTAAAAGTGCGACTCTTTTGCTTTGGCAGCCTTTTTTATCATTCTTCCAAGTTTCCAAATCAAAACCTTCTGTATCTATGTTTGCCTCATTACAAGCCATCAAAAATAGGAAAGAAAAAAGAGAAAGTGCAGTAATACAATATTTCATCATGGATATTTTTGTCTGGTTTACTATTTCAAAGGTAATATCTTTTTTTTAATTCATTTTGTTTTCCAAATTTCAAAAAATTTCGTG
>JAAFJS010000383.1 GCA_013298985.1 Cytophagales bacterium
CGGAAGGACTGAACAACCTCATTAGAAGTGTAAGAAGAACCGCTTTTGGTATGCCTAATTTTGAAAATCTGAGATGGAGGTGTTTAGCCATTTCTAATTGATTCCACAAAAATTGTCAGACAACCAATTATTTTTGTCTAAAAACACAAAAATAGTATAAAAAATGATTTATTTTATTAATTCTAATACCAATGCACTTTTGGCAGGGATTTCAATGACATTTATATTTTCAATTCGTTGGTCAGAAATCACATTTTTTGCTTTCGAGAAGCCTTTTAATAATTCCTCAAAACGCTTTGTATCTAATTTTTTGGCTTCGTTTCCTGTGTGAATAATGGTCATCACTGTTTCCTGTGCGTTATGTCGAAAATATACATACATCTCATTATCAGGGATAAAATGGGTCAGTTTGCCTGAATGAATTACTTTTTTGTCTTTGCGCCAGTTTGCTAACTTTTTCATGTAGCTCAGAGCCTCTGTTTGTGGATTGGTAAGCCCTTGATTATCAAAAACGTTGATAGTGTCGCCCGCCCAGCCACCTGCAAAGTCGCGCCTCACATACGCGTGTTCGGGACCGCCTGCCATCAAGACCTCTGTACCATAATACACTTGTGGCACGCCCCTGGTAGTCAGTAAAAAAGCAACAGCCATTTTGTACTTTTCTAAGTTTTCGCCAACTACAGAATAAAAACGAGTAAGGTCGTGGTTGTCCAAGAAAATGACATTTTCCATTGGTTTTTCATACAAAAAGTCCTCTGCCAAAGTGTGGTAGATACGCGACAATCCATTATTCCAGCCGTTCTGCTCGTTCATTGCGGCATTAATAGCCTCATAAAGAGGGAAATCTGTAATACTTGGCAAGGAAGAAGCATAGCCGTCGCGCTGTTTCAGTCCCTTGAGCCAGTAGGATTCCATCGGGACGGAATGAATCCAAACCTCGCCCACGATGTTAAATTTGGGATATTCTGTCAAGATAGCTTTTGCCCAATCTTTCATAAAGTTTTTGTCAGGATACGGATAGGTGTCCATGCGGATTCCATCAATTCCCGCATATTCTATCCACCACAAAGAGTTCTGAATTAGGTACTTAGCAAGCAAAGGGTTACTTTGGTCGAGGTCGGGCATGGTCGTATCAAACCAGCCTTTTTCCATCAGCATTTTGTCTTTTTCGGAGGCATAAGGGTCTGATGCCGTTGCCAGTCGATAATTGGAACGGGTAAATTCGCCAAATTGGTGAATCCAAGTAGGTTCGGGCAAGTCTTTCATCAGCCAGTGCGCGATACCAATGTGGTTTGCTACCATGTCTTGGATTACTTTCAACCCCAATGAATGTGATTTGTTTATAAAATCGAGATAGGCTTCGTTCCCACCAAAACGTTTATCTACTTTATACAAATCTGTAATTGCATAGCCATGATAAGAGGCGGAAGGCATATCGTTTTCTAAGACAGGATTGAGCCAGATGGTGGTCATTCCCAAATTCTTGATATAGTCCAAATGATTGATAATTCCCTGTAAATCACCACCATGTCTTCCATAAAGCTCATTTCTATTGGCATTTTCTAACATTCCACTTACATTGTCATTGGCGGGAATGGCGTTAGCAAAGCGGTCAGGCATAATCAAATAAATCAAATCAGCCGCATTAAAGCCTTGTATTCTATTAGCCGCAACTGTTTTAGATTTTAGCTCATAACTGATGGTTTTGCTTTGTCCGCCAAGCGTGAAAATAATGGGCAAAACTCCTGCTTTGGTATTTTTGCTGAGGGTCAAGTTCAAAAAAAGATAGTTTGGGCTACTTACCTTTTTTGTACTTTTCAAAGTTGCCAAGCCATTACCTAATTTCACTGAGGCATTAGCAATTTCTTTGCCATGTACTAAAATTTGGAGTTCGGCAGCCTTCATGCCTACATACCAGTTGGGCGGCTCGATATGCTGAATGTCTATTTGGGCATACAATCTGGGACTGATTAAAGCCAAAATAAATAAAAATGCGAGATGTAAGTAATTTTTCATTTTCGTATAAGCTATAAGTAATTATGAGTTAGGAGTTAGAAATTATGAGTTATAGATTATTTTTTAGCGAATGTGTATGTTCATACAGCAAGATAGTGTTTGTCCAAAAGAATGATTTATACCCTCACGCCCATCACCAGCACATCATCTGTCTGTTCACGTCTGCCTTTCCAATCTGTAAACTCTTGTGCTAATCTTTCTCGCTGTTCGATGAGAGGGA
>JAAFJS010000039.1 GCA_013298985.1 Cytophagales bacterium
TGTCCTGTAACATTGGAAAACTGTCCCAAAACCTTCAAGGTACAAGTTAATTTTTTTTCATTAAAGTCTTTCATAAACGCAAAAATAACCTTTTTTTGATAAATCAAGCAGACTGCCAAAGTAGAAATAAGTAGTTATCTATAAATAAACACTATTTTTTTAGGAGAATTGTATGGTGTATTTTTCACCGAACTCATCTAAAATTTCCTGAATTTTAGCTGTAATGCTTGCCCAAGATAGATAATCTTTGGGGAGTAGCCATTCGTATTTATATTTTCTCCATAGGGTTTCTATGCTGTTTAGAGGTGGACTGTAGGCTGGTAAGTAAAAGATTTCCAAGCCTTTTTCTTGCCACGCTGGTATTTTATCCACAAAAGTAGCCCAATGATGAATTTTAGCATTATCTAAGACAATGACCGACCTTGGCGCACGTTTATCACCATCAGCAGACTTATTGATAGCATCTATGACAAAAACTGAATGGATACTCTTTTCTGTTTTAGAGGCATACGCCTTCCCATCACAGAAACTGAGTATTTAGATTTAATTAGCCATCGTAAAATAGTTATCGAAAAATTGTCTATTTATTCGGATTTACACCCAGCACTGTTTCCCAAAGGCTGGAATTCAAGTGATTATGGTTTTCATTAGTATCGGGTATCCAAAAAATTGGGCTTCAAAGCCTTTTTTGATGCGCCCACAGCAAAAAGAACAACCAGTATGGTCGATAGACTGATGAAACCCATAGACCGTTTTCTTTTGATGAAGCAATATTTTCATGGGCATTTCAAAAGTGCTGAGTTGATGTTGAATGTGCTTGCGCTTTGCATTAACTTTGCTCCTTTTGCACCAAGAACAAAGTACAAGCACAAAGACAGTGGCTTTTTATCAAGAAGCCATACTTTAAACCATAAAATAGTTGACCAAAATTGGTTGAAAAATTTGCTTGCTGCACTGCTTGCAAGGGAATAAGGGGTTGCCACCAAATAAATTAGTAGCAGGGATTTCTACTTATACAAAAAACAGAAAATTCCTACATCAATATTTTTTCTAAATCATTTATTTTCAAAGGTTTAATCAAGAAATTTTTTACTGATGGATACTCTCGCGCTTGGTATTGGTCTTTGATATTTAGAGAAACAGTGAGAATATGTACAGGAGTTCCCAAGCTCATCTGCTCGAACTGGTGCAAGAACTCCCAGCCATTGATTTCGGGCATTTCCACGTCCAGCAATATCACATCGGGTAATTTATTGGTTTCTTTGGTAAGGAAATTAAGTGCTTGGTTTGCATTATTGAACGTATTTACGGCAATTTGTTTATCCAGATGCTCAATCAATTTTTTTGTTACCATATTGTTCAGCGGGTCGTCATCAATGAGCATGATATTGCTGACTTCCTGTCTGCTAAACACTTTATTGCGTTTTTCTTCAGCTTTCTGGATTTTATCCTGCATACTGTGTATGGTTAAGTCCAAGTCTTCAGATGCACTTTTGAGGTGAGTAATAAACTGCATTTTCTCGGCAAAATCACTCTCATTATTGATAACCTGCGAGGTGATAAGCTCGACAAGCCCCAAAATAGAGGCGAGTGGACGGCGCAGGTAATGAGAGGTCAGGAATGAATATTCGCGCAAGTATTGGCTTTGTGTATAAAGTTTCTGCTCTGCCTCTTTCCTACGCGTGATTACCCTGCTGATATTGAGGTATTCTTCTATTTCTCCATCTTCATTCTTTACAGGGCAGATGACGGTATATGTCCAGTATTTATGCCCATATTTGCTTACTCTCTCTACTTCTCCATGCCAAATGCCCTTCTCTGCTATAGCTTGCATCACTTCCTCAATATGTCCATTCCAATTCAGGATAGATTCCTTTGGGAGTATATCCCTCACATTTTTTCCTATCAATTCTTGCTCGCTGTACTGGGAAACCTCATACGTCTTTTTACCTACCTCTTTGAATACACCTTCGCAGTCGGTGGTGAGCCATAAAAACGAATCATTCAAAATCTGAAAAGTGCTTTCATATCTTGCTAAATGCTTTTTCAAAACCATATTTTCTAAATGATATGATTTTAATTCGTTTGTTTTTAGTTTGTTTTCCATAGAAATAAAAAATTTAACTTACCCAAAGCCAATGAGTTCGAGTAATGGTAAAAGTTATATCAAGTAAAATAGCATGAAGTAAATAAGAGCCTAAAATGGTCATGGTAGTCTATTTTAAAATAAAATGCTATTTTACAGCGTATCATTGCTTACACATAGTCTAACGCAAAAACACCCCCAAAAGTAATTCTTTTGAGGGTGTTTTGACCCAATATTATACGAAGAAGGTGTTTTACTCTGCTCAAAACGAAAACGGACAAACTCACTATTTTTTTACTCTCTTTTTTAACATAATGCGTAATGTTGAACTTTCTTTAGTTATTCCTCTACAAAAAATGTCTTTTGCTATACTAAAAAAAGTCTTCACAAGATTTAGCCTTTTTTATCGTCATCATCTTTCTTATCGCTTTTCTTCAAACGGTCTTTGATGCTGCTTTTCTTTTCTTCCTCTTTCGTTTTTACATTATTTTGCTGTGCTTTCATCGCATCTTGGAGGCGTTGCTGGAAAGAAGATGGCTTCTTATTAGCATTTTGTTTTTGCTTTTCCTCGATTGCCGCCAGTAGCTTGTCATCATCTACAAATCGCTTGATAAGATTTTGCTGTAATATGGTTATCGTATTGGAAATGAAGTAGTAATACGTTAATCCAGAGGCAAAAGAGTTTAATACAAAGATAAACATGACAGGCATCACATACGAAATCACCTTCATTTGGGGTTGCATAGACACCGTAATCTGATTGTTATAATAGGTATATGCCAACTGTGAAATGGTAAAAAGTAGCGTGAACATACTCAGGTGGTCGCCGTAAAAAGGAATACTGAACCCAAAATCCCAAACGGAATCATAAGAAGAAAGGTCGTCTGCCCAAAGGAAGGTTTTTTGGCGCAACTGAATCGCGTTAGGGAAAAAGTTGAACAATGCCAAGAAGACAGGCATTTGCAAAAGCAGTGGAATACAGCCACTTAGCGGACTCACACCTGCTTTGCCGTAAAACTGCATGATTTCCTGCTGGGCGTTCATGTCTTGCGGGTCAGTATATTTTGCCCTGATGGTTTCTACCTGCGGTTGCAACACTTTCATTTTTGCCATGCCCACATACGACTTGTACTGCAAGGGCAGCAATACCAACTTCACTACAAATACCAACAATAAAATCACCAAGCCATAATTACTCGTAACTTTCTCTAAAACAGAGAATAAAGGCATCACCAAATACTTATTTACATAGGTAAAAATAGCCCAGCCGAGATACACATTGCGTTCGAAATTAGGAGTAACTGCCTCACAAACTTTGTATTCGTTAGGTCCAAAGTAAAAACGAATATTTTTACCTTTGTCCCCCAAATCTGCCACAGGAATCTCCAAAGAAGTAGAAAGTTTTTTGACCACATTGGGTGCTACTAAGGGGTCAGTTACCACTTTTACGCCTGAAAAATAACCGTCAGTGATGAGAGAGGTATTAAAAAACTTTTGTTTCAGACTCACAAAACGCACAGGTTTTTCGGCAGTGGCTTCTTCCAGCTCAGTAGCCGTTTCGGAAAGTGATTCAAACTGCTCGTCCTGTGGCATATAGTAGTTCACCGTAGTCGTGCTACGCGAAACTGCCATGTCTTTTTCTTGCTGCTTGACCTCATCAGTCCAAGAAACTGACATCTTGTCAGACTTGAGCAAGGTCTGGGGCGCGCCCACCACATTGAGCTTATAATCGACCACAAAGCCTTTTTCGCCAAGGCTAAATTTGTGTTCCAAATAGTTTCCAGTATCAAGCCCAATCACAAACGCCACTGTATTTTTCCCCTCCCGCCTTACATCATAATAAAGTTGCTGAAGCGCAATCTCGCCCATTTGGGTTTGGATTTTTGAGATAAACTGACTGCTTTTGTCGTCTATCAGCACCAAAGGCGTTTTTTGATAGGTTACATAGTTTTTGAGCAAAACCTCTTTGATTTTTGCACCGTAGCTATCAAAAGTAATCCTCATGTCCTCATTTTCAATGGTTACATTTTCGCTTTTGCCTTTCATACCCAGCGCAAAAAAGCCCATTTTTTCTTTCATCAAAGAGTCATCTTTGGCAGAGGCAAGGGTGGTGTCTGTCTTGGTTTGGCTTTGTAAAGTGCTGTCCTTCTGCTCAGTAGTGATAATCTGCTTGGGTGTGGGCGGTGGCGGTTCGGGGCTGAAAAACGTCAGGTAAACAAACAACATCACAAAAATCAGCACCATGCCAATGGTTTGGTTCTTATCCATTTCTTTTTAAATTATAAATAATGAAAAGTAATTACGAAGTAGTTATAAATTATGAGTTATAAATTATGAGTTATAAGTTATGAATTATGAATGAGTACAAAATACTTATCGTCAATACATTTAAGTAATTCAACAAAAACAAAAACTATTTTTATCAAAGTTCCATTAGGGACAACCGCTTTGTAGATTAAATAACTTCATTTTAAGTGTAAAGCATTGATTATCAAAAGACAAGAAATACGAATCAGAAAATACAAAAAGTGAAACTCGTTTTTGAGTTGCAAATTTAGCACTAAACTTTGGAAATGTGGCAATTTGGCAGGGAATATAATTTTAGACCTCTTGCAAAAACAGCATTTCCCCTCTCAGAAGGGAAGGGTTGGGGGCGCAACTCAATTGTGAGGCGATAAAAAAATACTTCTGCAAGAAGTCTATATAAAGATTACTTCAAAAAAATTTACCTTATCCATAACAAACTTCCGCTTCCATGACCTCGACTTCCTCGGCGGGCAAGCCAGTAACAAAGCTTGTAAAAGCGTAGTTATCAGCTACTTCGTCCAAGATTTCTATGATTTGTCCTTGATTTTGTGCTTCTACCAATCGCGTGCGGAAGGGCTTGAAATCAGGCATATTTTTAAAATAGCTGGTGTAATGCCTTCTCATTTCAAAAATGCCCAGTTTTTCACCTTTCCACTTCACAGAAAAATCCAAGTGCTTTTTGCAAACGTCCAATCGTTCGAGCAAGGTAGGTGGCGGCAGCTTTTCACCTGTGAGGAAATAGTGTTTTATTTCCCTAAAAATCCAAGGATAGCCAATCGCGGCGCGACCTATCATCATGCCATCAATGCCGTATTTATTTTTGTATGCCAGTGCTTTTTCGGGAGAATCTATGTCGCCATTGCCAAAAATCGGAATATGAATGTCTTGCATATTCTTTACCTCGGCAATCAGTCGCCAATCTGCCTCGCCTTTATACATCTGTGCGCGAGTGCGTCCATGAATAGTAAGTGCTTGAATACCAACATCTTGCAATCTTTTTGCCGCTTCCTGAATATTAATCGTGCTGTCGTCCCAGCCCAGTCTGGTTTTGACAGTAACGGGTCTTTTGCAGATTTTGACGATTTCTTCGGTGATTTTTTGCATTTTGGGCAAGTCGCGCAGCAATCCTGCGCCCGCGCCCTTACAAGCCACATTTTTGACAGGGCAACCGTAGTTAATATCTACCAATTCGGGCATTGTCGCATCTGCAATCGCTGCCGCCTCGCGCATCACCTCTACTTTGTCGCCAAAAATCTGTATCCCAATCGGTCTTTCATACTCAAAAATATCTAACTTTTGAATACTTTTTGCCGCATCGCGAATCAATCCTTCTGCCGAGATAAACTCAGTGTACATCAAATCAACGCCGTTTTCCTTGCAAACTGCTCTGAACGGAGGGTCGCTGACATCTTCCATTGGCGCAAGAAGCAAAGGGAAATCGGGCAGATTTATGTTTCCTATTTTCATGGTTTGAATAACTTGTAAGTAGTTATGAATTATAAGTTATAAATTAATTGCAACAGCAAACCGTACAAAATACTAATAATCAATACTTTAATTAGCATTTATAATATAAACTAATTTTGTATGGATACTAATAAGTACATAAGCAAATTAAAACGTATTTTGTATTATCACAGTCCCGTTAGGGACATGAGCTTTGTAGAAATCAATAAAGAACAATGAGTAAAAGTCCCGTAGGGACGTAACTAATTCGCTTACAAACATTTGTATCGTCCCTGACGGGACTTACTGTAATCTAATTTTTCTGTTTTCTACAAAGCTGTTGCGCCCACAGTGGAACTGCTAATGGCACTAAACAACAGAAGCCTTTTTTTGTTGAACTGCTTATAAATTTTTTAAATGATAAATGAAATTTAAAACGCTATTTATCAGCGAATTGCATAATAAATGTGATTTACGTTTCTCATTCATCATTTAATTTCATAATTTTAAAGCGCAAAATTACACAATTAGTTTCAAAAAAATTGAAATTGTGTAAAATATGGGCTAAAACCACAAATCAAGAACAACAAAACCATACTTGAATAACAATGCGAGAAGACAATGCAATCCTTTTTTCTTTGATTAAACTGATACTGGTCATATTGATTGGCTTTTTTATTGCCAATTTTCTGGCTTTTCTGGCGGTACTTCCCTTTGTAAATTATGATTTGGAACTGATTAGCAAGCTCATAGACAATCCTGCTCATTTTCCTGAAACTCGCACGGCTCTGATGGTGATGCAGGGAGTTGCTTCTTTGGGTATTTTTGTGCTGACACCGTTTATTTATATCCGATTTGTAGATAAAACCTTGCCTTTCAGCGAGTTATTTGAAAAAAAATCATTTTCTATGTTGGGGTTCTTGTTGCCTCTGACGGTCTTGCTTGCCGTCGTAGAAATGCCTTTGGTCGCGTGGCTGGGCGAGTGGAACAATGGCTGGGCATTCCCTGAAGTTTTTGAAAGCTGGGCGCGGGCGCAGGAGGAAAAAATGAAAGAACTCACCATTTTCTTGACTAATTTTCGTTCTTTTGAGCAGTTTTTACTTGGATTTGTGGTCATTGCGATTCTCCCTGGTATCGGAGAGGAGCTTTTGTTTAGAGGGATTTTGCAAAACAAACTCAAACAATTATCAGGAAATCCTCACTTTGCGATTTGGCTGAGTGCCATTATTTTCAGTGCCATTCACTTTCAGTTCTATGGTTTTGCGCCGCGAATGTTACTGGGAGCAGTTTTTGGCTACCTTTATCACTGGTCGGGCAACCTGACGTATGCAATGGTCGCGCACTTTGTCAATAACGGGTTTACAATTCTGATGATGTACCTCTACCAGCAACAGCAAGTGGAAATAGACATTGATAAAGAGCAAGTTCCGATAGACATGGCTCTGCTCTCTCTGGCACTTTCAGGCGTTTTGATGTTTTTATTTTATAAAATTGTATATGGAAAAAGATTGGAAAATAGTTTACGAAAACCCTAACGAGGTCAGGGTCGAAATCGTCAAGGCGGTACTGGAAGAAAGTGAAATCCCTGCCGTCATTGTCAATCAAAAAGATACCATGTATCAGTTTGGAAATTATAAAGTCTATGTAAATCAAGCACATATCAACGAAGCAACCAAAATTATCAGACATGATTTGGAATTTGAATAAATTTTCTGAGCTAAAACAGCGCGTCATTGCGGGCATTATTGGTGTAATTATTATTTTATTTTGTACTTCTTATAACGAATGGACTTATTTTGGGCTTTTTTTCCTGATTTGTATGTTCACGCAGTTAGAGTTTTACAAACTGCTTGGCATCGAGGGCAACCTGCCTTTGCGCTATTTTGGCACTTTTAGCGGTCAATTTATTTTTACACTCACTTTTTTGGTGGAAAAATACGATTTGAGTAACGATTATTATGTGCTGATTTGGATATTAGTTTCTGGTGTTTATTTCATCAAACTCTACGAATACATCAGGCGCGACTTGCAACCTTTGGTCAATATTGCCTTTACTTTTTTGGGAATTATCTATGTAGCAGTGCCTTTTGCACTTTTTAATCACATTATATTTCTGAACCAGCATTACAGTTACCAAATCATCATTGGTGCCTTGCTCATCATTTGGGCAAGCGATACAGGCGCGTATTTCGCGGGGCGCAGGTTTGGCAAAAGCAAACTTTTTTTCAAGATTTCCCCTAAAAAAACGTGGGAAGGGAGCATTGGAGGGACATTGCTCGCCTTGGTCGTGAGCTATGTTTTGTCCATCTATTTCAAAGATTTGAACCTCTGGAAATGGCTTTCCATTGCCGTAGTTATCGTAGTTACAGGCACTTACGGCGATTTGGTCGAATCTCTTTTCAAGCGCAGTATCCGCATCAAAGACTCTGGTGATGCCATTCCTGGACATGGCGGATTTTTAGACAGGTTTGATAGTTTATTGCTTTCATCACCTTTTATTGTGGCTTTTGTGAAGTTATTGGGGTAATAATGCAGTTATGAGTTATGAGTTATGAGTTATGAAAATTATGAGTTATAAATGATGAATTAATCGCAGCAGCGAACCGCACAAATATCTCATAACCAATGTTTTATGCAACAAATATAACATAAATTAATTTTGTGTAGTTACTTAATTGCTTATGCGTTAAAACAAATGGCTCAAAAAGGCATTTTTGTCTTTTGCCAGCCACCAATCTCTGCTGTAAATTCGCCGAAAATCCCAGCCCTTCCGTTCCAATAAACGAGGCAGGTAAACATGGCTTTCTTTGGCAGAAAAAGCCTCATAATATAGATTGTCGTCAGTCAAAATCAGGCGCAAGGCAGGCGAGATTTCCATGCCTGACCGCACTCGAATCGCCAAATCTGCAAAAGGTATATTTTCTAAAAAATGGTCTGTGGCTACTTTTTGCGTTTCTGATGCTGTTGTTTGTGTCCTCACAAAAAACTCTTTCTTCAGTTTTTCCTTCAAGTACCAATCCAAATTTTGCTTGGATAGCGCGGGCAACACAGGCTGATACTTGCCCTGAGATACTTCTAAGGCATATTCCAAGTATTTTTTCAGGATTTTTGCGCCCTCATTGGTCAGGTCTTCCACTTTTAGCTGATGTGGAAAAATACTACTCACCACCACGATTTTTTCACGCGCACGCGTAATGGCTACATTCATTCTATTTTCACCACCTTGGAAATTGAGGCTACCAAACTGCATTTTCATACGCCCACGTGCATCAGGCGCGTAAGTCGTCGAGAAAATGATAATGTCGCGCTCATCTCCTTGCACATTTTCTATATTTTTGATGAAAAGCGAAGGCGGCAAAGCAACTTTTTCCTCGTCCAGTAAGTCTTGAATCAGTAATTGTTGCTTGTAATTAAAAGTAATAACGCCAATGTCTTTTTTGTCTTTTTCCAAGAACTGTTTGATGACTTTGACAACTTCTAAAGCCTCTATTTCATTTGTATTTTTCTCCCAAACACCTGCTACTTTAAGATAAGAAATAGTAGGTTCTTTATTGATAAAATCTATATAATCAGGCAAAAGTTTTAGTTTGTTATCATAAAAATATTGATTAGAAAAATCTATCAAGTCCAAAGACTTACTTCGGTAATGCCCTGTAAGTGAAGTAATTGGCAAAAATTGCTTGCCCAAATCCAATAAAGACTCCGTTTCCAGCGCGACATTACCCTCGTCCTCGTCCAAATCTTCTTCCCAGCGAATATGGTATAAGTCATTAGGTGCTAACTGTTTATCATCTCCCACCACCACGATTTGCTTCCCGCGATACATAGAAGGAATCCCTTTTTCGGCAAAACATTGAGAGGCTTCATCAAAAATCACCAAATCAAATACTGTATCCATCTGAAAAATAGCAGAAACTGTTTCGGGAGAGCATAACCAGCAGGGAATCAGCTTAAAAACCTCGTCTTTGAAATGCTGAATTAACTTTCTCAATGCCCAGGCATTGCGTTTTTTATTGACCTGATGTTTGAGTTCGCGATAAGAAACCAAATTTTTTAAACGATTGTATTCCAATTCTTTACACGCAGATTCATACGCGCGGACAAGTAAAATTTCTTCACTAATTTTTTCTTTTTCTTGGATTGCTTTTTGCAAACTTTTTTCTATTTGCTCAAACTTGGGCGTGGAAACTGATTTGAGAATTGGGTATTGTTTTTCAATATATTCTATCCATGCCAAGCGCAAGCTGTTATCAAAAGTAATTGATAATGAATAAGATAACTCAATATTTATTTTATCCTGTGCCAAAATTAATTGTTCCGCTGCCGTTGTCAGTGTCTTCACTGACAACTCTTTCAACTTTTCAATGATAGCTAACTGCGCCTCGGTCATTGATTTTTTGAGCTGGTCAAACTCACAAATCAAATCAAAATCACGATTTAGTACAACTTTCCACTCTTCTCTCAAATTGTCTTTTTCCCAGTATTTCAAAATTTGTTTTTCAGTCAAATATTTTCGCCAAGATTTGTACTTTTCAAAGAGAGCCAAGTTAAGTGAAGTATATTTTTCAAACTCATTGCTTAATGTTTGGTAATCTGATAAAAATAGATTTTTGAGGAAAGAGGCTGTGTTTTTTAAAGATGATGTTTTTAAGATTTTATGGAGTTTTTTATAAATCTTCATTGCCGTTTTATAATCTGCAAACCAAACATCAAAATCCTGTTTTTCAAGGGTTTGCGGCACTTCCAGCACCCAGTCGTTCAGTATCACTCTGCTTTCTAATTCTTCTATGGGCTTGCTTATCAAGTTTTCACCCGTAATAAGCTCATTTCTAAGGTCTTCCAAATGAATCCTTTTGTAAATTTTTTGGAGTAAGGGCAACACATCTTCCTTTAAATGAAGTCCATTATTTTCTGCTAAGACTTTTAATAATTTGTATTCCTTTGAAAAATAATATTTTAAGTTTTCAAAAAAAGAGGTTTGTATTATTCTATATTTTTCTAATTCATTTTTATAAAAACTTAAAGATTCGGTACTTAGCGTCTTTTCCAATGCACCAGAAAGAAAGGCATTGTTGATTTTTTTCTCCATCTCGCCTAACCATTCCAACTTGTTTTTGTCATATTTCAGACTCACTTGGAAAAACTTGAAAATGGCAGGATTAGCCAATTCATTGATGATTTGTTGCAGTGCTTTCCAGTTTCCGTAAAAGTTTTCAGCATCTATTGGCGTGAAATTATTGGGTACTTTGCTAACATTTTGAGCAATGAAGGCAGATTCATCGCGTATTTCTTGGATTGCATTTTGTATTTTCTCCAAATCCTCACCTGAGAAATGTGCAAAAGAAACCCTGTCAAGCCATTCATAATCAAGTGTTTCTAAGACTTTTGCATATTTTTCGTACAAATCAAGTTTGTCTAAAAAATCTTGATGAGAACTAAAAGTTTTGAAATGAAAACCGTTACCAAGTGTTTCTACTGCGGGCAGGGCAATATGAGGTTCGTTTTTATCACTGGTAAGATAGAGTTCTTTGACTGACAAACCGCACTCCGAAGTATCAAAAAGGGCGTTTTTGAAGTCTTCTAAGGTTTTGGTGTGTTGCTCGATTTGGCGATTTAGTTGTAAGAATTTTTCTTCGTAATGCAGTGCTTCCAAGCTGATTTTTTGCTCAGATTTTTCATATACTTTTTCAATTTGCTGATTGATTTGAGTATAGATGTTTTTCTTATCATGCTGAAAATCATGGACTAAGGCTGTGAAATGATGTACTTGCTTTTCACTTAATCGCTGATGCACCACGTCCAACGCGGCTTTCTTTTGGCAAACGACCAAGACTGTTTTCCCATTGGCAATGCTGTCAGCCACTAAGTTACAGATTAACTGCGACTTACCTGTACCTGGCGGACCCTGAATAACGATAGATTGCCCACTTTTGATAGCTTGGAGGGCTTTTTCTTGGGAAGCGTCAAGTGGGTAAGGGTAGATATGCCCCACCCCTGCCCCTCCCCAAAGGAGAGGGGGTTGAGATTGCCCCAGACCACCAGTCGTTTGTGAGGACACAAATAACGGCGAGGGGGTTTGAGTTGTTTGTGAGGTGTCTTTCAACAAAAAATCGTAATCAGGCGCAAGGTAAGAATCCGCCTGTGGGAAAATGCCCAAAACGGCTTGCGGCTCTAATTTTAACTTGCCCGTTTGATGAAAAAGGTCAAACTCACTTTTGCCTTGTTTGGTAAAATATTGTAAAGTGTCTGTAAAATTTTCAGGATTAAAGTTAATCTCTAAGTTGTTCGTTTGCAAGTATTTATAAAGTACAGTGCGAAACTGGCGACTGTCTTTGCGCGCAGTTGTCCATTCAGGATTTTCAAAATCTTGGTCTAAAAAATCTTCTGAAAATTGAATTTTATTGAAAAAATTGTACGCCAATAAAAATGTTTTATTGAATGTGATGCTCTCATTATCACGTAGTTGCAAATGCCAATTATTGTTTTCTAAGAGAATCTCGACAGGAAAAAAGAGCAATGGGCAGCGTATCAGCGTATCGTCCAGCAGCTTGCCTGTGATGATAGGATAGCCCACAAACAAATTTTTTGCGCCATTTTCTTCTTGGACAAAGCGGTCAGTGCGTTGGATATTTTTGAGTATGGGGCTGGCTTGATTGGCAAATTTATCTCGGCTATCCACTTGTGAGCAAATGAAGGTCTTGGAAACACCTTTGATGAGATTTTCAATAATGGAAAAAGAAGGCTTATCATTCAGAAAATCAAGCTGATGTATGTCCAAAAAATTTCTTTGGGACAGCGAAAGCAACAGCAAAGATTTGTTGCGATTGGTGAGATTGGTTAGGCGTTTTTGATATGTTTTGAGAATATTTGCCAAGAATTGTATTTTTTTGCCGCTAATTTACATAATTTTTGATTGTAAAATGCAACGATTGTCAAGGTCTATGACCATTGACAACGTTGCAATCTTTGCATTTTACCTGAACAAATTGTACCTCACCCCCAAAAAGCCGCGAATCCCTTGCATGGGCGCGTACATATAGGTAGGGTCAAAGGTGTAACCGTTTGGATTATTTACGTCAATTTGTCTGTCGAAAGGGTCAAAAGCGCGCAAAATTACGTCTTCGCGGGGCATGAAGTTAAGCAAATTTTTTACACCGCCATAGAGTTGGAAACCACTTGGAAATGTTTTAGTTAGCTGAATATTTTGGACGCTATACCAAGGCGAATGGTCTGGGCGATAATCGTCAGGCACGACGGGCAGGGGCATCGGGCTGTAAAAATTTCCCGTCCAATCTATCGTAATTTGCGGTTTGCCAAATGTGTAACCTGCTGTAAATGTGCCTGAAAAAGGAGAAGCCAACACCTGAGCCATTCTTTGGTCATTTTCTACTTGATAAACGTCCATGAGGGTTGCCCCAAGGTTGATTTTGAGTGGAAAAGTAAAAACAAAATCCGTATTTAACGAAATTCCTTTGGAAATCGCATACCCATCGAGGTTGTCGTAAATGATTTTATTGGCATCAGTGAAATAATCTGCCACGATTTTATTGTTGAAATAGGTATAAAAAGTGCTAAAATCAAAAGAAAGCAAACCTGCATTGGTATTGATAAATTTCTGAAAATTCAGGTTTACATTCCACGAACGTTCGGGGTTAAGTGCCTCTCTGATAACGACTTGCCTTGCGCCAGTGAGCGCAGCATGGTCTTCTGTAAACAGATTGACCACCCTAAATCCATTGCCATAACTGATTCTGAGGATATTATCTTTGTTTAGCGTCAGCTTGTAGTTGGCGCGTGGCGAAAATACGTTTCCATGTCGGGGGTGGTGGTCGTAGCGTGCGCCCAAAAGTAGTTTTTGATTTTTTGCCAACGTGATTTCATCTTGGACAAAAACGCCAGGAAGCGCAATATTGTCAGGCTTGTTGTAGCCTTGCTCGTCTGCGGTCGCAGGTGAATTGTCATCATAAAAAGTATAACGGAGTGCCGAGCCAAATAATAAATCATGTCTTTTTCCTAATTTTTTATCCCAAGTAAGTTGCCCGAAAGCTACTTTTTGGTTGGCAATATAAACCGTAGTTCCGTAGCGAGAATCTTGGTCGTGGTTATTAAAAGAATAAGAAAACATCACTTTTTCTTTGTTGAAAGGCAGTTGGTATGCGCCAATGAGTTCGAAACGCTTGGTAAAAATGCTCTCTCCATAGATTTCATCGCCGCCCCTAAACTCGCGTTTCCATGAAGTTTGCCCACCCCAACGGTCTTCGTAGAGATAACGCAACGCCAAACTTGCGATTCTGTTATTTTTTCTTTCAAAATTCCATTTATTAAAAATAGAAATTCGGTTTTGTAGGGTTATATCAGTGAAACCGTCTTTGTTTTTATCCCATATTGTGTTGAAATTAAAATAGTTAGCACTCAAAATACTACTTGCCTTACCCACCTTAAATTTGGTTGCCAAATCTGCGCTGTACTCGCCGTAGGAAGTTCCAAAAACGTCCAAAGTGAGGTTTGCGGCTTTGCTGGGGGCTTTGGTGATGATATTGATAAGCCCAGCGACTGCCTCTGAGCCGTAGAGGGTGGAGGCAGGACCTTTGACGATTTCTATGCGTTCTATCATGCTATTGGGGATACCGTTTAGTCCATAAACTGTTGCTAATGAGCTTACTATAGGCATTCCGTCAATCAATATCATCGTATACGCGCCTTCCATGCCGTTTATGTGAATATCGCCAGTGTTGCAAACGCTACAATTTAGCTGCGGTTTTACGCCATTGACGAGTTGCAATGCCTCAAAAATATTGGGTGTGGGGTTTTTCTTGAAAAAAACAGGCGTGAAAACTTCCACAGGTACAGGACTTTCTGAAATAAAACTTTCCTTCATCGTGCCTGTAACGACGACTTCTTTGAGTTCGGACAAATCTTCCTCCAAATTGGTATTCATGGTCAGCGTTTTTGTCCCTGAAACATTGATAGAAGCCCTCGAAGTCTTGTAGCCAATGCCCGAAAACTGAATTTCGTACTTGCCCGCGGGTACATTCATGATTTTGTAATAGCCTAATGTATCGGTACTTGCGCCAAAAGAAGTCCCTACAAGTGCCACATTGACAAACTCCACAGGCTTGCCCGACGAAAGTACGCGACCTTTGACCGTACTTTGTGAAAAAACGAAGGAAGCAGAGAACAAAAAAGTAAAAAGCAAAAAATGTATTTTTATAAAGTCAAAGTTTCTCATAATTTCTTGATGACTGAAAAGTAAAAAAATGCAGAAATAAATGTCATAAACTCCATAGACGCGCAGTCAAATGGATATGACATAAAAAATGGGTGATATGTTGGATACATTAGAAAAACTTACGTACAAGGAGGTGCGCGCACAGGAAGTAATGAAAAAAGAACTGAATAGGGAATAACATAAGCAAAAAATGTATTTTCTTTCTTGTGAAAAACAAATGAGATAAATGAAAAATAAAGCGCGGCAGTCAGGACAACAAGTGGATTGGAAAGCAAATCGAGCAGTGTCAATTCCGAATTGCTGTGGCTGTGGTCTGGGAAAGGATTATCCGAAGAAGATTTTTTGTAGGGGTGCGCGTGCCAGATGATTTTTCCGTTTGCCAGCTTATGTCCATGCCAATACACAAAATTGTTGGAGAGGATAGCTCCCCAGCAAAAGAGTAATAAAATGGCTACATATTTTTTATTTTTCTGGAAAAAGAGCATGATTATTTACAAAAAAAATGGCAAACAGGTTTTTTTAATTTTTGCTTCTTCAAATAAAAATTTAGTATTCAAAAAATTTAATTTAGTCAAAACTAAAAAAATAATTCATATTTATTAAACCTAAAAATAGGTTAAAAAGTTTCAACAATTTCAGGTATTTTCCCAATTTTCTTTTCATCACACTTACCAACTAAATCTTGCCTGCTTGCGTACCTGCGACGAAACCAGTAGTCCACGCCGCTTGGAAATTAAAACCACCTGTAATACCATCAATATCAAGGACTTCTCCCGCGAAATAGAGGTTAGGAACTTGCTTGCTTTGCATGGTTTGTACGTCTATATCTTTCCAGCTGATGCCGCCGCAAGTTACAAATTCTTCTTTGAAAGTTGTTTTTCCTTTGATTTCATATTCGTCATTGACCAATACATTAATGAGCCTATTGAGTTCACTTTTAGAAAGTTCAGCCCATTTTTTTTGTACTGGAATTTCTACTTTTTCCACCAAAAATTCCCACAAGCGATTAGGTACTACTCCTAATTCTGGCAAGGCTATTCGGTTGATAACCAATTTATTAGGAGAATCACTTTTGACAGTATGGAGCAGTTCCCGTAGTTTGTTTTCGCTGACCAGCCCCAGCCAGTTGATGCTGATATTGAAATCATAATTCATTGAATATAAATCTCTTGCGCCCCAAGCAGAGAGCCGAAGTATGGCAGGTCCACTGAGTCCCCAGTGTGTTACTAAGATAGCACCTTCTGCTTGTAACTTTGTGCTTTGTACCTTCACCTTGCCCGCGGGTACGCTTACGCCCATGAGTTTGACGATTGGATTTTTGGGCATATTGAAGGTAAATAGCGAAGGAACAGGACTTTCCACCTCATGCCCCAGTGCTTTGAGCCAGTCCAATCCGCTTTCTTTGGGGCTTCCGCCTGTTGCGATGATGAGCTTGTCTGTGAACAGGGTTTGCGCGGAAGTTGGTGAAGATGCGCTGGTATTTTTGATGGTCAATTCAAAATTTGTTTTTGCTGGCATTGGCTGGATTTTCAGCACCTCGCAGTTTAGCCTAATTTCTATCCCTAATTGCTTGCTTTCATTCATCAGGCAGTCAATGATTGTTTCCGAATGGTCAGTGATGGGGAACATACGCCCGTCGGGTTCGGTTTTGAGTTTTACACCTCTGCTCTCGAACCACGCTATTGTGTCGGTCGTCATAAAGTGGTGCAAAAGCTGTTTGATTTGCTTTTCGCCTCTGGGATAGTTTTTGCTCATCTCGCTGACACTGAAACAGCTATGTGTAACATTGCATCGTCCACCACCAGAAATACGCACTTTGGCGAGTAGTTTGCTTGTTTTTTCCAATAGGACTATTTTGGCTTTGGGATTTGCCAAAGCCGCATGAATTGCCGCAAAAAAACCTGCTGCGCCACCGCCAATTACTACAATTTTCATTGATTTTTGCTATTTTTCATTCATTCTGAGCATTATTGAGGTCTGAAGTGGCAAATTTACCTTTTTTTTCTGATTCTAAAAGTTTACTTTTTTTCCTATAAATCTCTTACCTTCGCAAAAATTAAATTTGCTAAAATTAACAGGTATGAATAATCGTATTCAAAAAATTTGTCAATATCCATCGTTTCTTTCTTTTGTCTTGCACTTTGTAGTTATTTTCATAGCTTACAGTTTCCTTACACCACATTTCCAGACCAATGATGATGCTGGCATGATGCTGATGCTGGCAGGAATTGGACTGACAGACCAACCAACCGAATATATATATTTTATCAATATTATTTTAGCCAAGCTACTCAAATGGCTTTACAGTACAGCACCATCAATAAATTGGTACACTTTATTATTTTTTCTAAGCCTATTTTTAGCCTACTGGCAAGTAGGCACAATGGTAATCAAGCGTTACCCTAAACCAGTAACACTTGGTTTGTATCTTTTATTTTTTTGCATTTGTGGCTTAAAAAGTTTTATCTCCTTACAATTTACGGTAGTAGCTTCTATCCTCGCTATGGTGGGTTTTATAACCTTATTTTTAGAAACTAAAAAAGAGTGTATATCTTCATGGGTGATTGCCTTCTTGCTAATATTTGTTTCCTCTTTAATACGTTTTGAATCTACTGCCCTTATGGGAATAATATGTTCTCCCCTCATGGCTTGGATATTATTTGAGGAAAAGAGCAAGAAAGTTTGGCTATATAAAATTGCTATTTTGACCTTTTCAGCAGGCATCTGCTTGGCAGGATGGCAATATCACCAATCAAAGTATGTAAGTTTTGATGAAGATGCACTTATTTTCAATCAGTACAGAGGACAATTTTTAGATTATAAAAGATTGGAAAGAGCAAACCCTGAAACACAGCAAAATGCATTGAATACAGGCGGGTGGACAATAAATGACTATAATATGTTGATGTCTTGGTTTTTTATGGATAACAAAATATATAATACAGCTACTTTAAAGTCTATTTTGGAGGAACTACCTGATTCGGAAAGGAAACTCAAACTAACCAATGTGCGAGCTTATTACTTTCTATTTGATTTTTATACTTCAACCCAAATACTTATTTCGCTTGCTGTATGTTTTTTATTCCTACCTTTTTGCCAATTCAGCACCTCGCTACTTGTTTTAGCTCAATTGTTCATCACTACCGTTTGTATCATACTCATCAATTATTTTCTTAAATATCCCCCCGAGCGCGTATCTGACCCCATTTATGCCTATCTTAGTTTATTACCCTTATTCTTTATTACCAAATCATCGCCACAAATACGTTATATAGTCTTGTCCTCGCGTTATATACTCTATTTTCTATATTTGAGTATGACTATACTTATCATTGATAGATTTCTATATATGAAGGAATTATCTAATTGGGCAAGCCAAAACAATCACTTTTTGAGAGAATCAATACATCAATTACAGCCAAATAAGCAAAAGCTTTATGTAGTTTGGGGAGCTGCCTTTCCTTATGAAGCCATATCACCTTTTGAAAATTTAGCCTATTTAGAAAATTTGAATTTATTTGGCTTGGGAAGCAATCAGCAAAGTCAGGTGAATACAAATAGGCTAATGAAATTTGAAATCAAAGATATTTACATGGATTTGGCTACCAAAGAGAATATATTTCTAATTATTTATAAACATGATACAAATTTTAAACTTTATCAGCTATTTATGCAAGAACACTATCAAAAAGAAGTAAAATCAAAAGAGATTCTTAGCTTTGGAAACAAGCAGATAATAAAAATATATTTACCTTAAAAAGATTTAACTATCAATCATTAACGCTTTATTATTTGAAAATCAATGAAATATATCCTCACCCTTGACCAAGGAACAACCAGTTGTAGAACCGTCATTTCCAATGAATTAGGAAAGGCAGTTTGCATAGCCCAATCAGAATATACGCAAATCTACCCACAAGCGGGCTGGGTAGAACACAATGCCATTGAGATTTGGAACACACAACTCCAAACCATCAAAGATGCCGTCGGCAAAGCAGGAATCCAATACACTGACATTGTAGCGATTGGAATTACCAATCAGCGTGAAACTACGGTCGTTTGGGACAGAAAAACAGGCACGCCCATTGGCAATGCTATCGTTTGGCAAGACCGCCGCACTGCTGATATTTGCGACCAGCTCAAAGGTGAAAAGGGCATGATTGATTATGTGAGGCAAAACACAGGATTGGTCATAGATGCCTATTTTTCAGGCACTAAGCTCAAATGGTTGCTTGATAATACGCCCGAAGCTCGCAAAAAAGCAGAGAATGGCGACCTACTTTTTGGCACGATTGACACTTGGCTCATCTGGAAACTGACCAAAGGCAGAGAACACGCCACAGACTACTCCAATGCCTCGCGAACCATGCTTTACAATATCGTCAAGCTGGATTGGGACAACAAAATGCTTGCTATGCTTGATATTCCTAAGTCCATGTTGCCCAAAGTCAAATCGTCCTCTGGCTTTTTTGGAACCACAGACAAAAGTGTTTTCGAGGGCGTAGAAATCCCTATCACAGGGGTAGCAGGCGACCAACAAGCCGCCCTTTTTGGGCAGGCGTGTTTCCAAGAAGGCATGGCGAAAAACACTTACGGCACAGGCTGTTTTATGCTAATGAATACTGGTAATCAGCTATTTAACTCACAGTCGGGCTTAATCAGCACCATTGCTTGGGGCATAGATGGGAGAATAGAATATGCCTTAGAAGGTAGTGTTTTCATTGCAGGCTCGGCAGTAAAATGGCTACGCGATGGCTTAAAAATTTTGGAACAAACAGGAGATTCAGCCTATTTTGCAGGTAAAGTGAAGTCAGCAGAAGGTGTGTATGTCGTTCCTGCCTTTGCGGGCTTGGGTGCGCCTTACTGGGATATGTATGCGCGCGGTGCAATTTTTGGGCTTACGCAAGGCACAAACAAAAATCACCTCATTCGTGCCACACTGGATTCGCTTGCCTACCAAACCAAAGACGTATTGACTGCGATGCAAAAAGATACACAAATTCACCTCAAAGCCCTTCGCGTGGACGGAGGTGCTTCAGTCAATAACCTGCTCATGCAGTTCCAAGCAGATATTTTGGGTACGGAAGTCCAAAGACCTGACGATATAGAAAGTACGGCACGCGGCGCGACCTTCTTGGCGGGCATTGGTGCAGACCTCTGGACAAAAGCACAAGTAACCGAACTATGGAAAATGGACAAGAGTTTTAAGCCCAAACTCAAACAGACTGAGGCAGATAAACTGTACAAAGGCTGGCAGGAAGCTGTAAAGCGAACGATGGGTTGGACAAAAGAAGTTTGAAACTTATTTTCTTTTTTATTATTTTATTTGTATTTTTGGTAAAAGATTAAATACGATTGATATGAATACAAGCATCAAGAATGACGTAGAAATTATTTATCCTGACTCTGACGGAAAACCTATGGCGGACAACACCAAACAATTTGAGTGCATTACCAAAATTAAAGGTAATTTGGATATTTTATTCGAAAATAACGAAACTGTTTTCGTAGCAGGTGATTTACTTTGGTATCCTATGGAGGGCTTCCCCAAAGTTCGCAACGCACCTGATGTAATGGTTATTTTGGGCAGACCCAAAGGGCATCGCGGCTCGTATCAGCAGTGGAAAGAAGAAAATATTGCTCCACAGGTGGTATTTGAAATTCTCTCCCCAGGCAACCGCTATTCGGAAATGTTGCAGAAACATGAGTTTTACCAAAAGCATGGCGTAGAAGAATACTACGTCTATGACCCTGATAAACATGATTTTAGTGCTTTTCTGAGGGAAGGTGATGCTTTGGTGATGCAGCATTACACCACTTCGTTTTGGAAAAGTCCTTTGCTGGATATTACTTTCGAGATTATTGACAGCGAATTTAATATCTATTATCCTGATAGTAAGCCTTTTCTGAGTTTTTTGGAACTAAATAAAGGTATGAAAAATGCGCTAAAAATGGTGGAAGAAGAACGGAAAGCAAAGGAAGAAGAACGGAAAGCAAAAGAAGAAGAACGAAAAGCAAAGGAAGAAGAACGAAAAGCAAAGGAAGATGCTTTGGCAGAATTAGCCTTATTGAAAGCAAAACTTGCCAAAAAAAGTAGTTTGAAAAAGTAATGATAGACAGGGTGTCAGTATTGAGGTATCATGCTGAGGATAAGAAGGTTTGGAACGAGTGGGTAGCCCATTCGCCCACAGCCACTTTCCTTTTCAATCGCAATTTTATGGACTATCATGCGGATAGATTTCAAGACCATTCTACCCTGTTATTCTTTGAAAACGAATTGGTTGCGGTGTTTCCTGCCAATGAAAAAGGAGATACTATTTGTTCTCATAGTGGGCTAACTTACGGTGGCTTGGCATTGGGCGTTGGCTTTTTTAATTCATCCTTTTTTTTGTATGAGTTAGAAATGCTTACGCCTTTACTTTTTTATTATAAAAAAAAAGGCTTTAAAACCTTGATTTACAAAGAAATTCCTTTTTTTTATCAACCTCAAAAAATATTTTCTATTGCACCTCAGCAGTCAGAAAAGTTTACAGAAACATTCGCAAAGATTTCGCTAATCCAAGAAGACGCAGGCGCAGCGATAGATTTGCAGCAACCCATTCGCTTTTCATACCTCCGCAGGCGATGTATCAAAAAAGCACAGTCCATCATTCCACATTTTAAGATAGAAAACACCTCATTTTCAGACTTTTGGAATGAACTCTTGATACCTCAGCTAAAAAATAAGTATAACCTTGTCCCTACACACACGCTTTCCGAAATTGTACTTTTGGCGAGTCGTTTTCCTGAAAATATCAAGCAATACAATGTTTATTTCGAGGAAAAAATAGTGGCAGGGGTAACTGTTTTTGAAGATAAACAAGTGGCTCACTGTCAGTATATTGCCTCTAATGAGTTAGGCAAAAAATTATACGCTTCGGACTTCCTTTTTCATTACCTCATCACAGAAAAATACAAGCATTTTCGTTATTTTAGTTTTGGAATTTCCAACGAGCATGGCAGTAACCACATCAATAGTGGGCTTTTGAATTGGAAAAAAAGTTGGGGGGCGCAGGTCTGCAAACACTTGCATTTTCAGGTTGATTTTTAGCCACGCCCCCGTTTAATGCTATCTATTACTTTCTCGTCGCACTTTCATAGTATTTCATCGCGGCAGGAATTTCCGCCTCTAAGTCTTGAATCCGTTTTTCGTGGGAGGGGTGCGTAGAAAGAAAGGCTGGAGGCTGCTGCCCACCACCACTTGCTGCTGCCATACGTTGCCAAAAACGCGGTGCTTCGCGAGGGTCATAGCCTGCCATAGAAGAAAAAATCAACCCAATATGGTCTGCCTCAGATTCGTGCTGACGTGAAAAACTCAACATTCCTAAGTTAGTAGCCACGCCTGCCGCTTGGAGCAGCAGTTGGTTAGTTAGGCTTGGATTTTTTGCCTGCACTACAGCCCCCCCAACGGTCAATAAACCATTTGCAAGCATTGTTTGGCTCATTCTTTCGTTGCCATGCTCGGCGATGGCGTGCGCTATTTCATGCCCCATTACGATAGCCAGCCCAGTAGCATCTTGGCAAATGGGCATAATTCCTGTATAAATTACGACCTTTCCGCCAGGCATACAAAACGCATTGACCTGCTTGTCATCTACCAAATTGAACTCCCACCTAAAATCCTTGATGCGGTCAGTCATGTTATTGTCTGCCATGTATTTCTCGACTGACTGCTGTATCCTCACGCCCACCTCGCGGACGACTGCGGTTTGCGTCTGATTGGTAGAAAGTCTGTGCTGGGACAAAAACTGGCTGTATTGCGTAAAACTCATAGTAAGTAGCTCAGAATCAGGCATAAACTTAAGCTGTCGCCTACCTGTGAGTGGAACAGTAGTGCAGTAACTAAATAAAAATGCACTCAAAACAAATACGATAATCCTTTTCATTTTTTTGTGATAATGTTTATTGTGTGATGTCAAAAATATTAAAAGATACGTTGGAGTAAATGACGCTTTATGGATATTCAAGCATTAAAAAAAGTTAAAAACTTGATAAAATGCTACTAAACGCATTTTTACTTCAACAAATAAATACACTACATAAAGACAAAATAAAAGAAAGAAAGACAATTATCTCTGACTATTTTTTTTCAAACCCTAACTTTATCCTTTTCTTTTTGTACGAAATATAATGAAAAAGGCTGAAACTATTTGCAATCGTATCATTTTATTTTTTATCATATCTTGGCTCAGTTTTTTAGGAATCCGACTTCTGTCAAATGAAATAACAGATTTATCATGCTTTTTTTAACTATCCAATTCTTTGATGCTTTTAAACATTAGAGTTGTTTATATTTGATAATCAACAAGTTAAAAACAAGGTGTTGATTATCAAATAATTAATAATTATCTTTGTAAAAAAAATATGGTTTTATCACTTTCTCAAATCAAAACAGAAAAAGAATTAAAATCAGTAACAAGTTTGAGTGAAAAAAAATTCAAAGAATTAAGTATTTTATTTTCAAATACTTACCATAAAATATATGGCAATTCTATAGAGGCAATGCAACAAAATTTAGATAAGGATTTTGTTTTTTCTACAACAGATAATTTATTTTTTTTGTTTTATATAAAGTTATTCGCTTATAAATAATTGATTTTCAATTTTCTAAGTAAGGCGCAACTGCAATCTTGATGCTCTCTATGAGTTCCTCGTCCATGTACTGATATTCATCTGGAATATCAAGCACGATAATTTGTTTTTCATTGGCAACAAACTCAAACTTTTCTCTGAGTTGCTGTTTATGTTTCTTTTCCATCACAAAAATAAGGTCAGCCCAGAGCATCAATTTTTCTGTAATTTTGATTCGTGCGCTGGGTGATGTCCCCGCAGATTTGGCGTGGTATTGCTGGCTGCCCTCAAAAATTGCCTCTGCGGTGGGGCTACGCCACTGATTTCTGCTGCACACAAAAAGTAAGTTCATAGATTTTGATGGGGGGCAAATAGTTCATCTCGTACCTCCATGAGCGCAAAACCGAGCAAATTTTGTCCTTTCCAGTAGTTTGGGTTCTCTATTTGGGCATCACGCTTTGCCATGCCAATCCCCCAAATGCTATCCACAGGGCTTGCCTCTACCAATACTCGGTGGTGCGTATTGCCTAAAAACTCCTTCAAATCAAGGTGTTGGGAAAATTTGTATAGATTGCCTTGCTTCACGCGTGCATACTTTTGTGCGTCCCAGCGCGCAGGGTCAAAGTTGCGGACTTCGCGCCCTAACTTTTTGGCCTCGGCGGGTGTTTTGCACACTAAAATTTTTGCTAATATTTCCTCATCTCCAAAAATCCTTGCTTTTTCTGCCATCATCCAATGCTCTGCGGTGCTGTAAGTTACGTCATCTGCTGAGAAAGGTGCTTCCCACCACTGGCTAAAACAAGTTTCGCTAATGCTTCCATCTTTGCTGGGCTGATGCCCCCAAAAGAAAAGATATTTCAGATTTTCGCCATCATTGTATTTTTTGATAAGCCAATCCAAATCATATTTCATGTTTTTTGTTTTTAAACTTCTAAAATAGCGCATAAAATTACAAAAATAATTTCAAAAAAAATGATGAATAACCCCAAATTCATCAATGAAAAATCTCTGTCGAAAACTTTTTCACGTGTTTTTCGTATAAGATTTTTTTATATGCTACTAATCTCCTAACTTTGCCTTGCAAATAAGAAACCCATTATTTGCCATGAATCACACATTTGCAGAGGCACTTACTTATGATGATGTACTCTTAGTACCTGCCTATTCTGAAGTCTTACCAAGAGAAACTGAGGTTTCTACTTTCTTGACTCGAAATATCAAACTCAATATTCCATTTTTGGCAGCAGCGATGGATACCGTTTCAGAATACGAAATGGCGATTGCGATAGCCCGCGAGGGCGGTATTGCCTTCATTCACAAGAATATGCCCCTGCTACTCCAAGCAGAGCAAGTCCGCAAGGTGAAGCGTTCGGAAAGCGGAATGATTTTAGACCCCATCACGCTTACGCCCGATGTGCCGCTGAAAGAGGCTTTTCGCTTGATGAAAGAGTTTAAAATAGGCGGGATTCCTGTGGTGGACAAGGGCGGAAAATTAGTGGGGATTATCACCAACCGCGACCTGCGTTTCCAAAAAGACATGACAACGCTGGTGGGCGAGATTATGACTCAACAGAATCTCATTACTGCCCAAGAAGGCATTGATTTGCATGGGGCAGAAGAAATTTTGCAAAAACATAAAATAGAAAAACTGCCCATCATCGACAAAGAAAATAAACTCACTGGGCTGATTACTTATCGCGATATTCTGAACAAAAAAGACCGCCCGAATGCCTGCAAAGACAATTTTGGGCGTTTGCGCGTGGGCGCGGCGGTAGGAGTTACGCCCGATATGCTCGACAGAATCAAGGTATTAAAAGCGGCAGGTGTAGATGTAGTTTGTATCGATACGGCGCATGGACACTCGCGCGGTGTGCTTGATGCGGTCAAAAAGGCTAAATTGCAATTCTCTGATTTAGAAATTATTGCGGGCAATGTTGCTACAGGAGATGGCGCGAAAGCCCTCGCAGACGCAGGGGCGGACGCTGTCAAAGTGGGGGTGGGACCTGGCAGTATCTGTACCACCAGAATCATTGCAGGGATTGGCGTACCTCAACTTTATGCCGTTCTCGAAGCGGGCAAGGCACTGAAAGGCTCAGGCGTTCCCATCATTGCTGATGGGGGGATTCGCTTTTCGGGTGATGTGGTCAAGGCTATTGCGGCAGGCGGAAATACGGTGATGATAGGCTCGCTGCTCGCTGGCACAGAGGAAGCACCTGGCGAGGTGATTCTCTACGAAGGGCGCAAGTTCAAATCGTATCGCGGCATGGGGTCTGTCGAGGCAATGGAAGAAGGCTCAAAAGACCGCTATTTTCAAGATGCCGAAGACGACATCAAAAAGTTAGTCCCCGAAGGCATTTCTGGTCGAGTGCCGTTCAAGGGCAAGGTCGCAGAGGTGCTTTACCAACTCACAGGCGGGCTACGCGCAGGCATGGGCTACTGCGGCGCAGCAAATATTGAGGCGTTACAAAAAGCAACTTTCGTCAAAATTACTTCTGCGGGGGTCAAAGAAAGCCACCCACATGATGTATTTATTACGCAAGAAGCACCAAATTATAGCAGGTAAATAGATGAAAGACAGTTATATAAAACGAATGTATGCGTTTGCGGGAATGATAAGTTGGGTGGCATTGGCACTGCTCATCTTGTCCGACCATTTATTCGATTTGTATAACTATAAGTTAGATATTCCCCTCTATGTCAGGGCGTTACTGCTCAATACCTTCATTGTCAGCATTTATCTTTTTATAGAACGAAAAGAAGACATCAAGGAAGGTAGCGGCTTTTACAATATTCTTTGGAGTGTGTTTTTTATTGGCTTGGTGTGTACTGTTTTTTCTGGATTGCTCACCCAAGTCATGCGCGGGCTAAACGAAACGCATACCAAAGCGACTTTGCTTTGGTTGCATTTGCTCTACATCATCGAGTTAGGAATGTTAATCGTTTTCTTAATCATTGCTTTTGTGCGGTGGAAAAGATTGATTTTATACCAAAACTCACGCTTCATTAGTGCCTTATGGCGCATTTTTGAGCTTGCCTTATTTTTTAGTTTAATTTTACATTTCTTTGATAGTCAGCTCGTTCCAGCGTATTACAACCAAGTGTTAGAAATTATTTTCTTTGCCTTTAGCCTTTTTCTTTCTGTAAACCTGAGCTGGATTGCCTTTCTTTCTCTCAGGCAAAAAGGCATTAGCCTGCTCTTGCTCAGTGGAACGGTGCTTTTTTTAGTTTATTTTTACAACCTGCTCAAAGAATATCCCGAACTTCGCACGATTTCTGTGAACCTGGAAAACAGCACTTTTTTTGCTTCTATCACTATTTTTGTGGGAACTTACAGCGTTTTTGCTATCTTGGTGATGCTTTTTAATATGCCCACTTCTTCCGTTTTTGAGAAAAAATTTGCTGAAATTTCTGATTTTCGCAAACTGATTGAAGGGAAAACGGCACGCCAAGTCTATGATACCATGCTGGAAATCGCGATTAAAAACCTCAAATCTGATGCAGCTTGGCTGGAATTGAATGATGCCCAAACCTTGATTTGTGCGGAAATAGAAGAAGATTTGGCTCAGAAAATCAGGCAAAGTATGGAAAAAAGTGGCTACAATCACGCCAACTATAAGAAGTTCAATCCAGACGCGCTTGCCCTGCCTGCTGATTTTGAGTATCGGTCTATCCTTGCCGTTCCGTTGATTTCGAATACCAAGCACTTGGCAACGCTGGTCTTGCTCAAACATGAAAATAACGCTTTTGACAATGTAGTTACTAACCTCATCAGCACCTACGCCGCCCAAGCGAGCATTGCCTTAGATAATTTTAGACTAATTTCCGAAGCGGTGGAGGGTGAACGCTTCAAAACGGAATTATTGACAGCAAAAAAAGTACAACAACGCCTGCTCACCAAACTTGCTTTCCAAAACGAACGCATGGAAATCTTGGCAACTTCGCTTTCTCCCGAAGAAGTGGGTGGTGATTTCTATGATTTTTTCCAGCTTTCTGACCACAAATTTGCAGTAGTGATTGGAGATGTATCGGGCAAGGGAACTTTTGCCGCCTTCAATATGGCGCAGATGAAAGGCATTTTTCATGCCTTGGTGCAGTTGGATTTGCCGCCTGACTTATTTTTAAAATATGCAAATGAAGCCTTGGCGAGGTGTTTGGAAAAAAATTCTTTTATTACGCTTATTTATATCGTGATTGATACCAAACTTCACCAGATTACGTACGTGCGGGCGGGGCATTGTCCGCCACTTTACTTTGACAATGCCAAACAAGAAGTCAAATATATACACTCCAAAGGCTTGGGCTTGGGCATTATGCGGAACAAAAACTACAAAAATTATATCAATACCGAAACGCTAAATTTTGACAAAGGCGATATGCTTTTTCTCTATACCGACGGAATTACAGAGGCAAAAGTGCCTGAAAGTGGCGAAGAATTTGGGTATGAAAAACTGCAACAGTTTCTGATAAGTAACCAAAACTGCCATTTGGAGGGCATCGCCAGCAATTTAGTCCAAGTCATTCGCCAATTTACCAACCACGACCTTTTGCAGGACGACTGTACGGTGTTGCTTATCAAGTTTTTGTAGTTTAGCGTATTTTGTATTGTTTTAGAATATAAAGTCAATCCTTGCTACGGCTGATGTGCTAATTTATAATTTTTTACAGTTTTATATTGAAAATTGATAAATAAAATTTATTTTTGAGAGATATACTTAAGGTGAGTATATTAATGTGTTGTGCGTTATGCCACAAGAAAATTTCTGAGCCAACACTTGAATATAATATAGTTCAAAATTTATTTATAAACTCAAAGTGCGGTGTCAGCACTATAATCACCAACAAAATGTCATGCGTATAATTTGCATAGTTCTCCGTTTGAGTCTTTTTTTTCTTCTGCCAATTTGGACAATTAAAGCCCAAGTAACAAATAACTTACCTGCAACTAATAGTATAGCCCCTAATTGGACTAACAGCGTTGTGGCAATTTGGTATGAATGTGATGGTAAAATTTTTTCAGGAACTGGTGTTATAGTTTCAAATTCAGGGTATATCCTTACTGCTGCACATGTTGGTAGAGACTGCAATAATGTAGTTGGTACGAAAATTAAAGTGGGTCTTGGTAATTCTGTATATGCCATTCCGCAAAAAACATTTACCGCCTCATTTGTTAATTCTACCACAGACAACGTAGGTAATCCAAATGTGTATGATTTAAAACTTCTTAAAATAGATAGTACAGAAGGAGTACAGCTAACACCTGCTTCCTTTTCTACAGTATTGCCTTTTCCAGGAGATGATATCTCAATAGCTGGTTTCCCAGATTTACCCTTTAATTACCTTAGTCAAAGACAGTCATCTTTAAGCATTTTCAAAACAAATTTGCTAAGTTGTTTTGATGAAGGTAACAACAATATTGTTACAAGATTGCACTATGGAGGCAATTCATTACCAGGTTTTTCAGGAGGTCCTATTTTCGATAAAAGTGGACACTTAGTTGGAATTCATTCAAGTAGAACCACAGCGAACATAAATAATTTGTTAAACACAAATTGTAATGAAACTACTGCTAATCCTTGTTATGGAAATGCAATTAGATTTCCAGTTCTTACTGCTGATAATGCAATTGTGTCGCAAGTAGTTAATCTTGATTATATTGCACTTAAAACTGTTCTTGATAACTATTCGTGGGGAACAAGCATTTGGAGAATCCCGCAACAATGGATTACATTAATACAGCAATGAGTTTTATGTAAAGAAGAATCTTCAATAAGGCTTAAACGCCATAGCATAGACTTAGTGCAAGTGGTACTAAGATGCTAAATTGAATCGCAGCAGCGAACCGTTTTTGAATATTTATCGGGGCAATGTGCTAAATTTGGGGCGGGGCAACCTTTGCTTTTGTGCTGGTTTGCCCCACCTGCGCCAAGCCATGTTCGTTGGCAGTAATTTTAACAAAACCATAAATAAATTGAAAATGACAATAAAAACGCTAATTTCAACTCTGACGTTATCAATTCTTGTCAGCACTTCTGTTCTGGGACAATCAAAACCAGAACTCAAAAAACAAATAGAAACTTTAAAGCAACAAATCATCACCAATAACAGTGAGAAAGAGGCAATTGAGAAAGAGAAAGAAACTATAAAAAAGCAACTTGAAAGAATTGCAGAAACTGAAGTCGACAAGGTCGTTACAGCGGATAAACTGCCAAGCAATGTTGTCATTGGAGATGCAGGATGGCGAGTTGAATTAAACGCATTAAAATATAAAAGTGACCTAATTGGACAATTAGGCACAATATGGGTAATGGATAGCACTAATCTATTACAACCACAGGGAGCAATAATTTTAGCCGACTATAAAATTGAACCAAATTTGACAAATGCTGAAAAAGATGTCATTTACAAGAGTTTTGTTTCAAAAGGAACTAAAGTAGAAGGAGACGGTGGGGCTCCATTTGCTAAACTTTCTGCTTCAATTCGAAGCAATCAATATTCTCGATTCACAATTAGTTTAGAAGGTACATCTGGAATTAAAATCCAATTAGGCGACCTTCAAAAAATCTCTTTATTAGCTGATAATCTTTTCAATATGAAAGGTGTAAAAGGAGTTTATATATGTACTGGTATGCACGTAGTTAAATATCATTCATTAAAATATTCAAAAAGTGATGGCAATGCTAAAATTACCTCACCAGTTGTTAATATAGGTGGTGAGTTTTATGCTGAATCAAGTGAAGAAAATACAGAATATTTTGTAGCAAGACAACTCACTCAACTCAACAAACAGGTCAACAGACCTACAACTACCATAAATAATGAGCTAACTTCTCTGACAAATCAATCTTCCGAAAGTATCATTAAATCATCTTCATTAAAGTACTCGCCAGAACAAATTCTAACATTCCTCTTGAACAGGAGACCTACATTTGATGAGTTGGTAGAGTTTCAGTCTGAACCAGAGAAATTTCTTAATGTAATTAAATCAACACGAGAATTGAACAATAAAGAACTAATATTATTTAATAATGCAAAATTAAAAATAATAGAATTACCAAAAGAAATTAAAAGCATTGACAAATTAAAATAAAAACTACTGCCAACAACATGGGCTTGGCACAAGCAGGGGCAAATGTGCTAAATTTGAATTTTTTTCGCCCTTGTGGGTATTTTTTCACCCTGCTGGGCGGGATTTGTAACCGTTGTGGAACAATCTCGCCCTACTTTGCTTTGGGTTTGTAATCCAAGTTTTTTGCCCCCCACTGTTACTTATATCCCCACAGACAACCTCATGCTATGAAAGATTACTCTTGCGAATTGTATCACTATACAGATTAACTTTTGCCGAAGATGAAAAATAAGACAAATATAAAACTTCCGCTAACGGACATTGAAAAAGCAAATTTGAGGAAGCATAAAATCAAAATTGCTAACATTCTTGACTTCGCAACTGACGAATTGGAAGTGTTGTTAAACGCTACAACTGAACGAGTAAAAGAAATTTACGCGTTAGCAGAATTTCAAACCGTTCCGTCAGTCGGAATAAAATTTGCCGAAGACCTTGTTTTTTTAGGTTATTATTCACTCAACGAACTAAAACAAAAAGACGGTGCTAAACTCACAGACGAATACGAACAGAAAAAAGGTTATTGGACTGACCCTTGCGTAGAAGACCAATTTAGATTGGTCGTGAATTTTGCAAACACCAATGACACGAAAAAAACGTGGTGGGACTTTACCGAAGAACGAAAAAAGTTTCGCACTGAAAACGGTTATCCAAAAAGCCGACCTCAAAAAGCGTGGTTTGAAATAGTAGGCTATGAACGAAAAGATAATAAAGGCAGCCGCTAATATAGAAATGAAAATTAGTAATGACTTGAGCATAGGCAATGGTGGAGTTGCTGACAAATATCAAGATATTGCCCTTGCAGTGAGAAGTATTAAAGACAATTTTAATGATAAATTAGTAACTTTATTTTTTGATGAATACGGCTTAATGAAAGTGAATAAAGACAAGTTGGAATTTTATACACTTTTAGATGAGTTCTTTTAAATACCCTACGACAAACATCGTATGCATAAATTATATAGACACTCTAAAATTCAAAAAAATATTAGGACTAAGGACAACAATTTATAAAGTAGGGGACATAAACCAAGCAAAAGCCCACCCTTGCAATCATCATATTTGCAAGGGTGGGTTAATTTCCCAATCAGCTAAAAATTTTTATTTAACCAGGCTCACCCAAGATTTATTTTCCAAGTACCAAGCTACGCATTGCTGGATTCCAGTTTCAAAATGGACAGTAGGTTGCCAGTTCAGTATGGTTTTGGCTTTGTCAATATTTGCCCAAGTTGCTTTCATAT
>JAAFJS010000004.1 GCA_013298985.1 Cytophagales bacterium
TTCATATAGGGCATTAGGCGTAAAAAAAGATGATACCATAATTTGATTTTGGATAGGTTCTCATGCTGAATATGACCAACTTACCGAATCGCTAAGAAAATAATTTGGCAAGCAATAAGTAAAACCAAATTTCAAAACTATGCCTTGAACCAGCCAGAATACATGATGTAGTTTCCTGAAATACGTTTCAGCATTTCTTTGAGTTTGTCGTCAATGGGTTTTATTTTTTTGGCAGGTACGCCCGCATAGAGAAAGCCCGACTCGACGATAGTGCCTTCCAGTACAACTGCGCCTGCGGCAACCATCGCGCCAGTCTGGACTACGGCACCGTCCATGACAATAGCCCCCATGCCCACCAGCGAGTCATCTTCGAGGGTACACCCATGCACGAGCGCGTTATGCCCGATGGAAACCCTGCTCCCAATCGTCGTTTTGGCGGTTTTGTAAGTGCAGTGAATCACTGCGCCATCTTGGATATTGGTCTGATTCCCAATCGTGATGCTATTCACGTCCCCGCGAATAACGGTGTGAAACCACACACTACACTGGTCGCCCATGATTACTTCGCCTACAATCGTCGCATTTTCAGCCAAATAGCAATCCTCGCCAAAAATCGGACTAATGCCGTTTACTGTTTTGATAAGAGCCATCTTAATAAAATTAGGATTTCAAAAGATAAAAAATACCATTAATTTTGTGGGTTAGTAGCCCAAACAGTAGCTTCGGTGATAAAGCCTACATCATTGAGAGTGAGCATACTAACAATGGTATGAGCTATTTCAGTTGCTTCTAATTTGGTCGCATTTTGAGGTCTTGCCTGCCTACCAGAGTTAGCGACAAAATCTGTTTGCACCTCACTTGGATTGACGAGCATCACGCGCACATTGTGCTTGCGAAGTTCATGTCGCCAACATTCGGTCATGCCTTTGAGGGCAAATTTGGTCGCGACATACGCCGTTCCATTGGCAAAACCTGCCAAGCCCGCCGTAGAGGAAATATTCACAATATTGCCGTAACTTTTTGAAACAAAGTGTTTTGCGCTTTCTCTCGCCGTTACCATTGCGCCTGTAAGATTGGTGGCAAGTAGTTCGTTAAACTTGTCCGTAGGCGTATCAACCAGCAGCCCAAAAAAACCAAAAGCGGCATTGTTAATCAGTACATTAAAATCACCAAATTCTTTGATAACTGTTGCGACCATGCGCGTAACATCTTCTTCTTTGCTCACATCAGCCAAAATAGGCAATGCGCCAATGCTTCGTGCCGCGTGGTCAAGTTTTTCTTGGTTACGCCCACAGATAGCCACTTTTGCGCCCTGCGCGATGAGTTGTTTCGCTACCTCGAAGCCAATGCCTCCACTGCCCCCAGTTACCAAGACTTTTGCATTTTTGAGTTCCATATTTCTAATGATTATTTATTTTTAAAAATTTGATTATCAAATAATTATATGATAAAACTATTTCAAACTATTTAATTTTTGATTCTTCTAATCTTTTAGCGCATTGTAATTCATCAGTTCCACTGTGGGTGAACACATGAATCATTGATAGGGCATTTTTTCACGTGTTATCTCTCGGTACGAAGTACGTGAAAAACCAATTTTTCCGCTATAACTTTTTATAAACCTAATTTTTTATTCAAAAAACATCAAAAAAGTTTCTACAATATAAATAAGTGCAAAAATAAGAAGCAAGCCACAGGCAAAAATAATAGGAGAAATGCTGATATAAAAAGCCTTTCTGTACTCTTTTTTCCTGTATTCTTGCTGGGTACGAAAAATAGACCAAATCGTGAGGAGTGGAAAGCCAATGCCACCAACAGCCCAAGTAAGGTTCTGCGCCAAGTTTTCACCTCCACTCATATAAGTCTGCAATGGCTTGACAATCAGCGCAATCAAACCAAAAAATAGTGTAGCAGGAACAAAAAGCCCTAAGACGATATTTAGCACTGTCAGCGCAGGCTTGATGTCTTCATTAAAAAATGGGTGATGTTGGTCTTTCATTTATTTGTTGTTTCGTAAGGTTTAGCTATTCATTTGTTTCTTTTCTTAATTCGTGAATTTGCGCGATGGATAAACCAGTTGCACTTAAAATAAAATCATCATCAGAACCCAACTTAATCAGATTTTTACCAATTTGTCTGTCCCTGCTTTCAATAAGGAACAACTCTCTTGTTTTTTCATCTGTTTCACGTATTTTGGCATACTCATATTCCTCTACTTCTGATTTTGTCCAAGCGTGCTTATCTGCTTCTTTATAAGCCTCTTGTAGCCCAACATCATCTATATTTGGTGGAACGATAGCTAAATTAGGCGCATTTTTGATAAAGAAAATCCACTTTTCTATCCTGTTTTTCAATTCATTTTCGCTAAAATTAAATTTGGGTAATTCAATAAAATGAAAAGTAAAATCTTTGAGTTTGTGTTCTTGGGTTTCTTCGTCCAGAATCAAATGCCTTGAAAGATATTTCGTTCCTTGTAAAAACTCAAAATCCAAAATTCCTATAAAAATCATTGGCTTTAAAAGGTGATAATCCTCGCCCTCGCCTAACTGAGCAGCATAACCTTTGGACAGATAGTAAATAATGCGCTTATCAAGTCCCTTTTTATCAGCAACTTGCATTTCTATAATATATGTATTTCCGTTTTCATCTTTGGCTCTCACATCTAAAATACTTGCTTTGGATTGGGTAAATCGGGGTAGTTGATACGGATTGAGTATTTCTATCCAGCTAATTTTTTGTGTATCCTCTAATTTTAACACAGCATTGAGAAAAGAAATCAGAATTTCTTTCTTGGTTTCATTACCAAATATTTTTCGGAAAGCTATATCATTTTTTACATCTGCAAATTGCATATTCTTTCTTTTTTTTACAAATTTAATTTTTTTTCTGATAGTTTGCCAATCATTTCTAATTTTGGAGTATGATTGCGAAAAGTAAAAGGTTTATCAAAGCCCTTCTCACAAAATCAAACCATTTCAAACCATTCATTCTCAAATGCAAGAATCTAAAAGTATCACCTTCGAGGTTACTGGAGGCACACAACTCAAAGGCGAAATTACGCCGCAGGGAGCAAAAAATGAGGCTTTACAAATTTTGTGTGCCGTTTTGCTTACACCCGAAACCGTTACCATTCACAATATCCCCAACATCAGAGATGTCAATAAATTGATAGAATTATTGGCTGATTTGGGGGTGGAAGTCCAGAAACTCAGCGAAAGTTCGTACAGCTTTACAGCGAAAAACGTAAACATGGGCTTTTTGGAAACGCCTGAATTTAAGCAAAAAGCGGCGGCTTTGCGTGGCTCTATTATGATTTTGGGACCCTTATTAGCGCGATTTGGCAGGGCAAAAATGCCTAAGCCTGGTGGCGACAAAATAGGTCGCCGCAGATTGGACACGCATTTTCTTGGCTTTCAGAAACTTGGCGCAAGGTTTAATTATGACATTGACGATAGTTTTTATGAGATAGATGCCTCGCGATTAGAGGGTTGCTATTTGCTTTTGGACGAAGCCTCCGTAACGGGAACGGCAAATGTGGTGATGACTGCGGTGCTGGCAAAGGGCAAAACTACGCTTTACAATGCCGCTTGCGAGCCTTATTTGCAGCAGCTTTGCCTGATGCTAAACCGAATGGGCGCAAAAATCTCTGGTATTGGCTCTAATCTGCTTCATATTGAGGGAGTTACGAATCTGGGTGGTACAGCACATACCATGCTTCCTGACATGATAGAAATTGGCAGTTTTATTGGTTTGGCAGCAATGACTTCTTCAGAACTCACCATCAAAAACGCCCGCATAGACCAGTTGGGCTTGATTCCTACTGTTTTTCAGCGTTTGGGTATCCAAATGGAGTTTCGCAATGACGACATTTATATTCCTGCCCAAGACCACTACGAAATCGACAAATTTATAGACGGTTCTATCTTGACGATTGCTGATGCGCCTTGGCCTGGGTTCACACCAGATTTGTTGAGCATTGTGCTGGTTACGGCTACGCAGGCGCAAGGAACGGTGTTGATTCATCAAAAAATGTTTGAAAGCCGCTTGTTTTTTGTAGATAAATTGATTGACATGGGCGCACAAATTATTCTTTGCGACCCGCACAGGGCTACGGTCATTGGCTTGGACAAAACCAATCCGCTTCGCGCGATTTCCATGACCTCGCCTGATATTCGCGCAGGCGTTTCCCTCTTGATTGCCGCGATGTCTGCGACAGGAACGAGCATTATTCGCAATGCAGAGCAGATAGACCGAGGTTATCAAAATATAGATTTGAGGCTCAACGCATTAGGTGCAAAAATCAATAGAGTTTGAAAAAATATTTAAAAAAATATCAATTTGGTGGAAAAACTCGTGAGAATTGATTAATTTTATCGATACTCTGACAATTTTTGTGGAAAGTTCCCCCCGCTAAAGCGAGGGGTTAATCTAACCCCTCGCTTTAGCGGGGGGAACTCGTAGAAACTCAGTCTGCCACAAAAATTGTCAGACAACCATTTTATCTATAAAATTCATCATTATTCATTCGTAATTATTCATTTGTAATTAGCCATTATTCATTTGTAATTAGTCATTAATAAAAACTTAATCATTTACGCTATGTCCGTACTCAGACAACACGCAGAACAACAGTTTGCCGAAGAACTGCACGAAGTCAAAAAGCAAGATACGCACACTCGCCCCGAAAGCTGGGAGATGTCCCCTTGGGCAGTGGTTACTTATTTGACAGGTGGAAAGCTAAAAAATGGTTTCCAAGTTTCGCCCAAGTACATTGGCAATAAGCGATTGATGGAAATTGCCGTTGCTACCCTGACCACTGACAGGGCTTTGTTGCTCTATGGGCTGCCTGGCACTGCAAAGTCTTGGGTATCAGAGCATTTAGCCGCCGCCGTTACCAATGATTCTACCTTGCTCATTCAGGGAACAGCAGGTACAAGCGAGGAAGCTATCCGCTACGGCTGGAACTATGCACGCCTCTTGGCAGAAGGTCCCAGCGAAAAAGCACTCGTGATTTCACCCTTGATGGTCGCGATGAAAAGTGGCAAAATAGCACGTATTGAGGAACTTACACGCATGACTGCTGATGTTCAAGATACACTTATCACTGTACTTTCCGAAAAAACCTTGCCCGTTCCCGAACTCAATACAGAAATGCAGGCAATCAAAGGTTTCAATGTGATTGCCACTGCCAATAACCGCGACAAAGGCGTAAATGAGCTTTCCAGCGCGTTGAAACGCCGATTCAATACAGTGATTTTGCCGCCACCTGATAGCATAGATGAGGAAATCGACATTGTGCAACGGCGCGTCGCCAGTATCGTTCCTAATATCAAAATGCCTTTGGAAGAATCTACTTTGAAAGAAATTAGGCGTATTGTAATCATTTTCAGAGAGTTACGCAATGGTGTTTCAGATGATGGCAAAACAAAAATAAAACAACTCTCTGGCTCCGTCAGCGTAGCAGAAGCTATCTCAGTTGTAAACAGTGGGTTAGCCTTAGCGACTTACTTTGGTGATGGCGTGCTAAACGCGCAGGACGTAGCGGCGAGCTTGGTAGGTGCAGTCGTCAAAGACCCTGTTCAGGACAAAATCGTATGGCAGGAATACTTGGAAACGGTGTTGAAACCCAAAGAAAACTGGAAAGATTTGTACCGCGCCTGCAAGGAAGTGATGTAAGGACAGAGTATGCTAAGATTAAGTATTTCCATTAAATTAGTTGAAATTTCAAATAAAGATAGTTCTCGGACAATATTTGTGGGAAGCTCACCCCGCTAAAGTGAGGTGTTATTTTTAACCCACCGTTTATTGGTTTTCATAAAATACTCGTTCTTTGAGTTCCTACCAGTTCCACTGTGGCATTAAAACGGTAGGTTAAATATAGCTCACCGTTTTAACGGTGGGAACGTTCAAAATCCAAGAACGCGGTTTATTCTTGAATGTCAATTAACGGTGGGGACTACTCTACCACGAAAAATGCGATATAATCATAAAAATGAATAAAAAAGTAAAAACAAATCCAATAAAAAATTATTCCATTCTGGTTGCTATTGGAATTATTAGCGTTTTCTCCTATTCCTGCAACAGCGAATCAGGAAAGTCAGAAAATTTGGACACTAAAAACAAAACTGATATGAGAAAATTACCTAATCCAGTAGTTTATTTTGAAATTCCTGTAACAGACATGGATAGGGCAATGAGGTTTTATACCTCAGTTTTTGATTTTGATTTTGAGAAAGATTCCATTGATGGGAATGAGATGGCTCTATTTCCTTTTGCTGAAAATGAACGTGGAATTTCAGGCGCACTGGCGAAGGGAGAAATTTATAAACCCACAAAAAATGGTGTTTTGATTTACTTCGAAACCGAAAACATAGATGAAACATTAAAATTGGTGGAGCAAAACGGTGGGAAACTTTTATATCCCAAGACTTCCAATGGCAGTTTGGGTTCTGTGGCAGAATTTGAAGATAGTGAAGGAAATAGAATTGCTTTACACTCGAAGCCCTAAGTTTGGAAAAATTTGTAACGTGTCTGCAAAGAAGTGATGTAACAAAAATAAGATAATGGAAAAAGAAATTTTCACACTCAAAGGCTCTAACAGTGCCAACTGGGGTTTTTTGATGTTTGCCACAGTGGGCGGCTTGCTCGCTTATTGGCTTGACCATACTTTTCTCACTTTTCTTGCCCCTGTACTGTATATTTTGGCGGGCAGTTTTGTATCATTTGCGATTTTTACGCCCTTGTTTTGGCAAAAAATAAAAACAACGCTTTCAGCAGATAAAATGGTGATTAACAGAGGATTACTGTTCCGAAAACCTCAGACTATTTCATGGCATGACCTACGCCGAACCCAAATTACCTACTTGGAAAATAAGAACAAAATAACCAAAAACATCGACGAAATTGACTTAGAAAACACCAAAGACATTAGCATAGAGGCAATCACTTTTGTACTCGCCAAAGGCAATGCTCCTACTTTTAGCAGCTATGAATTTGATGAGATACCTTTCAAAGAATTTTTAAAGGAATTTCAGAGAGTTTATCACACCTATCTTGGCAAGCCTTTGATGCCTCCTCCATCTGAAAAAACAATACCCAAAAACCAAGCTAATAATACTGAAAATCAAGCCGATAAAGCTGAACAAAATGACAATCATATCGATTCAGCTATCCAAAAGTGCAACATTTATTTACAAGAAGACCAGCAACTCGTCAAAGAATTAAAAGAAGCAATGAATGAAGCGTATTCGTCTATTTATCAGCTACATACCTTATATATAGGCAGGGAAGGCGATGAAATGCGTTTGCAAAAAAATGATGTTGTGTTTTCACATCAAATTGATGAAGAAAATTATCATTTTTACCTCAAAAATAATTACAAGTTACACACAGAAGAAGCTGAAATACAGACCGTTGAAAAACTAATTACGACTTCTTTACATAATATTGGCATTGTAGCAGCACGTATCAAAGTTTATGAGGAAATCCTTACAGAACTTGAGCAAACCAAAGCAAAATATCTGCAACGCCTCAAAGTCCAAGCTATCGCCAACAAAATTGATAATTTGCAACAGCGCAATATCCAAAAATCTGATGAAGTAGATGAGCTTTCGTTTGATACAGAAAGTATTGTGCAACTGGAATTGCTGACCGAAAAAGTCAAAAAGGCTGACCTCGAACTGTATGCTGAAACCCTAATTCAACACGCTAACTTAATCAAAGACAATCAGTTAGATGAAATAAAAAGTGATAATTTATTAAAATATTTGGACGAAAAATTAAAGTAAAATTAAAGGCAAAAAATAGAGCAAGATGACAAAAATACTATGCGTGGGTGAGGCACTGATAGACATGATTTGTACTGACAAAGGCAAATCGCTTGGAGAAGGGCAAAATTTTCTGAAAAAAACAGGCGGCGCACCTACCAACGTAGCGGCGGCAGTAGCGGCTCTGGGTGGGCAGGTCGAGCTGGCAGCGAAGGTGGGCAATGACCCTTTTGGCAAACAGCTTATCGAAACCATGCAAAATTTTGGGGTCAATACGCGTTTTATGCACCAAGACCAAGCTACTTTTACGACTTTTGCTTTTGTATCTCTGATGGAAAATGGCGAAAGAGATTTTGTGTTTAATCGAGGCGCAGATGGCGAGCTTTCTGTCGAAGATATTGCCCTGATTGATTTGGAGGAATTTGGTATTATCCATTTTGGCTCGGCAACGGGCTTTCTGGAAGGTAAACTTCAAATCGCCTATAAAACACTCTTAGAGAGGGCTTTACAGCAAAAAATATTTGTCAGTTTTGACCCCAATTACCGTCATTTGTTATTCAAAAATAATACACAAAGTTTCATAGACCAATCATGGCATTTCTTGAAATCTTGTCATTTTTTCAAGGTCAGCGATGAAGAGGCAATGCTCATCACAGGCGCAAATACCTTAGACGAAGCCGCAAATAGCTTGATAGAACGCACAAAAGCGACTTTCGCAATTACGCTGGGCAAGGACGGCACGATGCTTGGTTACGGCGGAAAAACGTACATTATCCCCAGTATTTCTGTAATGCCAGTGGACACGACAGGCGCGGGTGATGCCTTTGTGGGCGCAGTTTTGTACCAAATCAGCGAAAGAAAACCAGCAGAAATGACAGTAATAAATTGGGGAGAGTGGCAGAAAATAGTTGCCAATGCCAACAAAGCAGGCGCAAGAACGTGTGAATATTTGGGTGCGATGGAGGCTTTTAAGCATTTGAGCAGTGATATTTTCAAATAATTTATTAATTCCCAAAAAAATTGAGCAATTTTGTGTTTTCAAATCAAAACAAATGAAGTTAATCAATCAAATTATCACTTTTTTTGTAGGTGGCTTATTCATCTTTTCAGGGCTTATCAAAATCAACGACCCTGTGGGCATGGCTATCAAGTTAGAGGAATACTTTGAGGTTTTTGCCTATGACAAGGAACAACTCAATTTGGCAGTTTTTCATGGTTTTTGGGAGTTTTTAGTGCCTTTTAGTTTACCTATTGGCATTTTTTTGTGTGTCTTAGAAGTGGTTTTGGGCGTGGCTTTGCTGGCAAATTATCGAAAAAAATTGACGGTTAATTTACTGCTGATCATCATTGTTTTTTTTACTTTCCTGACTTTTTATTCTGCTTATTTCAACAAAGTTACCGACTGCGGTTGCTTTGGTGATGCCATCAAACTTACGCCTTGGCAGTCCTTTGAGAAAGACATTGTACTGACGATTTTGATTTTAATTTTGTTTTTTCAGCGCAATAGATTTGAAAACTTGGCGAGCATTACCAGAAGTAGCATTGTAGTTGCCTCTGCGTTAATTTGTTCATTTTTAGCGTATTATGCAGTAGCGCATTTGCCTTTTATCGATTTCAGACCGTACAAAGTGGGCAATAGTATTCCTGAAAAAATGAAACAGCCTGAACCTTGTGTGTATAACTACGTGATGGAAAAAAATGGGGAAACCTTGACTTTAAAAGATTATCCAACGGATACGACCTACAAATTTAAGGAAATGCTCACCGTAAATGCAGAGGCGTGTAAGGCAAAAATTACAGATTATAAGGTATGGAACGACGAAGGTGATTTTACGGCAGAAACGTTCAAAGGCAGTAAACTATTGATAATTATTCACGATTTGGACAAAAATAATTATATTGGCAACACAAATTTGGATAGTTATCCTAAAATTGTTAGCTTGGTCAGTCAATTAAAAGGGGTAACGCCTGTGGTGATTACTTCGAGCGACAGCAAGGCTTTCGCGGCGTTTAGGCACGAAGTACAGCTGGCTGTGCCATACTATTTTGCAGATGGGGTAGTGCTAAAAACCATGATTAGGTCTAATCCTGGGCTGATATTGCTCAAAGAGGGAACGGTCAAAGGAATGTGGCATCATCATGATATACCTGCGGCAGAAAAATTGCAATTTTGAAAAAGTCAAAATATGATTAAATTTATTTTAAAAAAATTAGTGTATGGTTTTGTAGTCGTCTTTGGGGTGATGCTGGTTGTATTTTTTGTTTTTCATGCACTCCCTGGCGACCCTGTCGAGGAAATCATGGGCAAGCACCCTTCGGAAGAAGATAGAAAAATGCTCAATAAAGAATTTGGTTTTGACAAGCCTTTATTGGTACAATTTTTTATTTATTTCAATGATTTTTCTCTGCTATCCATTCACGAAAATATACCTGAAAATCAATACAAATACGAGTATCTGAGCATAGTAGAGGTTGGCACAAGCGTATTGGTGGTGAAGAAACCGTACTTGCGGCGTTCCATCATTACTGACCGCAAAGTATCTGAGCAACTCTTGGAAAACTTAGAAGGTACATTCATTTTGTCGTTGGTTTCTATGATGCTCGCCACCTTTTTTGGGCTTTTTTTTGGGCTAATTGCTGCGCTCAGGAAAAACTCGCTGGCTGATAGCTTGATAGTTTCAATTTCGGTCATTGGCTTTTCTACGCCGTCTTTTGTAATGGCTATCTTGGTAGCGGCTATTTTTGGGTATTATTTAGATGAATTTATTGGCTTGCCAGTGCGAGGGCATTTTATAGAAGTGATGCCTGATGGGAGTCGCGTATTTTTGTTTCAAAACCTGATTTTACCTGCTTTTACGCTTAGTTTGCGTCCATTGGCTATTATTATTCAGCTTACGCGTAACTCCATGCTCGAAGTGCTATCACAAGACTATATCCGCACTGCCCGCGCCAAAGGATTGCCCAAGTGGACAGTCATCATTAAGCACGCCCTTCGCAATGCTCTCAACCCCGTCATTACGGCGGTTACGGGCTGGTTTGCTGCCCTGATGACAGGCGCATTTTTTATCGAATATATCTTTAATCTCAAAGGTTTGGGTGCTGTAACTATCAGAGCCGTAGAAACCAAAGATTTTCCAATCATCATGGGCGCAACCATCATCATTGCGGTTATCTTTGTGCTTATCAATATTTTAGTAGATATTATTTATGCACTGACTGACCCACGAATTAGACTAAGTTAAAAATGAATCAAGACCAAATACCTATTCTTCAGCAACCTCCCACCATCAATCCTTACATGAAAGCGGCGAGCCTCATCAGACATCGCATTTTTTGGGACTTGCAGTTAGAATCTTGGCGTTCGCGTGCCAAGCTCAAAGCCATGAAAGACAAGCACAAAGGCAAAAAAGCTGTAATCCTTTGCAATGGACCCAGTTTGCTCAAAGTTGATTTTGACTTGTTAATGAAGTCAGGAGTTTATACTTTTGGGTTAAACAAAATTAATTTATTATTTGAAAAATCGCCTTTCAGACCTTCCTGTATTGCGGCGGTTAATCATTTGGTGATAGAACAAAATCAAGATTTTTATAATCAAACGGAGATTCCATTGTTTTTGGAAGGATATGGCACAAAGTTCGTCAAGTCGCGTCCTCATGTTACTTTTGTCAAGGAAACGTACCTTCCTGCCTTTGCGCGCGACTGCTCGGTAAGCGTGTATGGAGGTTTTACGGTAACTTATGTAGCCATGCAACTGGCGTATCACTTTGGTTTTGAGCAAGTTGGCTTAGTAGGTTGCGACCACAACTTTGCCACCAAAGGTCATGCAAACCAAGCTGTAGTTTCGGGAGAAACAGACCCTAATCACTTTGACCCGCGCTACTTTGCAGGCGGCGTAAAGTGGCACTTGCCTGACCTTTTCCAAAGTGAAGTTTCCTATCAAATGGCAAAAGACGTGTATGATGCCTCTGGTAGAAAAATTTATAACTGCACCGAAGGCGGAAAATTAGAAGTATATGAAAGATTGGCGTTGAATGATTTTTTATAGGACATCATTTTTGTAGCCCACTATCGAGTATGCCGCCTGATTGTTGTACTTGATGATTTCTTTGAGTGCAACATCAAAATGCGTTTCTTCGAGAACTACAATTTCTTGTGTTTCATAGCTTTTTGCTTCCAAAGCCACTTGGATAGCCCTAAAAACCCAATCTTTGATGAAAGCCTGAGAAATACCATCTATTTTTTTGGAGAGATTTTCAAAATCTATTTTTTCAGTATTACAGTGGCGAAGATAGTTTTTCAAATAGCGCAAACGCAATTCCCTATTGGGTACGTCAAAGTGAACAATCTGATTGATGCGCCCTGGTCGGTCTTTGATGGCTTTTTCCATGCGGTCTAAGGAGTTGGTAGTCAGGATAAAAACAATGTTGTCGTCAGGTTTGAAGCCATCAAGCTGGTCCATTAGCTCTCCCAAAGCACTGCTGTAAAGGTTTATTTCGCGGGCGGCAAATACCAAATCTACATCTTCCAAAATCACCAGCGCAGGTTGTAACATTCGGGCAATGTTGCAAACGGACTTGATATGCACCAAAGATTGCCCCGAAGCCACAATACAAGTTACGTCCTTCAATTCGTGGTAAATGTAGTGGCAGGTAAACGTTTTTCCTGTGCCAGGGCTTCCGTAAAACAATAAACCGCGGTTAAGAGGAATTTTATGCTGGGCTAATTGCGCTGAATGTGTAAAGAAATCAAACACGTTGCGTTGGATTATTTGCATAATTTCGTCTTCTAATACGATATTTTCGGGGCTGATGGGCTTGGGCGCAAGAAAGTTGATATTGATGTCATTGACGTGGACAGTTTCGCCATCATCATTTTGCACTTCGTGGTCATAGCTGATACTGAGCAGTTTGCTTTTGTAAATGCTATTTTTGAGTGCGATGTCTTCTATTTTTTCCTTGATTTTATCTGCTAATTCGGAATTAGCACCCGCAATTTCCATATAGAGCAAGCTGTTACGGCGTTTGAGGCGCAAAATTACTGGAAATCCAGCATGGTCAGGAATGACCCAGCAACAATCTTCGGGAACAAAAATTTCTTGGTCGTGGCTGACTTTGAGTGAATAGGACGAAGCACTGTTGATTTTGCGATAAGGCAAGCCCCAAAACTTGTATTCGAGGAGTGTACTCAAAAATTCGTAGTGCGAGGAAGGGATAGTTTGGATATTTTTGAAATCTGTAACATATTGATTAATAGCTTGATACATATCCACATAGCGATAAAGTGAATAATAAAGCGTAAAAAACTTAAAACGAGTCTGATAGCCTACGATTCCACCAATTTTAATATCAATAAAGTAGATTTGCTTTTGCGTGTATTCATACGCCAAAAAAGCAAGAATCAAAACGAAAATGAAGAAAGCGGTCATGTAGTAAGGCATTTCTGCACCCAAAAAAGTAATGACACCATAAATAATCACGCCCAGGGCTATCAATCTGTTAAACATAGAGTTTGTTTATTTTTTGAAATATTTTTACAAAACTACGATTTATAAGTATAGATGACAAATATAAATTAATCTCTTATCTTTGAACTTCTAAACATTTAACCATAAAATAGTATGTTATCACAAACTCAACTCAACTCGATTGCAGACCAAATCAATGCAAAGGTAGATTTGCCTTTTTTGGGTGAAAATCAAGAAAAACAAATCCTTATGTCTATCATTGGGCAGGCGGGGAGCTTGTTGTCAAGTGTACTTCCTCAGCAATATCATGCCATGCTTGGCGACCCTAATGCGGGCGTAGATAAGGCAGAAGCCACTGCGGTAGGTAATGGCTTGATGGAAAAACTGACTTCCAGCGTCAATATGGATATGTTTGGCTCGGTGGGCAAGAGTATTGCCAGCACTTTTGTTGAGTCTATTGTGAATGGCTTGCAAAAAGGCGGAACAGTGTAAATTATGTAACCTTTACAAAAAAAACTCAGTAAATCTTATTTTTAAGATTTACTGATTTTTTTGATAGTAAAATAGCCTATGACATATCAATTTCAGCCTATAACTTCACACCCACCAGCAGTACATCATCTCTTTGCTCTGTACCTTGTTCGTAGTCTTCTAAGATTTGGCTAAATATTTCTTTTTGTGTATTTAAGGGCAAATTGATGCCCTGCAATAGCATTTCTTGAAACTTTTGACTCCCAAAACGCGCTCTTCCAGGGTTTATGGTATCTATCCAGCCGTCAGTGGTCATATAAAGTGTATCGCCTACCTGCAAAGTGATTTCGTTCAACGTAAAAATGTCTTTGGTGTAAGATTGTCCAATAGATTTTCTATCTGCTTTTACTTTAACTAACTGGTTATTAGAAAGATAGTACAAAGGTCGTTTTGCACCACCAAACTGGATTTTTACCTCGTTGTTTGCCTGTTTTTCTATACAGCAGAGGGCTATATCCATACCATCTTTCATATTTGCATCTTTCTTATTGAGTGAGTTGAGGATACCTTCGTGCAGTTGCTCTAAAATCAGGTGAGGTTCAAAGATGCCCTTGGTATTGATGATTTCATAGAGTAAAGTATTGCCAATCATACTCATAAATGCACCAGGTACGCCATGCCCTGTGCAATCTACTACCGCTAAAAACTTCTTTTTATTTTGAATAGCTGTTGATTGTTTATTGTTAATTGTTTGTTGTTTTTCATTCGTCATTAGTAATTCGTCATTACTCATTGTATTCATTCCCGATTCCCGATTACCAGATTCTCCATTTTGTATTTCCAAGTACCAATAAAAATCGCCTGAAACTACATCTTTGGGCTTGAAGATAACAAAATGTTCGGAGAAAGCAGTAGCTAAAATATCTTCGTGTGGAAGTATTGCATTTTGGATTCGTTGGGCGTAGCGAATGCTGTCATTGACTTTGCTATTTTGGAGATGAAGTAGCTGGAAGGCATCTTCTAATTGCTCTTTTTGGGCTTGGAGTTCTTCCTGATTGGTTTCCAGTTCCTCCATATTTTGGCGGAGTTCTTCCTCACTTGATAGAAGTTCTTCATTTTTTTGTTTGATATTTTGATTTGCTATTTTCAAATCTTTTGCTTTTTCTTCAATTTCTTGGGTGCGCTCTAACACCTGTTTTTCTAATTTAAGGTTTTGTTTCTCCAAAAATTTGGTTCTAACACTATAAAAATAATATGCTGTTCCTAAGATGAGCAAGGTAAAAAATGTTCTGAACCACCAAGTTTCCCAGAGAGGAGGGCTTACATAGATGGTTAATTGGGCTTCCTCTGCCGACCATACGCCGTCTTCGTTGGCTACTTTTAGGCGAAAAAGCAGTTTTTTGTTGCGTGGTAGGTTAGAGTAGGACACAAACCGCTTGTCTGCTTTGACCTCATTCCAGCTCATATCTACACCCTCTAACTGATAGGCATAAAGATTGCCCTGCGGGTCGCTATTGTGCAAAGCGGCAAATTCCAAAGAAATGATATTATCTGTATAATCTAACGTGATTTCTTTGGTATAGGCAATGGTATTGGTCAGGACTGTCTTGCCGTCTTTCTTTTTCCCGACAGGGACTTCTTGATTAAAGATTTTGAAGGAGGTAAGGACTGGCTTGGCAGGGATAGGGTTGTTTTTGATTTGTGCTGGCAAGAAGCTATTGAACCCAAAAGACCCACCAAAGAAGATTTCCCCTGCTTGGTTTTGAAAAAAAGCTCCCCATTTGAACTCATTGCTCTGCAAGCCGTCTTTTTCATCATAGTTTGTAAACGAATTTTTTGTTGGATTAAACTTGGCGATGCCATTTTCGGTGCTTAACCAAAGGTTTCCACTTTTGTCTTCGAGGATTCCATACACTGTATTGTCTGGAATATCGCTATTTTCTACACTATAATTTTTAAAACTTTTGCCATCAGGCATGAGTAGATGCAAGCCACCGCCCTGCGTGCCTACCCAAAGTCTGCCTTGTGAATCCTCTAAAAAGGAGATGGCAGTGGGGTGTCTGAGAGTAGTGGAGTCTTGGGGCTTGCGCTCAAAGTAGGTACAAGTGCCTGTGTTGATATTTACTTTACACATTCCCTGCTGGTAATTGCCCACCCAAAAGATACCTTCTTTGTCGCGGGGAGATTGATAGATAGCAACCACATTACTGAGAGGCACTTTTGCTTGTTTGTCTTTGGCATCGACCAAGCGTTGGACGAACCTGTCTTTTTCAGGGTCATAATACTCCAAGCCTCCGTCCATAGACCCTGTCCATATTCTGCCCTGTTTATCTTTGGTAATGCTTCTTTGACTATATCCTTTCAATACGCCCTCATCTCCCCCCATTTGATACCGCTTTATTTTTTTAGTTTGTGAGTCGATACGGCAGACACAGCCTGACCATGAATTAATCCAAATATCTCCTTGATTGTCTTCGACTATCCCTGCAATAATTCCCGCACAGATACTATTGGGGTTCTTATCCTCGAATTGATAATAGTCATAAATACCCGTTTTTCTATCCAAACGATTTACACCCTTGTTCCAAGTCCCCAGCCATACATACCCCTTACTGTCCTCATAAATAGCTGTTATTTCCTTATCACTTAGCGTATTTTTGTTGCTGGGTAGCTGTGTGTATAAACGAAATGGTTTCTGGTTCAAATCCAGCTTATTCACACCATCAGGAGTACCAATCCACAGTACCCCAAAGGTATCTTCGAAGATATGAGTGATAAGATTGGAAGAAATAGAAAAAGGGTCTTGCTCATTATACCTATAATTTTTATAAAATTTCCCGCTTATGGGGTCAAACAAATACAAACCATTTTGAGTAGTGCCTACCCAAAAATTTTCTTTGGAGTCTATAAAAATAAACTTGACATCAGTATTTAAGGCATTTTGCTGATTATATGTGTTATATTCATAGCTTTTTTGTGTTTGCGTTTGTGGGTCATAGCAGGTAAGCCCTCTGACATTCCCCAGCCAGTACCTGTTTTGCTTATCTATAAATACTGTTTTAAAATCGTCATTCCCTAACTGATAAATAAGCTCAAAACCATTGCCTGCTTGCTCCCATTTATAGAGACGGTTTTCATCAAAAAGCCAGATATGATTATTATTGTCCTCATATAAATTATTTTTGAGAGATGCCCTCGCCCCCTTGCTTTTTTTAGTCAAAATTGTTTCAAAGGTTTGACTTTCTGCATTATATTTTTGCATTCCCTCTGCATTACTTACCCAGACATTCCCTTTTTTACCCACCAGTAAATTATTAATGTCATTGCTTAGTAAGCCTTTGGAGCCAGCCTTGATAGCAGAAATTTCGCCTGTTTCAAGGTGAAACCAGTTTAATCCCTGCTCAACGGTGCTTATCCATAAACGATGGCTTTTGTCCTCACCAATACCACTCACAATATTTCCATTGAGGCTTTTGCCATCATCATTGAGTTTGGGGCGATAAGTGGTAAATCGGTAGCCATCATACTTTGCTAATCCATTGCGGGTAGCTATCCAAATAAACCCCTTGCTATCCTGCATGATTTGTTGCACCTCACTTTGTGGCAAACCGTCCCTCACACCAATTCTCTCAAATCTGTAATCCATATTTTGGGAAAACAGATGGAAATAAGAAAAAACAAAGATGAATCCGAAAGTTAGTTTCATATTACGTAGATTGGTTAAAGCGCATCATATTATCATTTTTTCTAAAATACTTCTACTTCCTTAGTTGGTTTGGCGTATGATAGCCTCCCCAAGCGTTGCGTAGTATGGTATGCGTCTAAGGACGAGCAAGTTACGCTACCCGCTTTCTCTATGTCCAAATAGCCATCTTCACAAATACAGTCCTCTCTCACTATCGTTTCTATGACCTTCCCAATGATAAGAATAGTGCCATTGATAGCCAAAACCTGTTTTTCTACCATTTCCAACCCTATCCTGATGTGCGCCTCTGCCAAATAAGGGGCGGGGTGAAGCTCCCCAAAAATAGGCGTTAGCTGGCAGGCATCAAACTCCGAAACGTCATACCTTGCGCTTGTTTGGTGTGCCTGCTTGTAAAACGCCTCTCTGATGTGATTGAGTGTAAAAAAACCAGTAGCTTCTATATTTTCTAAGGTGTGCCTTCGGGCGGTATCGGGGCGTACCAGCAAACCCATAAGTGCAGGACTTGCCCCAATATGGAATATTTGACTAAAAATAGCCAGATTGGTAAGCCCTTCTTGGTTAATAGTACCTACTAAGTTTACACTCTTAAAACCGCTAAGTGAGTTGATAAAATTAGTACGGAACTGCTTTTCCATGCCCTCAAAATCAGCACTTCTATATTTCTTATAATTCATTGATGTACGTTTTAGATTTACAAAATTAGTCTATTGTTTTCAAAAGAAGGCGTGAAGCACAAAAAGTTTTCCTTACGGCAGCTTTATAAACAATCCTATCGTTAAGTTAGTGAGCTTACAGGGTCTTAAAAAAGCACATTTGGAACAAATATAAAAAAATAATGAAAAATAATTTGTTAATTTCAATTGTTTTTCAGACCTTTGCACTCGCAAATTGAATGGATAGTCTGGTTCTTTTGAAATTCAGTAAAGTAACGTTCTTTTTAGAGATTTCATACGATAATATTTCCTCACCTTGTTTTGCTTATATCTTCGCACTGATGCGAATAATTAGGATAAGCAATCATACCTCTTGGCTCGGTAGCAATGTGGCTCTATATTATCTCCGAGATTCGCCCTTCACAGGTTTGCTTGTACCGTTTCATATTTAATGGTTTCGTGTTTAGGTTTTCAGAGAAAAACCTTCCTTAAATCTCGTGTTTGTCCATGAAACTTTGGGCTTGAAATGGTATAATTTCAAAATCATTTTTTAATCATTTTAAATTCAAAAATTTCGTGTTTTGGAAAAATCCATTAATGCGAAACAAAAAATTCATGGAAAATTTAACATTTGACGAACTCGGTTTGTCCAGCGAAATCATGTCAGCAGTAAGCGAAATGGGCTTTATCACTGCTACTCCTATCCAAGCACAAGCTATCCCTGCGGCACTTGCAGGCAGAGATGTACTCGGTCAGGCGCAGACAGGTACAGGAAAAACCGCCGCTTTTGGCTTGCCTTTGCTCGAAAAAATAGACCCTTCTCTCAAACACCCACAGGCAATGGTGCTTTGCCCTACTCGCGAATTAGCAGTACAGGTAGCAGAAGAATTAAAGAAATTTGCTAAAAATATCAGAGGTTTACAAATTACGGCTATTTTTGGCGGCGATTCTATGGAACGCCAGCTCAAAGATTTGCGTCGTGGCGCACAGGTTATCGTAGGAACGCCTGGACGTATGATTGACCACTTAAATAGAAAATCTTTTAGAACTGAAAATATCACGACTACGGTACTGGACGAGGCAGACGAAATGCTTAACATGGGTTTTGCAGAAGATATTGAGCATATTTTTGACCAAATGCCAGAAGACAGACAGACTTTGCTGTTCTCTGCTACGATGCCTCCTGCGATTTTGAACTTGACAAAAAGATATTTGAATGACCCTTTCCATGTTAAGATTGCGAAAAACGAAGTTACCAATACCTCTATCAAGCAATATTATTTTAACGTAAAAGGAAATCAGAAAATAGAGGTCATGGCAAGGCTGATAGAAATGTACGACCTCAAATTGATGCTGGTTTTCTGCAATACCAAAAGGCAAGTAGATGATTTGGTGGCATTGCTCCAACTCAAAGGCTTGGAAGCTGAGGGGATTCATGGTGATTTGAAACAGTCGCAACGCACCAACGTCATGGCGAAATTTAGAAGTAGTACAGTCAATATTTTGGTCGCAACTGACGTGGCGGCACGCGGCATAGATGTAAACAATGTAGATGCTGTTTTTAACTTTGACATTCCATTAGATACTGAGTATTACGTACATAGGATTGGCAGAACGGGACGCGCGGGCAAAAGTGGTATCTCTTTTACCTTCGTTACAAGTAGGGAAATTGGCAAGCTCAAAGAGATTGAACGATTTACAAAATCTATCGTAGAAAAAGGCAAAATCCCCACAGAAAAAGAGATTCAAGTAGTTCGTAACCAGCGTTTTGCAGGAAAAGTAAAAGAAGAAGTTGCCAAAGGAAACTTGGAAAAATACAGTGAAGTCATTGTCCAACTGATGAAAGAAGGCTTGGAGATTACAGACATCGCGGCAGCTTTGGTGCGTATGAACCTGGGCGATATGCGCCAGATGGAGCAGTTAGAAGCCTCCTTTATTGGGGCTGACGAACCTAAGTACGCTACGCCAAAAATGACTCGTTTGTTTATCAGCATTGGCAAAAACCAGCGTGTGAGCAAGGGCGACATCTTAGGTGCAATCGCAGGAGAAACTGGTATCAAAGGCAAGATGATTGGCGAAATTGAGGTATTAGAAAAATTCTCTTTTGTGGAAATCCCTGACAGTGAGGTAAAAAGAGTTATCAGAATCATGGACCAAAATACGATTAAAGGCAAAAGAGTAAATCTTGAAATTGCTAAAAATTAGTCTTTGACCTTTTTTTGAATCATATTAATTCGTCATCTTTTTTTGGAAAGATGACGAATTTTATTTTTATTCAAGCTGCCCTGCCCATTCTATTCCACCCGCAATGTGTTTGAGGGCAAGCTCTTCGGAAAAAGTTTCGGCGGTATGCCCAATAGCCGTATAGAAAACTCGCCCTTTTTTTATCCGATTTGTCCATGCAATGGGGTGGTCGTTGCCCATGCCTTTGAGCAATCCAGTATCGTATGTTTTTTCATCTACCGTAGCCAAGATATTGACAGAATCGCCATTTCTGGGGTTAGTTTTGAAGCAATACCATTCGTCTGCCCTGCGCCAGCGTCGTGGCAAAAACTTTGTACTTAGGTGTGTGGTATCTTCTATCTGCATTTCTGCGGTTGGAATCTGAGGAAAAAGCGTGTGATGTTTGAAATGTGTCCCAAGCATTTCGCCATACCAATCCCAGTTGTGTTCGGTATCACTTGCGGCATGAATCCCCACAAAACCGCCGCCGTCGTGCATATAGTCAATAAAATCCCACTTTTGTTGCTGGGTAAACAGCTTGCCTGTGGTGGAAAGAAAAATGACTACTTTGAATTTTTTGAGGTAGTAATAATCAAAAAAAGCAGCATTTTCGGTGTGATAAACAGACCAGCCGCGTTCGTTGCCTATTTTCTTGATAGCCTCTACGCCTGCTTCAATGGACTCGTGGCGATAGCTATTCGTTTTAGAAAAAATTAAAACGCTTTTCTCGCCGATATTAGGCGGAAAATCGGGCTTTACAGTATCAAAAACGGGTTCTTTGAGAAAGCTACGCACCTGATAGAGAACATAGCCCGCAAAAGCTAAAAAAACAATTAAAATAGCCCACAAGATTCGTTTGATAATGCGCCACATATCAGGAGTTTGAAGTTTTAGGTTTAAGGTATTCAGTTATAAAGTCTTGGGGTTGCAATAAAATTTTCTGAAAGTTTTGATTTGGAAGTAATTCATTATAAGAGCCTTGCGCTATTACTTCTCCCTCTTTCATCAAGATAATCCTATCGCAAGTGGTGAGTATAGTAGGGTCATTGGAAACGCAAATGAGTGTCCAAGGATTTTTCTTATCATTCAAAAATTGAAGTACACGCAAGCGTTCTTCTTTTTCCAAAAAATGAAGAAAATCATTTAAAATCAATAATTTAGGCTTTTCTGCGATACATCGTGCTATAGTCAGCTTGATAAGCACACTTTGAGGGAATGACTTTGCGCCCGCGACAAGCTCTGTTTGCAAGCCATCAGAAAGCGCATGGATAGTGTCCGTTAAGCCCATGCTTTCCACTGCCCACACTACGTCTTGGTAGGAAATATTGCTTCTGCCCATTTGGATATTGTCCAGTACAGAGCCTTCAAAAATATCATTCGTAGAAAAATTAGAAGCAACTACATCGCGCAAACTTGACAAGCTAATTTCGCGCATGGAAATATTGTTGATGGCAATAATGCCTTCATAAGACTCTAATAATCCACTAATTACATTGGCAAATGTATTTTTTCCTGCATTATTAAAACCTGCAATACAGATGCGTTCTCCTGATTTGACATCTAAGTTTAAGCCTTTGAGGATATAGTTACTTGAATGTGGATATTTATATTTTAAGTTTCTGATTTTCAAGCTAATTCCTTCTGTATTTTTGGGAAAGAAAATACCACTTTTGCGTTCCAAAGGCAGGTCTGTTACATAACCTATTTTATCTACGGCGGTCAACATATCAAAAATGGTGCTGAGGCTCGAAATCAGTTTTTCTATCGCACCCAAAATCAAGATAATCACAATTTCAGAGGCAACAAACTGCCCCAGCGTAATCTGCCTGTCAATGACCAAAATGCTACCAATGATGAGCAAACCACCCGTAGTAATGGTTTTGAAACCAATGATATTGGCAAACTGAACCATCAATACTTTAAAATGTTTCTTCCGATAGTAAAGATAATTATTGACCAAATACTCCATTTTGGATAGCGGCAGTGAAGTATGCCCTGCCATCTTAAAAGATTCTAAGGTGCGCGCCAGTTCTTCTAACCAGTGTGCCACTTTGTACTTGTACTTAGACTCTACAATGCTCGCCCTCAGCCCCGCAGGTCCCGTCCAATAGACCATCAGCACCAGTGCCACCATTACCCCTACGCCAAAAAACACAAAAAATGGGTGGTAAAACGACAAAAGTAATAGACCAAAAAGGATTTGTAAAGTAGAACCCGCAATGTCTATGAGGAACTTAGGTAAGCCCTTCTGTAAAGTTAGCACATCAAAAAAGCGATTCATTAGCTCTGGGGCGTAATAGTTGGTCAGTGCTTCTGTGCGTACGCGCGGAATCCGATAGCCAAATTCCATCGCCGCTTTCACAAAAATTCGCCTCTCAATCACTTCTACCAGCGAATATTGTAGCGTTTGCAATGCACCCGCCGCCAGTATGCCCACTATCACAAAAGAAATAAGCAAAACAATGGAATTAAAAATAACACCGCCCGCCACCAATTCCATCATGGTTTGGATACCCAAAGGCAAGGTTAAGCTGATAAGGGCAATGATGAGTGCATAAAAATAAATATAGGCAATATCGCGCTTTTCCAAAGAAAGCAAGCGCAAAAGTCTTTTGACAGGCGTTTGTGTTTCCCCTTTTTGAGGTTCAGGGTCAGAAACCAAAGGTGTAAGTGGAAAAGCTGTAAAGTAAGCAAGGAAATTATTTTGATTCTCATTAACGCATAGCTGATTCAAATAAGGAGTTACATCTTCTACTTTTTCTTCCGTTTCCTCTCCTCGATAAATGTAACCTCCCAGCACATCTTCCTCCACCTCATAAAAAATAATAGGCAATATTCTATTTCCTTCTCTGATAAAGGTAAGCAAGGGTATTTCGCTGACTTCCAGTATTTTATGTAGCTTATCGGCAGGAATGTCGTTTCTAAGCAAGGCAAGGTCTATGCGCTGACAAATCTCTGTAAGCGCGTTCACAAAGTCTTCTTTGTCTTCCTTAAAATCAACAAAGTTCTGAAACTCAACCCCAAAATCAAAATTCTTGTGTTGGTGATTGGTCAGTTCTGCTAAACGTTTGGCTATCAGTCTAAAACAAGTAGATGTCATACTTTTTTGATTTATCTTTAACGTGCAAATTCTTATCAAATGAAACAAGTAAAAGTGGTTTTTGTTCAAATTTACATACTTTTCAGCAAAGCCGCCAAATCTTCGGGCGTGTCCACGCAATAGCTATCATGCTCAGTAAGCGCAGTTTTGATGCTAAAACCATTCTCTATCCAGCGTAATTGCTCCAGACTCTCCGCCTTTTCCAACAATGAGGGCGCAAGTTGCGTAATTTTTTCCAGTACATCAGCGCGATAGGCATACATACCTACGTGCCTGTAAAAAACATGGTGTTTCAGCCAATCTTCTGTGGGAATATTTCTCAAAAAAGGAATAATTTGCCTACTGAAATAAATACCATTTTGATTGCTGTCCAATACTACCTTGACCTCACCCACATTGAACAGTTTTTCGCTGTCTAATGCCTTGATAATCAGTGTAGCTATCTCCGTAGAGCCATCTAAGGTACGGGCAAGTAATTCTATTTGTTCGGGAATGATAAAAGGCTCATCTCCTTGAATATTAATCACATAGTCAAAATGTGTTTGGCTGAGTTGCAATGCCTCAAAACAACGGTCAGTGCCGCTTGGGTGATTTTCATGGGTAAGGATTGCCTCTCCCCCAAAACTTTCTACTACCTTCACTATCAGTTCGTTATCCGTAGCAACAATGAGTTTGTCTAAACACGCTGCCTTGCTTGCGCGTTCGTAAACGTGCTGAATCATGGGCTTGCCTTTGATGTCTGCCAGCATTTTTGCGGGGAAGCGCGTAGAGGCATAGCGCGCAGGAATAACTCCAAGAATTTGCATTTTTATCTATTACTTTTGGTTTTTGTGCAAAGCTACAAAGGTATAGAGAATATTTGTTAGGTAAAAACAAAGAAATTTATCAAATTTGCGGTCAATTTTGCATGATTTTAGTTTAAAACTTTTTTAGTGGCAACAAGTGTACTTATTCTTTCTCCAAATTATCCACCAGAACAAGGTGCCTGCGCGTCGCGTATTCGCTACATGGCGCAGGGGCTGGCAAAGGCAGGATATGAAGTAGAAGTGCTGACCGCAATGCCCAATTATCCAAAAGGAAAGATTTTTACCAAGTTTCGTAATAAGCTGTTTGTCAGACTAATAGATGATGGCGTAGCGGTAAATCACTATCTTGTCTATGCTTCTCACTCTGCTCATTTGTTGCCTCGCTTGCTCAGTATGTTCAGCCTTTCTTTTGCTGTTTTGTTTCATGTTTTTTCAGCTAAAAAACAAACACCAAATTTGGTAATAGTCCAATCACCACCCTTGCTTTTGGCTCTTTCAGCCTACTGGTTATCAAGGGTTTATAAAGCAGATTTTATTTTAAATGTATCAGATTTGTGGCCTCGTGCCTTGCTGGATTTGGGTGCGATTCGGCGCGGGCTTGGGTACAGATTGGCAAGTTGGGTAGAAAATTTTTTGTATCAAAAAGCAAAACTTTGTATTGGTCAATCCGAAGAAATTTTGACACATATCAAGGCACAATCTCCACAAACGCCTTCTTTGCTCTATCGGACGGGCGTGGATTGTCAGCTTTTCCAAGCAAAAGAAATACAAACAGCGCAAACTACTCCTTTCAGAATCGTGTACGCGGGCTTGCTGGGCATCGCGCAGGGCATTTTATCTGTTTGTGAACACGTGAATTTCAAAGAGTTAGAAACAGAACTGCATATTTACGGAGATGGCTATGAACGAAAACCATTAGAAAATTATTTGAAAAAAAATCCAAACTTGGGAATTTTTCTTCACGATTCTGTCCCTCACGCACAAGTCCCATCTGTCCTCCAAAGCTATGACACTGTGTTAGTTACGCAGAAAAATGTAGTTTTTGGAACAGTCCCTTCCAAAATTTATGAGGCAATGGCAACTGGGCTACCTATCCTATTTTGTGGGGGAGGCGAGGGCGCAGAGATTATTTTGACCAATGAGGTAGGCTTAGTAAGTCCGCCCAATGATTTTAATTTACTGAAAAATAATATTTTACAAATTAAAAATCTTCCCTTAGAGCAAAAACAAAGTATCAGCACCCAAGGGAGGAAGTTAGCTCTGAATGAGTTTGATAGAAGCCTGTTAATCAATAAGTTAATTACTGTTTTGGACAAACAAAAATAGGAAAACTACTCATTAGATTGTTTAGTTGCTCTCTTGATAAATCTGCCAGCCTTAGCCCCTGTATGTTCACCATTTTTAAGCACTTGAATCCCGTTTACCAAGACATGAACCATGCCTGTTGCATATTGGTGTGGCTTATCGAAGGTGGCATTATCTTGGATTTTGGTGGGGTCAAATAGCACAATCGAAGGTGGCATTATCTTGGATTTTGGTGGGGTCAAATAGCACAATATCAGCAAAATAGCCATTTTTGAGTAAACCTCTGTTTTTGATGCGTAATTTTTCAGCAGAGAGTGAAGTGAGTTTTCTTATTGCCTCCTCTAATGGAATAATTTTCTCTTCGCGGACGTATTTGCCAAGCAAGCGGGCAAAGTTTCCGTAGGCGCGAGGGTGCGTACTTGATTTGAGAAAATCGCCTTCGGGGGCGGCACTTTCTGCGTCTGAGCCAAAGCTCATGTAGGGGAGGGCTACTTGCTTGTGTACATTTTCCTCTGACATCAGAAAATAGGCTGTTCCTACCCGACTTCCGTCCTGCACTACCAAGTCCATCGCCGTTTCTTCGGGAGATTTATTTCGCATTTTTGCCACTTCTGCTAAGGTTTTTCCTGTCAAATATTTGAGAGAATCTGTTTTAAAACCAATAAGCAAGACCTTTTCGGGCGAACCTGCCCCCAAGTAGAGATTTTCCCAAAGTTTGGTGGGCGTTTTCATTTCTTGGGCAACTTTGAGGCGTATCTGCTTGTTCATGAGGCGTTTAATCCATTCTTTGCTTCCCCCTTCCTGTACCCAAGGCGGCATAGCGGCATCAAGCCCCGTCGCGCCCGCGATGTAAGTGTACATATTTGTGGAGATTTGTAGCCCTGCGCTGCGGGCAGAATCTATCTTGCTAATCACTGCGTCTATCTTGCCCCAGTTACCTTCGCCTGCCGCTTTGAGGTGGTAAATTTCGGCGCGGATTCCTGATGTCTTGGCTATTTTTATCAGTTCATCTACCGCCTCCAAAAAGTTATTTCCCTCGCTTCGCAAATGAGAAATATACAATCCGTCGTACTCTGCCGCTACCTTACAAAGCGCGGCGAGTTCATCAGTTTTGGCATAGAAAGCAGGGGCATAAATCAGGGACGAACCCACACCCAGTGCGCCCTCATTCATTGCCTGACGCACCAAATTCTCCATTTTTTTCAGTTCTTCTGCCGTTGGCTCGCGGTTTTGATAGCCTAATACGTGAATCCGTACAGAAGTAGCCCCCACAAAAGAAGCCACATTACAAGCCACTCCTTTTTTCTCCAAAAAGTCCAAATATTCGCCCAGCGTTGTCCATTCTATTTTATATTTCAAATCGCCTTGTTCCTGTCCAAATTCTTCTTTCATTGGGGCATTGAGAGGACCCATCGACATTCCTTCCCCAAACACTTCTAAGGTAACTCCCTGCCGTATATCACCTTGTGAATTGCCATCAATTATCAGCGATTCAGTTGCCCAACTGAGCATATTGATAAAGCCAGGCGCGACTGCCAGCCCCTGAGCATCAATTTCTGTTTTGGCTTTGTTCTCTTTCAAGTCGCCAATAAAGGCTATTGTATCCGCGTTTACAGCAATGTCTGCGCGAAGAGAAGGCTTACCGCTTCCATCATAAATTGTTCCGTTGCGGATAATCAGGTCATACTGCTTAGGCGCACCACACGCGCAGAGGAGGGAGAGAAAAAGTAAGAAATGGTGTTTTTTCATATTTTTAGTCGTTTTTTTTGATTGATTTTAACTTAATTAAAAAACTGTACTATTTGATTAATGAAAAAAGAGATGCACATCTACTGGATAATCTGTGATTAAAATATTCAATTGCTTATTTTTTACAAGGTTCACATAATATTCTTTTAAAAAAGGAGAAAGGTGTTTTTTTACATTTTCACCTACATCAGTTGTTATATAGATATTGTTTTTCTTGATTCTATCAATCAAATCATCAGATGTTTTTGCAGTGATATAGGCTATCAAACGCTTGTAAGAGATATTCGTTGCTTCTAAACTCGCCAAGTCATTTTCGGTATTTATCAGTGTAGATATCCAAATATCAGGTAACATATCATGCACTTTTTTTAGATGCTCAATTGAAAATGTAAGAATCAGACATTTATCAATCATCTTTTTTGCTTTTATTGCTTGTAGGACTTCTTCCCATACATTATCTTTGACATCTACCATCAAAAAAATATTTTTGCTTTTTGATGCCCAGTCCAAAACACTTGCCAGCGTAGGTATTTTTTCTTTGCTAATCTTGCCATTTGCCGACTTTAAAAACAAACTTTTCAAATACTGAGAAGACACATCTTTGATGTTTCCTGTTCCTGTAGTTGTCCTGTCTAAGCTATCGTCATGCATCACAAATAATGTTCCATCAGCATTTTTACGAACATCTAATTCTATCATCAAATTAGTGTTCCTCACTAAATTAGCATTTTGGGAGAAAAGAGCAATACTATTCTCAGGCAAATTCATATCATAACCACCACGATGTCCACATATTAACATCTTTTTCCTAAGATGCTTTTCCAAAGTGGACTGGGCATTGGCTGTAGAAAGGAGAAAAAAGCTCATAAACGTCATCAATAAAGGTGATAATATTTTCATATAGTTTATCTTAAATAATTTTTTTTTAATAGAGTTCCAGACCAGCCAATAACACACAAATCATTATCAAACTTTTAAAACCTTGCCTTCTACGATAACAAAAATGCTATCTTTTTCTTTGACTGGAATGGTGGCAACGCCTGTAAAATTACCAAATGCAGGTAAATATCCTTGCTTTTCTCCAAAATAAAAACAAGGCAAGCGCAAAGATTGTCTTCCTTTTCCACGTAGCAACACTGCGGGGTGTAGATGACCGCAAAGATTATATAAATCTGGTTTTATATCACTGATAATGAGTGGAATATGAGAAAAAACAAAAGGCGCAATTTCCCAAGTTTCAGGATAAATTTTGATATTATTTCTCGTAAAAAAAATATCAGGAATCACATCATGGTTTCCTTTGACCAAATTAATTTCTAACAAAGGATAATCAGAAAGCCATGCCTCAAATATGTGCCAATCGCTGTTTATGTTACTATGAAACAAATCGCCCAAAATGGTCAGTGATTGAGGTTGATACTGGTTGATGAGGTTTGTAATAGCTTGTAAATCTGCATGATGTACCTGTGTAGGAATAGGAATCCCCGCCTTGCGAAAATGTCCCGCCTTGCCCAAATGCACATCAGCAAGAAGCAACATTTGCTGGTCAGCCCACCAGATGGCGCGGTCAGGTATTAGGCATAGTTGTTGTTTTAAAAATTCGTATTGCATAAGAAATGATAGCAAGTTATACACAAAATTTTTAGAATGAATGTGTTGTAAAAACGTGTAAATTGCGATTAAAAATCCATAAGTAGTTATGAATTATTAGTTATAAATTATGAGTTAATACAAATACCTCATAACCAGTATTTTATGCAATAGCTGTATTATAAGCTAATTTTGTGTGGCTACTTAATTGATAATTACTTCATCAGACTTCTTTCGAAAGTGTCAATTTCTCCCTCTTGGCAAGGGAGGGCAGGTGCGACCGTAGCTACGGTGAGGCAATAAAAAAATAACTTTTGAAAGAAGTCTATTTAATAAGCCCTATTTTTGCAAAAAAATCAAACCAGATGAAATCGTTTTTCCTTTTTATTTATTTCGTATTGTTAGCCTATCCCCAATCCTCCATTACTTTGCCCTTTGCAAAGCAGGAAAATGCAATGTTAAGCCACAAAAATAACATTTCTTTCTATAAAAAAATGGGAGGAAAGCACTACGACGCGGCAGTGGACATCATCAGCACGCGCACAGGTGAGCTAATGATAGTAGGCAGAACAGACTCGTATAGTGAGGATATGAACGTGAATATCATTAAGTTAGATGAGCAAGGAAATAAGATTTGGGACAGGACTTATGGCGGCAACGAAACCGAAGAAGCGACAGAAATTATAGAAACAAAAGATGGCGGTTTTTTGGTGGCGGGTCATTCTGATTCTTACTCCGAAAATGTCAATGAAAGTGATATTTGGCTACTGAAAATCAATGCAAATGGAGAGAGAGAATGGGAAAAGGCATTTAAAACGCATGAAATCATAGATGAAGCACATGGCGTAATAGAAACGGCAGAGGGTGATTTTATAGTGGTGGGGAATACCACCTCGCTACTTGATGGGAATACTGATGCTATCGTGCTGAAAATCAATAACAAAGGTGAGCAAATTTGGCAAAAAATTATAGGTGGAGAAAAAAGCCAACACGCAAATCATATCGTCAGAAATGCAGACGGTTATGCCATCATTGGCAGTGCCGAAATCCTAAAAAAAAGGTGGGAAATGTGGGTCTTTGCCATTGATAATGAGGGAAATATGCTCTGGCAACAAAACTATGGTGGTAGCGACAACGAAATGGGCAACACGCTGGTACAAAATCCTGATGGCAGCTATATTTTGGCGGGGTTTACCTACAGTTTTGCGGAGGGAAGTTTGGACGCTTGGGTAGTCAAAATTGATGAAAAAGGTGATAAACTGTGGAGCAAGGCTTTTGGCGGACTCAGTACCGACGAGGCGTTTGATGTGTTGCTCACCCAAGACAATCATATCTTAATTGCTGGATACTCAGATATTTATATTCCTGACAAAAATTTTAATAATACCAGTACAGATGGCAACGACATTTTTTTGGTAGCCTTAGACCAGCAGGGCGGTGAGCTTTGGAAGGAAACGTTGGGGGGCAAGGGTACGCAGCGCGCCTACGCAGTGATAGAAAAGCCCGATGGCTATATAGTGGCAGGTTTTACAGACGAAGATGAGGAACAAGCCGCAGACCACTTGGCAGTGATAGAAAAGCCCGATGGCTATATCGTGGCAGGTTTTACAGACGAAGATGAGGAACAAGCCGCAGACCACTTGGTGGTGAAAATTGGGAATAAAAAGTAGGAAAAAACAGCTTTAAGGATTGCAAAAACTGCAATATCTTGCTTCTGCCTCCCTGCCTTCGGGATAAAGTTCTTCTTTTATAAAATTGCATTTATCACATTGTAAGATAGTTGCAATAACTTTCTGTGTAGGAAGCCCGCAATTTTCACAGGGCAAACCCAAGCGCACATCTGTCGGGCTAAACCCAAGCGTACCGCACTGAGGACAAGGAGATTGCAACTTTTTTATCAAGTTTTCGGTGGCTTGGGCGATAACTTTCCTGCGTGTAGGATTGTGCATGGCGCGCATATCCGTTTCCAAATATACTGTTTGATGTTTTTTTAACAAATCAATCACCTTACTTTCAAACTCAGCCGCCGTTTTCAGCGTCCTCACTGACGACAACTCACCTTTATTCCCCCCCCCCGTTTTCACTATCAGGGCGTGGCTGGGGAAGCCAATTTTCTCTGCAAATTGCCTTGCATCTTCCCATGAAGCAACCATATGCCCTGCAAAGTTAGTTTCTATGCTCAATACCTGCCCAACCACCTCTAAATCATGCTGTTTGTCAATGAGCATCACCATCTCAATATTGGCGGGCAGAAAAGGAAGTGTTGGGTGCGCGCCAAAAGCACCTTCGCTGGCAATCCCAATGTCTAAGCCACTGATTTCCATACCTTTATTACATTTCATTCGTAATGTTTCCAATTGGCTGGCGGGGCGCGCAACCTCACCTGTAAAAGTGCCAAATACATCAGTATCAAAGCCTTGTGAAATTACACAATTCAAACCCAGCGCGCTTTCCATCAAAGGCGCAATAATTTGCTCTTTTTGGTGCATGGTCGCGATAAAGGCAGTACGATGAGAGAAAAGGGACATTGAATCTTATAAAAATGTTTCTATTGCTAAATTTGGTAAAAGTAGTACAAAACTAAGAAGACAAAAATTCAAACAGGGCTATTCGCTTGAAAATGATTAAAATTCCAACATTACCAAAGCCAATCTTGCTCAATTTTGAATCATAATAAAGAAAAAACGAAGCCCTTTTGCGCTTTGATTGCTATAAAATATGTATTTTTGTAGAGAACAAAATGAAATCTTAACCTGTTACATGGAAAAGAATATTACTAAACTATTTTTAAGACTCTCGATTTCAATAGGATTCTTATCTGCCGTTGCTGATAGAGTGGGACTCTGGGGCAAAGACTACTCTGTTTGGGGAAATTGGGATAATTTTTTGGCATATACGGCATTGATAAATCCGTGGTTGCCAACTTCTCTGCTACACCTCACTGGATTGGTGGCAACAATTGCAGAAGTGGTGTTTGCTTTGTGCTTATTGGTAGGTTTTAAAACCGAATTATTTGCAAAGCTAAGTGGTGTTCTTTTGCTTTTATTTGCCTTAGCAATGTCCTTTTCCACAGGAATAAAAGGAGCATTCGACTTTTCAGTGTTTAGTGCCTCCGCAGCCGCTTTTGCTTTGAGTACATTGAAAGATAAATATTTTGAATTGGATAGTTTGTTGTTAAAGCGCAGGTAGTGATTATATTAAATTTTAGATTTTTATTTGACTGAAAAAGAATAATGCCAAACCTCCATTCCTACAAAAACCATATATTTTCAGTGCTAAAAAAGCACTTTTCCAATCCAAAAAACCGCAAACGCTGGCTTTACGGGCTTTCCCCCATTGTTTTGTTTTTTGCCTTACATTTTTTGTTTCCGATTGGCACGTACATTCCTTATTCTCAACTGATTGTATCGCAAGAGGGGAAGGTACTCAACGTTTTCCTCTCCAAAGATGACAAATGGCGCATGAAAACCGAATTGGAGGAAATCACACCTGAATTGGAAAAGGCGTTCATAGAAAAAGAAGACCGCTATTTTTATTATCACTTGGGAATCAATCCTTTGGCAATCCTCAGAGCCGCATTTTACAACATAGTCAAGGGCAAAAAAACATCGGGTGCTTCCACCATTACCATGCAAGTTGCCCGCCTACTCGAACCCAAAGAACGTACTTATCTGAATAAAACTTGGGAAATGTTTAGGGCTGTGCAGTTGGAAATGATGTTTTCTAAAAAAGAAATTTTGGCATTGTACCTGAACCTTGTACCGTATGGAGGCAATGTAGAGGGCATTAAGTCTGCTTCTCTGCTCTATTTCAATCGTTTACCTGACAAGCTAAGTTTGGCGCAAATCACTGCACTGGCGATTATCCCTAATCGCCCTACCTCTTTGGCTTTGGGCAAGCACAACGAGCGCATCGAGAAAGAGCGCAATAAGTGGCTCAATCGTTTCAAAGAAAGTCAAGCATTTGATAATCAGCAAATTGAAGACGCAATAAACGAACCCATAGACGCAAAACGTTTGGACGCGCCTGCCCTTGCGCCTCATTTTGCGAACCACCTACACCAACAAATGCCAACTCTTGACATCATCAAGACGACCATAAAAGCAGATATTCAAAGTAAAGTGGAGGACATTACCTATTCTTACACGCGCAAACTCAAAGGTTTTAATATCCATAATGCGGCGGTGGTAGTGGTCGATAACAAAACACGCAATATCATTGCGTACTTGGGTTCGCCAGACTTCAAAGATAGCGAACACGCAGGGCAAGTCGACAATGCGCGTGCGTATCGTTCACCAGGAAGTGCCTTAAAACCACTCATTTACGGGCTTGCCTTTGACGAGGGAGTCATCACGCCCAAGTCCGTCATCAACGACTTGCCTGTTGATTTTTCAGGTTATTCGCCCGAAAATTACAACCGTACTTTTAACGGTTCGGTCAGCATCGAGGCTGCTTTGGCAAACTCCCTGAACGTTCCTGCGGTCAAGTTATTAGACCAAATTGGGGTAAAAAACTTTATTCAACTACTCAAAAAAGCCCAATTCCATGAGATTATCAAAAAAGACAAAAACTTGGGGCTTTCCGTTGCACTGGGCGGATGTGGCGTAAGTTTGGTAGAAATGGCAGGTTTGTACTGCGCTTTTGCCAATCAAGGCGTGTTTGAACCTTTGAAAGCGATTGATAACAAAACCCTGTCAGTCGTTAAAGACGCTACCAGTGGTTTGAATCAAGCAACAAATGTTGCCAGTGAGGAACGGATTGCCGCCCACACTGACAACGGCAAAGATTCGATAGCTAAGAACAAAACCCTGTCAGTCGTTAAAGACGCTGCCAGTGGTTTGAATCAAGCAACAAATGTTGCCAGTGAGGAACGGATTGCCGCCCACATTGACAACGGCAAAGATTCGATAGCTAAAAACAAAACCCTGTCAGTCGTTGAAAACGCTGCCAGTGGTTTATCAGGGGCAATACAACTCATTTCTCCCTCTGCCAGCTATATGCTCACCGAAATCCTGACCCAAGTCGAGCGTCCCGAAATGCCCAGCGACTACGAACATAATCCGCATATTCCCAAAATTGCATGGAAAACAGGCACTTCTTATGGCAGACGCGACGCATGGAGCATTGGTTTCAACGCAAATTATACGGTAGCAGTGTGGCTCGGCAATGCCAATGGCATAGGTTCGCCCGAACTTGTAGGCGCGGCAGTGGCTACACCCTTGCTTTTCAAACTGTTCAACGTCATAGACTACAATGCACCTTTGGATTGGTTTTTTATGCCTGAAGCACTCAAAAGTCGCTTGGTTTGTACTGCTTCGGGTGATTTGCCTTCCGATTTTTGTGAAAGCACCACCTCCGATTATTTTATCCCAACGGTTTCACACACAAGGCGTTGTGAGCATTTGCGTTACGTTTTCGTTTCACCTGACGAAAAAATGAGTTATTGCTCAGAATGTTTGCCTTCAAACGGTTTTAAAAAGAAACTCTATCCTAATCATTCCCCAGAAATGCTTGCTTTTTACGAATCCAATCAAATGAACATAGACAAAATGCCCGCGCATAATCCGCAGTGTACCAAGCTCTTAGAGGGATATGCACCCAAAATTGTTTCTCCCATTGATGGCAGAGAATACCTCACTGTTGATGAAGAACCCATAGAACTGATGCTCAACTGCAATGTTTCCAATGATGTCAAAAAAGTGTTTTGGTATGTAGATAACAAATTTTACCAAGCCACCAAGCCTACTGAAAAGATATTTTTCAAACCCACACGCGGGCGTGTCAAAATCTCGTGCAGTGATGACAAAGGCAGAAATACAAACATTGAGATTGTGGTCAAATGAGGTTTTAGTAATTTTCTTATGGATTTCTAAGAATTAAATCCTATAAACAAAGTTCTCTCCATAAAAATAGAAGCACAGATAATTCAAAGTATCGAGCAAATGCAAGTTTTCAAAAAATAATTTATCTCAAATTTGCTTACTTTATATCAAAATAGCGTATTTTGCTATCAAATAAACCCTAAAAAATCATGGCGAGAATTAATATTTTTGAACACCAATTAGCAGACCTGTTCTTTGACGAAGAAATGCATCTCTTTGAGGAAATTTGGAAGCCTGCTACGCAAAAGGCTACTGACCAAGACTATATCAACTATCAAAAAGAGAAACTTGCCATCGCAGGCAAGTACCACATTCGCTTTTTTTTATGCGATACACAAAACTTTTTTTATACCATTGTCCCTGAAATGCAAACATGGACAGATGAGGTAGTGATGGGTTTTTGGAACAATAGTCCATTAGAAAAACTTGCTTTTATTATGAGTACAGGCTTTTTTGAGCAGATTGCCTTAGAGCAGGCAATGGAGGAAAATACGCATAAATTTCCTATCCAGTATTTCCCTACAGTATCTGAAGCTATGCAATGGTTACAAAAATAACAAAGAGGCTCAGATTTACTAATCTGAACCTCTTTGTTGCTAACTAAATCCTATTTTTTTCCTACCGTTAGTAACAGGTGGCGCGTAACCGTCGCCTTGGTTATAAATATCAGTGAGCAAAGTATCTTTTTCTACATTACTTTCATGCCCAAGCGATTGAGAAAGTTCTTTTGCCTTTTCTTTCATCAGTTCCCTAAATTCATAAATTGCAATCAGGCGACCTTTACGCATCAGAGCCTTGTCTATGCGCGTAATGTGCGTATTGAACGTGCAGAGAATCTGAATGTTAAGACAGTCAGAGAGCAAGCCGTCAGTGATATTGAGCAGGTTAGAGATAGCCGCACTGCGCGAACTTCCTCTGTCCTCTATGATATTTTCTGCATCTTCGATAATGAGAATCGAATTGGAATTGGAGATGAGCAGAGGCAGAAAATCGGGAGAAGCAATTTTGGGCGCAAACTCTGGTGGAATATAAATCATCTTCTTGCTTATCAGCGAAGTAAGGTAGCGAATGTAGCTCGTTTTGCCTGTGCCAGGGAGTCCATGCAACAGCACCAAGCCCTTGTCGTCTTGGGTTTGGAGTCGCTTCAAGATGACCTCGTGAATGGGCAAAAAATCATCATTGTAGTTCATAGCAAGGTCTATATTGCTCTTTTTGACCTCGAAGTCGCGCAAAGCCAAGTAACCATGACTTTCGTAAAGCAAGAAAATTTTGCTCTCCGCACGAGGCACTTCGCAGCAAATCTTGATAATTTCGGTTAGCTCCACAAGCTGTTCGTCCGCAATACTATCATCATACAAAATCTTGGTAGTATCTGCATTGTCATCAAACCCAAAATAAACAAGCAAGTTGGGCTGAATAGCCACCATGAAGCTACGCAGGTTGCGCTTGTCATCTTCCTTATTGTAACGGCGATGAATCCACAATCTATCTGCCTGCAAATCAAACCTTTCCTTCAAAGAAGTTAATAGCTTTTCGCCATCAATTTCATCAGAAAAAGTGAGCAGATTAGGAAAATTGTCATTATTGGTAATAAAAAATTGCCCCACGCTGAGTTGGGCATTATAGTCTATGATGTCTTGGAGGTGGTATTGGACAGCAATGTCCTTAGGTAGTTTGTCTAAAATATTGTTTTTCATCAAAATTTGTAGTATAGAATAAGCGGTTTAAAAAAGCCAATCTGCAAATGTAATAAATAAATTGCGTAATTTTGCCAAAAATAAAAGCGAATGTCAGAAAACGAAATCAATCCAGAAAATCAAGAACAAGAGAAGCAAAATCTTGAACAAAAAACCTTGAACGATGAACAAAAAGCGCAACCTAATTTCACGCAGTTCAAGCTCAACAAACAACTCTTTTCTGCCATAGAACAAGCTGGTTATCAATCACCTACGCCTATTCAGCTAAAAGCAATTCCTCTTATCTTGGACGGGCATGACGTGCTGGGAATTGCCCAAACAGGTACGGGCAAAACGGCGGCTTTTGTGATTCCGATAGTGATGAAAATCAAATTTGCCCAAAGCCAGCACCCCAGAGCGTTGATTTTAGCCCCCACGCGCGAGCTTGCCTTGCAGATTACAGAAGAAGTCAAAAAATTAACTGCTTTCACAGACCTGCGCCACGTCTGCCTGTATGGTGGCATTGGTGCAAAAACGCAAATAGAAACGATAGAAAAAGGAGTCGACATTGTCATAGCTACGCCAGGGCGATTTATGGATATTTACCTGACGGGTAACTTGGTGGTTAAAGAGCTGAAAATCATGGTCTTGGACGAGGCAGACAGAATGATGGACATGGGTTTTATGCCCCAAATCAATAGCATCTTGGAAGTGGTGCCGCGCAAACGCCAGAACTTGCTTTTTTCGGCAACCATGTCAGCAAGAATTACAAAACTGACCGAAAATTTCTTGGAATTTCCGCTACGTGTGGAAGTTACGCCACAAGCTACACCCGCCCAAACGGTTACGCATTTTCTTTACCATGTCCCTAACTTCAAAACCAAAATTAATCTTATAGGCTTACTGCTTCACAATGAGGTATTTGACAAGGTGATTATTTTTGCCAAAACCAAAGAAAATGCAGAAAATATTTACAAATTTATCCATCGGAAAATAGATAAAAATGTGCGCGTAATTCATGCCAACAAAGGGCAAAACACGCGTATCAATGCAATGGAGGAGTTCAAGAAAAGCGATATCAGGATTCTGGTGGCTACGGACGTGGCTACGCGGGGCATTGATGTAAGCATGGTGAGCCACGTTATCAATTTTGATGTACCTTTTATACATGAGGATTACGTACATCGGATTGGGCGCACTGGGCGCGCAAGCCAAGAAGGAATTGCCATCACTTTTTGCAACAAAGCCGAACTATATCATGTCGAGAAGATTGAAAAATTGATTAAAACAAAAATTGAGGTAAAGCAACTTCCTGAAAACCTGCACATTGAAGAAACACCCTACGAGGAAAATCAGGCAATGTTGCTGGACATAGATTACCAAAAACGCAAGGAAAATCCTGATTTCAAAGGTGCTTTCCATGAAAAGAAAAAGGAAAATCAAAAGCCTGAAAAGAAAAAGTTTGACCCCAATAAAAAAACAACGAATCCAAGAGGTTTTAGAAGGAAAAAATAATTTGATGCCGTTGTTGTGTGTTGAACGCTTCGCTAACACCAACAACAAAGCATTACATTTTTAAGACTATCTGTTTTTTTAAAGTCTGTTACATTCGTGCTTTAAATTATTATACGCCGTTAGGTGTTAAATATTGGTAGAAAAGCATTTCAAAGTATTCAACAACTCCGTTAGGCAATTCCATTGGGGAGTTGAATAACATTAAACTCCTAACGGAGTTTGGGTTGTTTGGGGAATATTTTGCTACCAATATTAAGTCCTTGACAGGACTTTAATACACAAATTAATAACTTTTTATAGCACGAATGTATAGGACTTTTATATTGGTAGCCTTTATTTTTAGTTCAGACCCAACTCCGTTAGGAGTTGAACAATGTCATGCAACTCCTAACGGAGTTTTTAAGCCTCCTTTTTGTAAATTTCAAAAATTACGTAAGTCCTTACCCATTCAAAAAACCATACGCGTACACCTGTGGTAATAGCTTGTTTTTCAATATATTGTGTTTTTCTTTCATTGCCTCAAAAAGGTCATTCGCCATTTGCTGGTCGGCAAGGGCATTGCGAATCTGCCACCAGCCTGCGTCCCAAGTTTCTATTTTGAACTTGGGCGTATTGAGTAGATGTAAGTTTGCAAAGTAAAATTGCCAGATTTGATTGCCTATTTCCAAAACAGCTTTTGCTTCTTCTGATAAAGTCAAGTCTTTCAAAAATTTCGCTACAAACCTGTCCTCACCCACCGCCAGAGAAGAAACTATATCGCTATCCGTCATTTTCCAATGCTTAATTTCTTCTTTGAGCAGAGGAAAAAAGTGATTATTTATCTGGTAAAGTTCTTTTTGGTACTTTACGTTTCGCATCGCAACGGTCTGATTGCTTGTACTATACAAATTCCAAACGGTGCAATCATTGATAAATTCTTTGGAAAGCTCTTTGGTAGGTTGCATGAATTGGTCGCGGTCGTTGAGCCAAGTTGCTTTGGGAACACGCCTAACTGCATGAATAACCATTGAGTTTTCAAAATTTTCAGGCGTGACAGATAACGCTCCTGCGCTCACGTAAGGCATAGACAAAAAACAAGTTTTCCCTTGATGCTGAAAATCATTGCCTGCACACATAAAAGAAGCCAAAAAATTTTCACTAATTCTGTCCCTCACATCAACTCCTTTTTGTTTTACATTGATATTAGAAGATACGGGAGGGAATAAAATTTTGGCAGCAGGTCTTTTAATCCACTTGCTCAAATGCTTTTCTCTTTGTTCTGTAAAAATTCTTTTTGTACCTATTTTATCTACATTTCCATCAAAAACATCTAATTCAAAGTGTTGGTTTTCCAAAGAAATTTCTTGAGTTAGATTCCAAACCATAAATCCAACGGGGAAAGCACTTGCTTGCGAAGTCCCCGAAAAATTAGCAGAAGAAAAGACAAAACCACTTTCAAAAAGAAATTTGAAAATAGTATCTCGCAGTTTTTGGTCATTATTCGAGTTGAGATGCTTGATTTTATAAAATAATCCCAAGTGTGCTATTTTATCTTTAAATTCCTTTTTCATTCTAAAAATAAATTGCATAGCTAACTCCCTGCTCACTTCCCCCAAATTATAATCGTGCATTTTTTTACGCACATTGGTATCGCTTACATCTTTTTTACTTTCACCTTTTGCACCTGCGGTTTGGCTGGTAGCAAAAGGTGGATTTATCAGGATAATCCATTGAATAGCAGGGTTTAACAAATCTTTTCGCAGTTTTTCAGGCAATTTCCACGTAACCTCAAAAGGCAGGGCGTTTCCATTCAAAAACACATTGCCCACATCATCATTGAGGTAATCGTACTGAAAAATATTTGCCGCAGGGAAAAGCCGCAAACAATGCTCTGCGTCTTCCTTGTAAAGTGTTGATAAATAGCAATATGGCAGAGCTTCGGTGGGCAGGTAATACTCCAGATTGCCCGTTCCCGCCGCCATGTCCCAGAGGCGGTAATTGCCTGATTTCCACCATGCTTTGCCCAGCGTTTTTTCCAAATAGTCAAGTCCCTTTTGAGCAAACTGAATCGGCGTAAAAAATTCGCCATGGAAGCGGCGCATCGTATCGTCAGTGAGGCGGTCTATTTTTGCCAACATACCGCGAATCGTATCCGCATTGGTAACTTTTTCATAGATGCTCCAAAAATATTCGTAGTCTTTGGCGAGGATTTTTTTGGTACGCGCTTCGTCGCCACCAAACTGAAAAACGACCTTGCTCTGGTCTTTGAGGTAAAAAGTCCTGCCTTCCTGCACATCACAGACAAAATAGCGTGAGGTTTTGAGTCCATTGCGTACACTATCGCCAAAAATGCCATTCCAATATTCAAAAACGTCTTCAAAATTGCTTTCTGTGATGATTTTTTTGTCCAAAGTAGTAAATGCCTCAAAAGTTTCACACTTTAAGATAGCTGTCAATTTTTCTATAAAAATATCAAACTCCTGTTTTTCAGTAACTTTGAAAAGGTGCAAATTTCGCAATTCCTGTGTTTCTGCAAGGTCTTTGACCAGATTTGGGTCGGGATTGCTTGGGGCTAAGTCCCAGTCGTATTTGCCTTCTGTATCCGTATAAAAATCTTTCCAAGTAATGGTTGGCGTAAAAAAAGCGATTTGCTTATCGGCAATGCACAAAAACGCAGGGATTGGTTTGTCCGTTTGTCCGTATTTGAGGCGGTGCGCGTAGTACAGCGTTTGCGCGAGGGATTTTGCGCTTACTTTCTGATTTTCAAAGTTTTGCTCATATTTGAACTCAAATAAAACCTGCGGCGTGTAAAGGTCGTGTTTATCAGAAGTATTGTAGGGCAAGCCCAAACGTGTGGCATAGATACTTTTTACATCTTCTTCGGTGCTGGACTTCGCAAAGGCGGCGGTGAATTGGGCAAAATCTATGATTTTTTTGGACATGGGTTTTTGTTTCGTATTTTCTTTTGACAAAAATACACAAATTTTTTATTTTGGTGCAAACTCTACAAGGCTTTTAAACTGTTACTTATGTCAAAATCAGTAAAAACCTAATTCCAATTCTTGCGTTTATTGACTATAACACCATTCAATTATTTCTCAAAAAACCATGAAAACATTTTTTTTGACTTTTTATTGCTTTTTATTTTGCTATTTTATTGCCTCTGCCCAGCAAACAACTTTCAAGGTAGTTGCTATCAAAGGAAAAGTAAGCACAAATCGCCAGCCAATTACTCAGAATACAGACCTCTTATCTAACCAAAGTATTGTACTTGAGAATGATAGCAGTTATGTTTGCTTTGTTGTCAATGATACAAAAGGAATAATAGAATTAAACAAAAAAGGATTTTATAAAATGACGGATTTGCAAAAGCAGGCACAATTAGCTGAGAATAACTATGCAAAGTTTGTGCTTGAGGAATTATTTTCTCCACCTACGAAGAAATCTATGTATCAACATATCAATAGAACAGGGTCAGTAAAAAAATGTGTATTTAGCCCTATTGTAACGATATTGCCTTCAGGGAAAAGTGATATTTATGGAGATAAAATAACCATAAAATGGTTTTTACGTAGTGGTGTTTCTGCTGAATATACTACATCTATCGAGCAATATAAGGTAGAGATTTATAGCTTAAATGACGTTTTATTATTTGAAGAAAAAACCCAAAAAACGCAACTTTTTATAGATTTGTCTAATAAGCAGGAATTATTACAAGAAAAAATATTGGTATTGAAAGTAATGTCTTTAGACAACTCAGGGAAAAATCTGGAAAGTTCAACAGTCGATGGAGATGCTATCGTTCGATTGCCAGAAGCTCAAAGACAAGAAATAACACAAGAACTCAATGCTATATTCAAAGACCAAAACAGCAATACAGCCTTTGCAAAGTTAATAGAAGCACGCTTTTTTGAAGACAAGGAACTTTATATAGATGCTATCAATGCCTACGAAGAAATGCTGAAACTTTCATTTGGCGCAGAAGCCTATCAAAAAGTCTATCAGAACTTTTTGAGTAGGAATGGACTTATTGCAACAAATGAATAGTAACATTTTTAGCTTTTTGATGCTCTCAGAACAAAACAAACAAATTTGAAATAATGGCAAATGTTCCTTTGTATGTAAATTTGGTGTTCATTTTGACCACTTTGATAACTGTTTTTCTTTTTTACTGGGCTGTTCCCAAGCATAAAGTGGTGATTTTGATGGTCATATTTTTGATGGCAGCTCAGGGATTCCTTGCCTTCCAAGGTTTTTTCCAAGATAGCCAAGCCATACCGCCAAGAATTGTGTTTGCTTTGTTTCCAAGCTTTATTCTGATGTTTTTTGCTTTTTTCTCTCAAAAAGGAAAGGCATTTATCCAACAAATTGACTTGAAAGCCTACACTTACCTGCATACGGTGCGTATCACAGTAGAATTTGTGATTTTCTGGCTTTTCATGCACCAGCTACTGCCAGAGTCGATGAGCTTTGAGGGCAGAAATTTTGACATTTTTTCAGGAATTACTGCGCCCATCATGGCTTATATCGGATTCCGCGGGCAAAAGGTAAACAAAACCTTGCTTTTGATTTGGAATTTTGTCTGTTTGGGCTTGGTATTGCAGGTAGTTGGGACGGGAATTTTGTCTGTACCTTCCCCTTTTCAGTTGCTCTCTTTTGACCAACCTAATACGGCAATTTTGTATTTTCCCTTTATTTGGCTGCCAGGCATTGTAGTTCCTATCGTTATTTTTGGGCATTTAGTTGCCATCAGTCGCCTGCTCAAATTGGCTTAGATTGATTGGGTGGAAGTCTGTTTTTTTGCCTTATTTGTATCGTTTTTAATGATAGTTTTTTACAAAATATTGGTTTAAAACACTTTAAATCAATATTACGACCTATAAAAAAGGTACTGGAACATGACCACAACCGAAGACGTAAAAATAATGCTTAGGAAGGCTTTGAGCAAAGTAAAACTGAGCAGATTTGCGCCCCACGCCTCAATCATAAATAAGGGAAGATGGTGAATGGTCGTTATCAGCAAGGTATAAATAATGAACCACTGCGCCCCCATGATGCTCAGATAGGGTTTCATGCCTACGTCATAGCCACCGCTTGGCTTGATGAGGCTGGTGATTCGAGGACGCATATACGCTACCAATACGCAGCAGGCGGCGTGTATGCCCAGCGTATCATAAAATATATCAATACAAAAACCCATGCCAAAGCCCAGTAATAGGAGTAGGAGAGGGTTGATTTGTAGCGGCAAAAAAAGCAAAAAAGAAAGATATACAAAACAAAAAGCAAGGTCAAACAATGCCCAATGTCTAATAAAAATAACTTGGAAAGCAAGGTAAGTAATAAAACTGATGACAGATGACAAGTTGTTCATGGTCGCAATTTATTAGTCTGTAATGGTGGTGGTCTGCAATGAATCTATTTCTTTCTGCCTTTTGTTTTTAATCACATAGACATATACCAATGCACTAAAATCAGTAAAAAAAGTCATTTTGACCTTTAAAAATGAATTGTTTTTATTCACACTGACCGATTTGACTATGCCGATAGGGTAGTTTTCGGGGTAAACTTGGCTATAACCCGAACTTACGATGGTGTCATTGACCTTCAAATCTACGTGCCGCCCCACTTCGAGCAGGTCAGCTTCTCGATAATCAAGCATATCCCACTTGGTCGTGCAAATGATATTATTTTTTTTGATGCGCGAGGCTACCTGAATTTCATTGTGAAGCAGAGAGGTAACAGTCGCATAATAATCTGTTACTGCTTTTACCTTACCCACTACTCCCAAGCTACTGATTATGCCCATGCCAACCTCTACACCGTCTTTTTTTCCTTTGTTAATGGTCAAATAGTTTCTGCTTCTGAACAAGGAATTATTGACTACTTTGGCGGCAAGATATTCATATTGAGGCAGAAAAGAAGAATCATATTTCAAACGTTCTATTTTAAGTTGAGCCAACTCACTCATTAGCTTTTCGTTCTGACGCGACAGGTCTTCATTGATGCTTGGGAGCAAAAAATAATTTGCTACATAATTCCTTTTTGCATCAATATAGGCAACAAACTGATTAGATGATGAAAAAAAAGCAGCACTCTGATAGCTATTGTTATGGATAATGAGCCAACCACACAAAAATTCTAACAGAAAAAATAAGAGAAAAGTCCTATACCGCGATAAGAAAAGAAAAAGTAATTGCATAATCCTAAATTATAAATGACGAATTATAAATGATAAAACGTTTCTAAAATTTAGAACGCATCACCTATAATTCATCACTCAATCTTACGTCATCAAAATGCCTTTGAAATGTTGCAGTCTGGTCAAGGTCATGCCTGTACCCCTCACTACAGCCCTTAGTGGGTCATCTGCAATATGAATTGGCAGTTTCGTTCTGATAGCCAATCTTTTGTCCAAGCCTCTGAGCAACGCGCCACCACCCGTAAGGTGAATCCCATTATCATAAATATCGGCGGCTAATTCTGGCGGTGAAATTTCCAATGCTTTCAGTACCGCTTCCTCTATTTTAGAGATAGATTTATCAATGGCAAAAGCAATTTCGTGATAAGAAACCTTCACAATCTTAGGAATGCCTGTCATCAAGTCCCTGCCACGTACCTCATAGTCATCTGGCGGATTCTCTAACTCAGCCATTGCCGAGCCAACCTCAATTTTGACTTTTTCAGCCGTTCTTTCCCCAACCAGTAGATTATGCTGCCTACGCATATAATCTAAGATATCGCGGTTAAAAATATCGCCCGCCGTCCTTACAGATTGGTCGCAAACAATACCAGAAAGCGCAATAACAGCAATTTCCGTTGTTCCACCACCAATATCAACAATCATCGTACCCATTGGCTTTTCTATATCAATCCCAATCCCGATAGCGGCGGCAATAGGCTCGTGAATCATATACACTTCCTTCGCCCCTGCGTGTTCTGCCGAGTCGCGTACAGCACGTTTTTCTACCTCAGTAATGCCCGAAGGAATACAAATCACCATTCGGTGAGATGGAGAAAAAAACTTACGCCCATTGTCTATCATCTTAATCATCCCGCGAATCATGTGTTCGGCGGCATGAAAGTCCGCAATCACGCCATCTCGCAAAGGTCTAATTGTTTTGATATTTTCGTGGGTTTTCTCGTGCATCATCATCGCTTCACGCCCAATCGCAATCACCTTTCCGTTAGATTTGTCTAAGGCGATGATAGAAGGCTCATCTACCACAATTTTATTTTTTTGAAGAATAAGGGTATTTGCCGTTCCTAAGTCAATCGCAAGGTCACTTGAAAAAAAATCCATTAATCCCATAACAGTCCTGTCTATATCTCTTTGAAAATGAAAAAGATGTAATGAACTTACATCTTTGTTTAATAAAAAACCTGTAAAATTTTTCGCAATTTACTAAAATAAATGATAAGCAAGCAATGTGCATAGATAATTTAGATAATTTCTCTCTTTCAAAAAAAAATATTGTCATTTTTTTTTGATTTAGTAAAAAATGGTGTAATTTTGCACCACTTTTAGAATAAGCTATGATTTGAGTAATGAATAACAAGTTCTAAAATGTAAATTATTCTTTGAAAATATTGGGGAGATTCCAGAGCGGCCAAATGGGACGGACTGTAAATCCGTTGTTGTAATGACTTCGAAGGTTCGAATCCTTCTCTCCCCACCATCTGCACACAAGCGGGAGTAGCTCAGTTGGTAGAGCGACAGCCTTCCAAGCTGTAGGTCGCGGGTTCGAGCCTCGTCTCCCGCTCAGATTTTTGCCGATGTAGCTCAGTGGTAGAGCACTTCATTGGTAATGAAGAGGTCGTGAGTTCGATTCTCATCATCGGCTCATTTGACCTTTATGTGTGTAGTGAATCTGCTTGATTAAAAGCATTATTTACTTTGGATTTTTAATAACACTTATTTAAGTTTTTCAAAAAATGGCAAAAGAATTATTTGACCGTTCCAAACCACACGTAAACGTTGGTACAATTGGTCACGTTGACCACGGTAAAACAACCTTGACCGCCGCTATTACTACTGTATTAGCGAACAAAGGTTTGGCTGAAAAGAGGGATTTCTCTTCTATTGATAATGCTCCAGAAGAAAGAGAAAGAGGTATTACTATCAATACGGCGCACGTAGAATATCAAACATCTAAAAGACACTATGCACACGTAGATTGTCCAGGTCACGCCGATTATGTGAAAAACATGGTTACAGGTGCTGCTCAAATGGACGGTGCTATTATCGTAGTAGCAGCAACTGATGGTCCTATGCCTCAAACTCGTGAACACATCTTGTTGGCTCGCCAAGTAGGTGTACCTGCGCTTGTAGTGTTCATGAACAAAGTGGATATGGTTGATGACGGCGAATTGTTGGATTTGGTAGAGATGGAAATGAGAGAATTGCTTTCTTACTATAAATTTGATGGCGATAATATTCCAATTATCCGTGGCTCTGCTTTGGGTGGCTTGAACGGCGAACCAAAATGGGTGGCTACTATCGAAGAATTGATGGAAGCTGTAGATAGCTTTATTCCACTTCCTACTCGTTTGACTGAACTTCCTTTCTTGATGCCTGTGGAAGACGTATTCTCTATCACTGGTCGTGGTACAGTAGCTACTGGTCGTATCGAAAGAGGTATCATTAACTCTGGTGAATCTGTTCAAATCATTGGTATGGGTGCTGTAAACTTGACTTCTACTGTTACAGGTGTGGAAATGTTCCGCAAAATCTTGGACAGAGGCGAAGCAGGTGATAACGTAGGTTTATTGTTAAGAGGTATTGACAAAGAAGCTATCCGTCGTGGTATGGTTATTTGTAAGCCTGGTTCAGTAAAACCTCACACAGAATTTAAAGCTGAGATTTACGTATTGTCAAAAGAAGAAGGTGGTCGTCATACCCCATTCTTCAATGGCTATAACCCTCAGTTTTATTTCAGAACTACTGACGTAACAGGTACTATTACTTTGCCTGCGGGCGTAGAAATGGTAATGCCTGGTGATAACATCACTATTTCTGTGAAATTGCAAAAAGAAATTGCAATGGAGAAAGGTTTGCGTTTTGCGATTCGTGAAGGTGGTCGTACAGTAGGTGCTGGTCAGGTAACTGAAATCACTACGTAATTTTTAGGAAATTCATTTATTGAATATAAAAAAGACTACTTCATTCATTGGAGTAGTCTTTTTATTTTATGTTGTTGTAAAAATTGGGAAAAGGATAAAAAACATTTAAAAATAAGTAGTTGCTCAAAATTAGTTTATATTGTAATTATTGCATAAAGCATTGATTATTAGAAAATTGTGCAGTTTGCTGTCGCGATTAACTCATAACTAAGTAGTTCAACAAATGTAAGCGTTCTTTGTATTATCACAGTCCCGTTAGGGACACGAGCTTTATAGAATATCGATAAAGAACAATAAGTAAAAGTCCCTTTAGGGACGTAACTAATTCGCTTACAAATACTTGTGCCGTCCTTAAAGGGATTTATTGAAATATAATTTATCCTAATTTTCTACAAAGTTGTTGCGCCCACAGTGGAACTGCTAATGGCACTAAACAACAAAACTCTTATTTTTGTTGTTGTACTTAATAAAATTCATAACTACTTAGCTTTTAATACATTGCCAGCAGTTCTTTTGCACTTTGCATTGCTGTTTGGCTTGGGTTTGCCCCACCTATCATCTGCGCGATTTCATGGAGTCTTTCCTGTTCGTTGAGGCGTTTGATTTTGCTGACAGACCTTTCCGAAGTATCATCTTTATATACAAAATAATGACAATCGCCGTTTGCTGCTGTCTGTGGCAGGTGGCTAATTACCACTAATTGGTGGCGTTTTGCCATTTCCTTCATCATTCGGCTGACTTTGATAGCAATTTCACCAGAAATTCCTGTATCTATTTCATCAAAAATAATGGTAGGCAGGGAAGTTTTTCCAGCGAGTATGTACTTGATACAGAGCATCAAACGAGAAAATTCTCCGCCAGAGGCTACATTTTTGAGGGTATCGGGCTTCACGCCTTTGTTGGCACTAAAAAGGAAGGCTATTTGGTTTGCGCCTGATGCTTGTGGCTCTATGTCAGTGAGTTGGATAGAAAGATGCGCGTTGGGCATACCTAATTCTTTGAGTAGGCTATCCACTTCTTGTTCAATCTTTTCTGTAACCTCTTTGCGTGAATTGCTAAGGATTTCTGCAATTTCTAATAAAGTTTGGTAAGACTGCTCCTTTTGCTTTTTGAGATTAGCGATTTCCTCATCGAGGTTTAGTACGCGATTTACTTTTTCGGCAAGTTCATCTCGCAGCGCAATGAGTTCTTCTACCGAATTTTTATAATGTTTTTTCTGGAGAGAATAAACTAAGTTCAAAGTTTCTTTGATTTGTGCAATTCTTTCTCCGTCCAAAAAAGTTTTTTCTTCTTCTTTTGCTGTTTCTGAAATGATGTCTTTTAGTTCGATTAAAACGCTATTGGTTCTCTCTGCAAGTTGCTGAAAGCGAGGAGAATAGCTTTCTAACTGACGAAGCTCTGTCAAGGCTAAACGAATGGTGCTTTCTGCCGCAGTATCCTCGTTGGTCAAATAAGACAGCACAAAATTCAGTTTGGTTTTGATACTTTCCGCATTTTCAAGCATTTCCAACTCTTGTTCTAAGTCAGTTTGCTGAATATCGTCCAGATTCACCTTGCTTAATTCTTCTAATAAAAACGAATTATAATCTTGCTCTTTACGCGCCTGTGCTGCCTCTGCCATCAGTTTTTTGTAGGCATTTTCTGCTTTTGTATATGCCTGATATGCTTGCGCGTAAGTTTCTCTATAATTCTGATTTTGAGCATAGTTGTCTATGATTTCGAGCTGAAACTCATTTGTTCCCAATGCCAGTGTATCGTGCTGGGAGTGAATGTCCATCAGTCGGGTAGTTACCATTGCCAAAGTTTCCAAATTGACGGGGGTGTCATTAATGAAAGCGCGTGATTTTCCACTTGGGCTAATCTCGCGGCGAATGGTACACTGCTCGGAAAAATCCAAATCAATTTCCTTAAAAACGGGGCGAAGTTTGTAAGCACCAATCTGAAAGTCAGCCTCAATAATACACTTTTCGTCTTCGCTAAATAGCACGCGCACATCTGCGCGATTGCCCAAAAGCAAGCCAATAGCCCCAAGCATGATGGATTTTCCCGCCCCTGTTTCGCCTGTGATGATATTGAGCTGGGAGGAAGGAGTAATCTCTAACTCCTTGATTAACGCGTAGTTCTGAATAAATAAACGACTAAGCAATGGTTCTGAAATTAAGGTTTATATTATGAAAATTGCGTTCCTTTTTGTTTGATGGCTTCCTCCAAAAATTGCTTGATGCGCTGTTCTTGGTCTTTCTGACAAATCAGTAATACATTTTTATACTCTGCCACAATATAGTTGTCCAGTCCTTGCACGACCACCAGCCTTTCTTCGGGCGTTTTTACGATAGATTTAGTAGTTTCATACGCCATGATATTGCCACTCAGCACGTTACCTTCTTTATTTTTAGGTGATTGCTCGTATAGCGACTTCCAAGTTCCTAAGTCAGACCAGCCAAGTTCGCAAGGCACAACATACACATTGTCAGCTTTTTCCATGATGCCATAGTCAATAGAAATGGTGTGGCATTGTGAATAAGACTTTTTGATAGCCTCTGGCTCGCGGGCGGTGTAGAAATCTTGCTGTAATTCATGGAAAATACCATGTAATTCGGGCATATATTTTTGAAATGCCTTGATGATGGTTTTGGCACTAAAAATAAAAATTCCTGCGTTCCATACATAATCTCCACTGTCCAAAAACTCCAATGCCAATTCCAAATTAGGTTTTTCCATAAAAGTTTTTACCTTTTTTACCTTCGTAGGCGCGTCCATGTCCATCATCTGGATATAGCCGTAGCCTGTATCGGGACGTGTGGGCTGGATTCCCAAGGTAAGCAAAACCTCGTCTTGGGCTGTGGCAGACAGGGCGGTCAGGAGGGCATCAGTGAAGGCATCAGGTTTATGAATGACTTGGTCGGCAGGCGCAACCACGATATTGGCATTAGGATTTTTTTGCTGAATCTTGTACGTAGCATACGCCACGCAAGGCGCAGTATTACGCATCATTGGTTCTAAAAGTATCTGGTCATCAGCGAGTTGAGGCAGTTGTTTTTTTACCAAATCGTAATAATCAGTATTGGTAACGACAAAAATATTTTCGTCAGGGCAAATATCCTTGAACCTTTCTATGGTTAGTTGGATTAGACTTTTGCCAATGCCCAGCATATCCTGGAACTGCTTTGGGTTGGTTACACGACTGTAAGGCCAAAAACGCGTACCTACGCCGCCCGCCATGATAACTATATAATTGTTTGATTTCATTCCTATATTTTATTTTTACGGCTCACGAAAATTATTTACTGTTTAAGTAACCATACAAAATTTATTATAATTATCTATGTAAAACATTGATTTTCAATAATTTGTGCGGTTAGCTACTGCGATTAATTCATAATTTATAATTCATAATTCATAACTACTTCTGGTTTATAAAAACACAACTTCATCTACCAAAGGTATGCCTGCTTCTTGGTTTAATAGCTTGATTATCTGCTTTTTAGACATCATCAATTCATTTTTGAGTGGCGCAGAGGAAATTTCTACATACAGAATTTTGTTTTTGATAAATACCCGTTTGGTATATTTGCTGATGGTCGCGCCCATGAGTTTTTCCCACGAAACCACCACTCCTGCGTTCTGGTAGCGGTCTTTTAGGCGATATGCCTGCAACAAAGCGTCTATAGCCTCGCCCAAGGTGGTAATGTCTGATTTTCTGCTATTTTCGTAAAAAGATTTCATACCTTTCGCCAATATTAAATTTTGAAAACAAAAATAAGCCTTCTAAATTTCATTTTTTTCAATATTTAGAAATAAATTTCCCTAAAAAAAAATATTCTTGTTATTTTGGATTATACCCTATTTTTTTCACATCAAATACTTTATAAAGACAGATGAATAGACAACTTATTGCAGAAATTTTTGACCTTAATCCCAAAGAAACGCCTGTGGTAAAGCGTATTGACAATTTTATTTACGTGATTATTTTGTTGAGTACGCTGGTTGTTACCTTAGAAACCATTGTGCCTTTGGAGTATTTACCTAATTTACAGGCTTTCGAAACCATTGTTACCATTGTTTTTGTGGCAGAACTGCTTTTCAAACTTTCTGTTTTCAATCTACTTTTTGCGCGCCACGAAAAATTATGGGAACGTGTGTTACTTTTTGCCTATCTATTGATTGACATTGCGGCGGTAGTTCCGCCTATTATTTTCCTGTTCAACGAGGGCGGACACCATGATTATTTCCTCACACTGAGGCTTTTGCGTATTTTTAAGGCTTTTCAGCACGACCATTCTATCGAGCTGATTTTGCGGGCTATTATCAAAAAAAGAACAGAACTCATCAAATCGGCTTTGGTGGTGGTCGTCGTAACGATTTTTCTTTCTGTGTTGCTCTACGAGGTAGAAAACGATTTTGAGTTTGGTGATGGTATCAAGAAAAGTAGTATCAAAGATATTTTTACGGCAATGACTTGGGCTTTTGCTGTTTTTGTAGATGATGCTACTGGACATATCGACGGCGGACTTAGCCCTACGACTTCGCTGGGCAGGCTTATTGCGGCGGTGATTGGCTTGCTTAAAATTGGGATTGTGGTTATCCCAACGGGTATTATTGCCACTGGATTCATGGAAGTTATCGAGGAAAATAAGATACATTTGCAGTATCAGGAATTGAAAGCGGCGTTTAGAAAAAAGATGAATGACGTATTGGGGATTCCTGTTTTTGAAAGACCGCGCACTGTTTTTACCCTCAGAGATGCACTTTTTATCCATGAAAATAATATGTTTAGTATTTTAGAAACGACTAAGGGCTTCAGAATCAGGGCAGTGCAGTCCGACGAACAGGAAAAATATGTAGATACCAATCTGGTAGAGTATTATGCCTATCAGGATTTGACAGCTTATGGCGGAAAAATAGACAGAGAAAACGGCAAACATTTGATTATTTCGCCCAATAGCAGCGCAGATGTGGGTATTGGCTATTTTTCTTACTGCCTGTCCGAGCTTCTTGGTGCTGACTTGATTTCCAATGAGTTGTATCAGAAAAATTCACTGAACTTAAAGTATGATTTTGATTTTCTGAACAATGAATTATATTGGAAAAATGAACAGGTGGAAATGAGTGAAAAAGCCTTGAAAAAGCTACCTTTGAAGCAGCAAGCAATTTTCCAATTCAAAAAAGATATTTTGAAACTCAAAGAATATCAGCACATTCTTGTTTTGGAATCTTCGCCTAATACCAAAGAAGACTTCGAGATAGCAAAAATGAGTATCGGGACTTGCCAGCACCAGCTCTTGATGTGGCTTTGCTCCAATAGCGAAAATGTATTTAGCATCAAGGTAAAACAAAAAAATTTGGAAAATTATACTTATTACGAATACATCAAAAATCTGAGTGAGGAAGTGAAAGTTTTGATTAGATAAAACCCTAAAAATATGTTGTTTAAAATAAAGCATACTACACATTATTTGTATTCGTCAGAGGTGTTTTTAGAGCCACATTTATTGCGGGTGGTGCCGCGCACTGACGCATACCAAGCACTGAAAACCTTTGACTTGGAGATTTCGCCACTTCCTACGGTCAAAAACGAAAAAGTAGGACTCAATAATCCTAACGATTATATGCTTTGGTTTGAGGGAAAAACCAAAGAACTGAAAATTATGGCAACTTCGGTGGTGGCGGTGTCCAACCCCAATCCGTTCGGTTTTGTGATTTTTCCTTTTACTGCCACCCAGCTACCCATGCGCTATGCTGACCAGATTCACGAGCAACTTATTCCTTACCTGATGCCTCTGAGCAAAGATGAAAAAGTACAAAAAACTGCGAAGGAATTGATGTTAGATATTGATTTTCAGACCTTACCATTTGTGATGCACTTGGCGCGGTTTATCTATAAAAATTTTGCACCAGAAAAAGCACGCCCCAATGTTCCTCCTATTGCGCCTGAACTTACCTTAGAAAAAAAGTCAGGTTCGCACAAAGATTTGGCTTATTTGCAGATGACGCTTTGTCGTGAGGCAGGCATTGCCACGCGCTACGTAAACGGCTATTACCTTGATGATGAGGACAAAAAATACCTGCACGCGTGGGTGGAAGTTTATCTGCCTGGGGGCGGTTGGAAGGGGTTTGATGGTACAATAGGCATGGCAGTAGGCGATAGGCACATTGTGATTTCTTCTGCGATTTCTCCTTCACTTACCAATCTGGTGGTGGGAACTTTTAGGGGCAACGCCCACTCACACTTGGAAACGGAAATTGAAATTACGCCCATGTCTTTGTGAGTTGAAAAGTTATTTTCGCAAGAAGTCTAATAAAATGTATTTTAATGCCGTTAGGCATGACCGTTTTGTAGAGAAATCAGATTTTTTTCATCAAAGTTCTGTAGGAACGAAACCAAAGAGGTGCCGTTCCTATGGAACTTGGTGGATAGGGTGTCCTTTTTTTCTACAAAACTGTCGTCCCTCTGGGACTTTAAGAATTTCATTTGATAAGTCCGTAATAACTTTCTAAAAATCAAAAATCTTAACCCCTTGTTAATAAAAACTATGTCTTACTGCTTCATTATCAATTAGTTATCTGTTGTACAGCCTTCAGAAGCTGAGTTTACACTTTTGGCATACTTATATAAAACGCCAGATGCTATACGCAAAGGAGGCTGCACCCACGCTTTTTTTCTGCGTTCCAGTTCTTCCTCGCTAATAAGCATATCCAAGCGGTGATTAATCGCGTCAATGACAATTTGGTCGCCCGTCTGCACCAATGCCAAGCTGCCGCCCACCTGCGCTTCGGGTGTGATATGCCCCACCACAAACCCATGCGTACCACCAGAAAACCTACCGTCAGTGATGAGTGCAACGCTATTTCCCAATCCTGCGCCCATGATTGCTGCTGTTGGTTTGAGCATTTCGGGCATACCTGGTGCGCCTTTGGGGCCATTGTAGCGAATCACAATCACATCTCCCGCCTGTACCACACCAGAGGAAATGGCTACTAATAAATCTTTTTCATAGTCAAAAACCCTTGCTACTCCTTTAAAAACTTCGCCTTCCTTACCTGTAATTTTTGCCACTGCACCTTCGGGGGCGAGGTTTCCATACAGAATTTGGATATGTCCTGTCTTTTTGATTGCTTTTTCAAAAGGCATGATAATTTCCTGTCCCTCTGTCAAATAAGGCGCATTTGCCAAATTTTCTTTCATCGTTTTTCCTGTAACTGTCATGCAATCACCATGAATGTAACCCGCTTCGTACATCATTTTCATCACCGCTTGCACGCCGCCCACATTGCAGAGGTCTTCCATCATATATTTTCCGCTTGGCTTCAAATCTGCCAATAGAGGCGTTTTATCCGAAATGCGCTGAAAATCCTTCAAAGTCAGGTTAATACCAATGGTTTTTGCCATAGCAATTAAATGCAAAACGGCATTGGTCGAGCCGCCCAAAACCATCACCATCGTCAGCGCATTCTCGAAAGCCTCAAAAGTCATGATGTCTTTTGGCTTGATGTCATGCTCCAAAATATGGTAAATATATTTGCCAACTGCCTCACATTCAAGCCCTTTGAGTGGGCTGAGGGCAGGAAAAGATGAGCTATTAGGTAAGCTCATGCCCAATGCCTCTATTGCCGTAGCCATCGTATTGGCGGTGTACATACCTCCACACGCGCCCGCGCCAGGAACGGAATTTTGGATAACGCCCTTATATTCTTCTGGGGTGATATTGCCTTTTATTTTTTTGCCATAAGCCTCAAAAGCAGTAATAATATCCAGTTTTTTATCTTTGTACTGCCCATAATCATATTTTCCTGATGCAATCGTACCGCCGTAGATAACAATAGAAGGGCGATTCAGCCTACCAATAGCCATCATTGCACCAGGCATATTTTTGTCGCAACCTACCAGCGCAACCACGCCGTCGTAGTTTTGACCACCCACAATCGTTTCTATCGAATCCGCTATCACCTCGCGAGAAACCAGAGAATAACGCATCTGGTCTGTGCCATTGGTCATACCATCAGAAACTCCTATCGTATTGAAAGTCAAGCCAATGAGCTTGCTTGCATGAATACTTGCCTTGACTTTGGTGGCGAGCATATTCAGGTGCATATTGCAGGGATTACCTTCGTAACCTGTGCTGGCAATGCCTACTTGCGCCTTGCTCATGTCTTCCTCTTTGAGTCCTATGCCGTAAAGCATCGCTTGTGCTGCAGGCAGGTCTTCATCTTGGGTGAAAGTTTTGCTGTATTTGTTCATAAGTTTAAAAAAATTTACAGCCAAAATTAAAAATCTATTTGATAGTTTCCAAATGGTGGCGTATAATATCCCTGCAAAAAATTTCACTTTCCACTCCAAAAAGTCCAATGATTTGCGTAAATTTGTTGATTCAGTACACTCAAATATCTGTTTTTATGATTATTGCCAATCCCATTTATGATGCCGTATTCAAGTACCTGTTGGAAGACTTGGAGATAGCCCGCGAGCTACTTTCTACCATCTTGGGCGAGGAAATCATAGACATTTCCATTAAACCACAGGAAACCAGTAGTGAGAGTTTAGCCTACAGCTTGACCGTATTTCGCCTTGATTTTAAGGCAGTTATCAAAACAGATACAGGAGAAGAAAAGAAAATATTGATAGAACTACAAAAAGCAAAACACCTTTTTGATGTCATGCGGTTTCGTCGCTATTTGGGGGAAAACTATAGGCAGGACGACCAAACCACGAAAACCATAGATGGAGAAGTAGAAAAAACGGCTTTGCCTATCTTGACTATCTATTTCTTAGGTTTCAAATTAGCAAATGTTACCGCCCCTATTTTAAAAGTCAATAGGGTTTATCAAAATGCAGTAACAGGGGAGATTTTGGAGGTCAAGGAGGCATTCGTGGAGCAGCTCACTCACGACAGCTACACTATACAAATTCCGCGTTTGAAAATCGTGATGCAGAGCAAATTAGAAAAAGTATTGCAAGTATTTAGCCAGGAATTTAGGACAGAAGATATCCACAAATTGAACTTTCAGGGCGACACCTCTGAGCCATTGGTCAAAAAAGTGGTGGACAAACTACTGCGCGCCGTTTCCAGCAATGAAATCAGGAAGCAGATGGAAATAGAGGACGAGATAGACCATGTTTTTGAACGGGAATTGAAGAAAAAAGATAAGATAATAGAAGAAGAAAGAAGACAAAAAGAAGAAGAAAGAAGACAAAAAGAAGCCCTATTAAAAGAATTAGAGGAGCTAAAAAAGAAACTTAGAGGTGAGTAGAGTAAAAGACCATTTCCAAACCCTTGTTTGGGGTTGCTTATTCATATTAACATAAATTTTTTCTTCTCAATTTTCTTAGGCTATTTTGTATAAAACAATTAAAAACGCATAAAAATCAAAAATATGTCTGTTCATCAAGGCACAAACCTTAAAAAAGTTACCACGCATCAGCTCCAAGAAATGAAAGCGCGAGGAGAAAAAATAGCGATGCTCACTGCTTATGACTACTCAACTGCGCGTATCGTGGATGCGGCGGGAATTGACGTGATTTTGGTGGGAGATTCCGCCTCTAACGTTATGGCGGGCAATGAAACTACCTTGCCCATGAGTTTAGAACAGATGATTTACCATGCTTCTTCGGTTATCAAAGCGGTAAGTAGAGCTTTTGTAGTAGTAGATTTACCTTTTGGAACGTATCAAGGCAATTCCATGGAGGCTCTGCATTCCGCGATTCGGATTATGAAGGAAGCGGGCGCGCACGCCGTCAAAATGGAAGGTGGTGCAGAAATCAAAGAGTCCGTAGATAGGGTATTGAGTGCAGGGATTCCTGTGATGGGGCATTTGGGGCTTACTCCACAGTCTATTTTTAAGTTTGGGACGTACTCTGTCAGGGCAAAAGAGGAAGAAGAAGCGCAAAAGTTGGTGGCAGATGCCCATTTGTTGCAAAATTGTGGTTGTTTTGGTATTGTCTTAGAGAAAATTCCCGCGGCATTGGCAAAGCAAGTATCTGAATCACTGACGATTCCCACGATTGGGATTGGCGCAGGGGCAGGCACTGACGGTCAGGTTTTGGTCATTCACGATATGCTTGGCATTAACAAAGAGTTCAAACCCAGATTCTTACGCCGTTATGCTGACCTTCATTCAGTAATGACAGAGGCAATCCAGCACTACGTGAAAGACATCAAAGACCAGAGCTTTCCCAATGAGCAGGAATCCTACTAAAAATAATTTACTTAATTCCAGTGCTTCCATAACCACCTGTACCTCGTTCTGTTTCAGTAAGTTGGCTTGTATTTTCCCAGATTATCCTTTCATGCTTGCTCACCACCATTTGGGCAATTCGCAAGCCACTTTCTATGGTAAAATCTTGGTCAGAAAGATTGACTAACAGCACTTTAATCTCCCCGCGATAGTCCGCATCAACCGTTCCTGGGGAGTTTAGAACCGAAATGCCATTCTTGAGGGCAAGCCCACTGCGCGGACGAATCTGCGCCTCATAACCTTGTGGCAGCTCTATGTATAAACCCGTGGGAATTAAGGCTCTCTGTAAGGGTTTGAGAATGATTGATGCCTCCATAAATGCCATTAAGTCCAAGCCCGCCGACTGCTCAGTTTGGTACTGTGGCAGAGGGTGATTGGACTGATTGATGACTTTGACAATCATAAAAAAGATGATTTAAGTAGTTTATTTATCTTCTAACTTTGGCAACACCAAATCGTTTAACGGACTTTTTTCCTTCATCAGAGCCTCTATTTCGTCCCATTTACGCGGCGCAAGCGCAGAAAGATTTTCGTAGCCAGTAGCTGTGATGAGAATATCATCTTCGATTCGAACAGCAATCCCCCACCATTTGGGGTCGCAAGGACTTCCATTTGGAATGTAAATGCCTGGTTCTACGGTAATTACACTATTCACTTTTAATTCGCCATACGTTCCTCTGTCATGCACATCTAAGCCCAAATAGTGCGAAGTGCCATGTGGAAAATAGCTGTGTGCTTCTTTTTCTGACTTGATGATGCCAAGTGCAAACAAGCCTTTGTTGATAATTTCCTGCGCCTTTGTGTGCGGAGCATTGAAAGGAAGGTTGGGTTTACACAGCTTAATAGCCTCATCTTGTGCCTGATACACCAAATTATAAATTGCTTTTTGTTCTTCGGAAAACTTGCCATTTGCGGGGATAGTGCGCGTTACATCTGCCGTATAGCCATGGTATTCTGCGCCTACGTCCATCAGCACCATTTGTTTATTCCCCACCATGAGCCTATTATTCTCAATATAGTGAAGCACGCACCCATTATTTCCTGCGCCGACAATAGACGGATAGCCCTCATACTCAGACCCATACCTGCGATACACATATTCGTGAATCCCCTGAATCTCCATCTCTGACATTTCGGGAGTCATTGCCTTCATCACCTCGCGTTGGGCAATGCAAGAAATGCGAATTGCTTTTCGCAAAAGCCCAATTTCTTCTGTGGTTTTACTTTCGCGCAAGTAGTTCATCACCTCGTCCAGCGAATAGCCATCTATATTAGTTTTCGTAATTTTTTCTTTGACTTTATTTCTGTCCTCATTGGTTTTTGCCTCCAAGAAATCAATAAAAATCTTATCGGATTGGAGGCTCTTGTAGAAATTGACATACCTACCTATTACTTGGGCAACATTTGCGCTGTTTTCCACAGGAGTCGTGGTAATCATTTCGTAGAGTTTGAATTTATTTGCGTCATAGTCAGCAGGCACGCTCGCCTTTGCGCGAAACTGCTGTATCAAGTCATGGGCATCAGCAGGGTCATCTTGTTTGTCGCGGTCGTCATTAAAAAATTCAGTAAATAAAACCTTATTAAATTTTTTGAAATCAAGGGCAAAATCTTTGAAATCAACATTTTGATAGACTGTTTGAAAACCCAATTTTGTTTTTACACCTTCTTTTCCCAGCCTTTTGCCATTCCACATTTCCATACGCGGGTCGCGCGGCTGAGTAAAAATCACCTCATCATATTTTTCTCCTTTGCTATTTTCCTGTACTTCTGTAAAAATCAAAAGCACCGAATTAGGTTCATTATAGCCTGTAAGGTAGTAAAAATCAGGGTTTTGATGGAAATGGAAATCTACATCATTGGCGCGATTGCGGATAGAGTTGGCAAAAAAGATAGCTACTGACTGAGGCGGCAGTGCTTTCCTCAGCATCGCCCTGCGTTCTTTGTGAAAAGTGGCGGGGAGAAAATCCTTGGGCGTATTTTCGTCCATTTCTTGGGCAAAGCTCGCCAGATTAATAGATACAAATAAAAAGACGAAAGATAATTTTTTTAAGGTATTCATTAGAAAATTTGCTTTTGATGACATAATGAGGCAAAAATAAGATTTTTTTTGATTTTCCTAACTATAACGTATTGTTTAGCAAGTCCAATTTCAAAGCCTTCTTGTAGTAGGCATTGACCCTTGCTTCCTGCATGGCTTTGAGGTGTCTTTCACCATGGCAATCACTTCCCAAAAAGTTAATCATCTTATTATCAATGAGTTTCTCCGCCATAGTTTTGGACTGAGAGGAATAGTACCCCACTAAGGAATTTGTATTTACCTGAAAAAGAACACCTTTACTATACCATTTTTTTAGTTTGTCAAAGCTATCATACAGATAAATATAGCGTTCGGGGTGCGCCAAAACGGGTTTGTACCCCTGAGATTGGAGCATAAAAACGGCATTGTCGAAATGGGGAGAGGCGTTCATATAGGAGGTTTCGAAAAGCACGTATTTTTCACTCACGCAGAGGAGTTTTTCTTTTCTGTCCAGTTTCTCGATAAATCCTTCGTCCAGGTAATATTCGGCGGCAGCGGCAATTTCTATCTCGATACCCAGCGTTTTGATGATGTCATTGAGTTTGTCCAATTTATCAAAAATAATTTCAGGCGTATTTTTATAGAAATCTTGCATGATGTGGGGCGTAGTAATGAGTTTTTTGTAGCCCATTTCCACAAATTTTTTGACCAAAGCTATAGAATCCTCCATATTTTTGGAGCCGTCATCAATCGCGGGAAGCAAGTGCGAGTGCATATCTACCTGTAATTCAGCGATATAGCTTTGCTCTGCTTTTTTCTTCTTGAATAAGGATAACATACGTACAGTAGTTTTGAGGGTTTAAAAGCTTTTTACACAATATTGATTATAAATTTACTACTTACAAATTTACTTCCAATCTGGTGAAAAATGGCACGAATACTTTTCACCAGCTTTTCCCAAAACCGCCCAACTCAATCCGCCCATTTCCAATCTCCTGCAATCTTCAAAGGCGTTTTTAGGTCATTTTCTATCAGAAATTTCTTTGTTGTTTCCGAATCCATACGCTTTACAGGTAGCGCATCAGCATTTGCCAAGTCGTACATAATCATAGAAATAAAACGTACAGAATTGCGTATATGTTTTTCATTTACCAAGCTAAAAGCATCACAATCAGCATGATAGCATCTGTAAATTACAGCATCTAACCTGCCCATGAAGCCAAGTGTAGGCACGCCTTCGAGCATGAAAGGTTGGTGGTCGCTGTGTAGCCCTGCGCGACTGGCAAAGGTGTTTTTGTACGTGCTATCTACCGCACTGATTTTCTGACCGATAGCCTTGAAAAAGGCTTCGGTCTGTGGCGCACCTGCTGAGTTGATGCCCACAGGATTGCCCGTTGCGTCCAAATTTACCATGTATTTTACTTGCTCAATCGTCCCTTTTTCTTTGTACTCATCGACCATCGCACGCGAGCCAAGCAAGCCTTGTTCCTCGCCCATAAACATCACAAATTCCAAGGTGCGTTTGGTTTTGAGATTTAAAGCCTTGAAAGTGCGTGCAATATCCAAGATAGCAAACGAGCCAATGCCGTTGTCGATAGCTCCAGTGGATAAATCCCAAGAGTCCAAATGTCCGCCAATGATGATTTTTTCATTGGGCAAGGTCGTGCCTTTTATTGTGCCAATGACGTTGCGCGCCCTGATGACTTCGCTTTTGTTGGTCATGTTGATTTGCGCCTTGACCTTTTCAGTTTTCAGGCGTTCTCTCAGCACCAAGCCGTCTTCCTTGGTAATAGAAACGGCAGGAATCGGGTTCAATTTGCCTGTAACTGAGGCAGTTCCAGTCAATAAAATCCTGCCTGCGGGTTGGTTAATCGCAATCACACCCACCGCGCCGTACTGAATCGCCAAAGCCGTTTTCTCAGAACGGTGCAGGTTATATTTGGCATTGCTTTCCTCCCAAACACCAATGTAAACCAGCGCAATTTTACCCTTTACCGCGTCGCCTTTTTCTTTGAAATCTTCTGCCAGCCCATTGCCCAAGTCTATAATTTCGGCAGTAACAGATGACTTGACAGGCGAATGTGCCAGCGTTGCGGTGCTAAGGGGCGCAAACTCATCATTTTTCCCTGAGGAAACCTGCAAAGAAACCGTTTCTCTCGCCCATGCCTCCACATCAAACTCATGAAAACGTACCTCAAAACCATAGCTTTTGAGCAAATCGTAAGCATATTGTTCTGCCTTTTTGCCGTTTTCGCTTCCTGTGAGGCGATGACCAATCGTCTTGCTTGCTTCTCCCAAAGTGCTGTACGCCTTGGAGTTAGCCAATACTTCTTGGTTGATTTTTTGAAAAATATTTTCTTCTTTTTTCGCTTGTTGCTGAGAAGTTTTGCACGCAAAAGGGAAAAACAAAAGTGTTACTAAAATGAGTGTGTATTGTTTTTTCATAGTATTCATTGACTTTTTGCCAAATTAAGCAATCAAAAGTAAAAACAATACAACAGATGAAAATATTTTTACCCCTTATTTTTTTACTTTTCTGTAACTTCATTTTTGCACAAAATATAAAAACTTCATTTTCAAGTATTTATCAGTTAGATACTACCTCTGTATCGCAAGCCCGCCACGCGATAAAAATGCAATTTGGAGAAACTGATTTTTCCATTTCCCCCAAAAAAGAATGGGAAGAATTAGCAAAAGCAAATCATATTTCTATCAAGATGTATTATTCTAAATTTCCACAAAACATTGATTTTCAAACTAATACACAAAAAATACTCAATGATAAACGCATACAAAACTTATTGGAGCAACTGCCCATATTAAGCCAAAAAACAATATATTTAGAAATGATAGGACAAGAGAACTGTGAAAATGTAGCACAAGCCAGTGCTTTATTTCATGGTTTTTTGATTGATTACGAAGTAGAAAAACCTACGCCAACCCAAAGTTTTCAGCCACCTTTGGAAACTAAAAATACGAGTAATGTACCTGATTTACAGACCAATAACTTTGAACGTTTTGATATTTCGCACGTCAATAATGAGTTTGCGAAAGAGGTCAGACAAAAACATATAGGCAAGGATTCTACTTCTTACTTGGTTTTTGAGAGAAATATTACCGCATGGGATAGTGTGGTGATTGTGGCGGACTGGACATCAAGTATGTATCCTTTTACCCTCCAACTGCTGATTTGGCAGGTGCAAAATAAGAAAAATGCAAGCAAAATTTTGGGTTATATATTTTTTAATGATGGCGATAAAACGCCTGATAATCAGAAGAAAATAGGGCAAACTGGCGGAATCTATGTGAGCAATTCGCCTTCCCTCGCTGCCGCATTGGAAAAAATGGGGGAGTGCAAAAGGAACGGCAATGGTGGCGGTGATTTTGCAGAAAATAATATAGAGGCTTTGCTGATGGCTATTCAGCAGTTTCCGCAGGCAAAGAGTTTTGTAATGATTGCGGATAACTATGGCAAAATCAAAGACTTAGCTCTATCATCACAACTTACAAAACCCATTCATATCATCTTGGCGCGTATGCCCGCCTTTCAGCACCTGACTGAGGACTACCTCGAAGTTGCCCTGCAAACAGGAGGCTCTCTGCATCTCAAACTATCTGATTATCAGACTACTGAGGAATTAAAAGACTTGCTTGATGCTGTCAAATCGCTGAAAGAGGAAAAGTCCAGCAAAAAGAAGAAAAAGCAAAAAAATTAATCCTGATTTATACTTTTCTGTCCTCTGTAACTCGTCCATCTACAACCTGCACTACGCGCTTACCATAGCTTGCATTTGCTTCAGAATGAGTAACTTGGATAATAGTAATTCCCTCATCATTGAGTTTTTGGAACAGTTCCATGATTTCGGAGGCTTGTTTGGAGTGCAGGTTGCCCGTTGGCTCGTCAGCCAAGAGTAGTTTGGGCTTGCCCACGATGGCTCGCGCCACGCCCACAAGTTGCTGCTGACCACCCGAAAGCTGATGTGGGAAAAGGTCTTTTTTGGCAACCATATTAAAGCGGTCTAAGATGTCCGCAATCATGCTTTGGCGTTCCGAGCCTTTGATGTCCTTATAGAGCAGGGGCGTTTCAATGTTCTCATAGACAGTGAGTTCGTCGATGAGATGATACGCCTGAAACACAAAGCCAATGTGGTGTTTGTGAAGTTCTGCCTTCTTTTTTTCTTTGAGTTTATTGACGTTTTCTTCCAAAAAAATGTACTCACCTTCATAGTCTTGGTCGAGCAAGCCTATGATATTGAGCAGGGAAGACTTGCCCGCGCCGCTTGGACCCATGAGGGTAACAAATTCGCCCTTGTCGATGGCAAGGGTTACGTCTTTGAGGATAAAATTTTTCTGAAACTTGGATTCGTAGTGCTTAAAGATATTATTCAGTTGAATCATAAAAAGGATAGTGATTAAGTTTAAGTTTTAAAGAATTTGCAATATGCGTAATTTTTTGATAAAAAAAGATTTGGCTTTAAAAATTACGCATTTATTCGGTAGGGGAGGGGGGAAGTCTTTTTTGTGCGTGGGGCTGATGGGCTAAAAAGTGGATAAAAAGAGTAAATTTACGGTGATGCGATTAGTTTCTTCTAATCACAGCCTTCTAAGCTAATCCGCCAATAAATCTGTCCATTTATCTTGACAAAATGCTTTTCTAAGCCATCTGGATTCGTATAATGAGTGAAGTCGCCAAGTTCTACCGTTTTGTAATCGTAGCCTTCGCTTTTCTCATAATGTATGGTTTCTACTCTTAACCCTGTTCGATATACTTTTTTGCCTGTTTTAGCATCTGTGTAAGAGGGACCAGGGAACTTGACCAGCATATCTTTGGTGATAATCTCAAACTCAATTTTGTTATTATCAGGAATGGTGAAACGACCAGAAAAATCTAAGTTCCTGGCGGAAATATTGTTGTCCGTTTTCCCACCTATAAAAGCAAAAGAATAGTCATCTATGCTGAAACTAAATCGGTCGTTATAGTTTGAAGCTATAGTGGTCGAGCCTAACTGCCAGCAGCCTTTGAGCAGTGAGCGGGAATCAAGCCCTGTAAGTGGAGATGGGCGAAATGTTTTGGCGTTCTCAAAAATTTGGACAAGCTCTATATTGCTCTTTTCCAGCTTATTAAGCAGATTTTCTACCTCAGCAAGTTGTGGTTTGTACCAGTCAAATTTTGAAAAATAGGCTTTCAATTCTTCGGTTTTAAAAATATACCCATGCCTTGCGTACACGTGATTTCGCAGTAAGCGCAGTTCTGCGGGAGTGAGGTAGGCAAGTTGCTCCTCCACAAATGCTAACCAAGAAATGGTTTGCCCATCTTGGATATGGTAGTTGCATAGTTCCTCAAAGTGGTTTTTATGCTGGGCAATGGTATTGTAATGTAGCATTTGGCAAAGAAATAAAAGTATGTAGGTCTTTTTAAAAAATAGATTTTTCATCTTTGTTATGTAAATTTAACTATAAATACCCTCTGTGGAGAGTTTGGCATTGTCTTTTGGTGCAAACGTCTTACTACTATTATCAGAAGAAAAATAAGGAGAACTACTCAAAAAGGCTTCATAAAATCCACGAGCCAATCTCCGTATTGCCTCATTTCTTTTTCCTTTTTCATACAAACTTTTGCCCTCATCAGGGTTTTTTTGTCCTTGTAGCCCACCTACGGTATCATTAATATCTACAATGTAAATTTTTTGCGTTTTTCTATCCCTGAAAATGTCTAATTCACAATATTCGATATTCATTTTTTTGCAAAGTAGCGCGATTTTTTTGATTTCATCATCAGTGAAAACTTCTTCAGCATCTTTGACAAGCACTTTTTTGGCTACTCCCCAAAATCTTTCTTTAAGCAAGATTAATTTGTCATATACAAAAGGAATTTTATTACCAAAAACAGGCACTCTGTATTCTGAAAAATAATCCTCATCATACTGACTATCAATGAGTAACTGATAAATGTGGTTTTCTTCTATTTCATTGATAGGGCATTGGATTATCTCGCCATTTTTCTGAAAATTATAGTTAGACTTTTTGACAGCCGCACCCTCAAACTCAAATGGATTGATTTCAGTATTGTAGCCAAAGACTTCTGCACAGACTGCATCTAAGTATTTTTTGCTAATATTTGTGCTATAAAGATTAATGACTGGCTTGGTTTGCGAAATTTTGAGTAAAATAGGGTTTACTTCTTTGAAAGTTGTATCGTACCAATGCAGTGCCATATCAAAATCGTCGTTGGGGTTATAAGTGATTTTGAAATTGAGTAAGTACAAAATAGCCCACATTGGATTTGCCCACCTGAGCTTGCCTGGATATACCAGTATCGTCCTTTGGGGCAAGTGGGTTATATCCAAGTTGGCTTTGACTTCATCAAGCTCTTTAGATTTTCTCCTTTCATGGAGTTTTTCTCTTATGGGTGTATAAAACCTTTTTTTGAAAGGTTTTAAATAGAATTTGATTATTTGTATTCCTTTTTTCATCTTATTCATCATCATTTCAGTAGTTTTTTAATTAGCTGTTTGATTAACTGTTTGAAGTTGTATAGATGATAACGCATTTTTCCTCGAAATGGTATGCGATAAGCAAAACCATATCGAATAGTTTGTTTGCAGGCGGCGCAACTACCGCAGGGCTGGTCATCAATAGGAAAATGACAAAACCAAGTCAGCTCCATCATATTCCTAAAATTATGCTTGGTAGCGTATTCTCCACAGTCCAATTTGGTCATTTTTATAATGGGGAACTCAAAATACTTAAACAATTCATAAATTACCGAAGTAGCTGCTAATTTATTTATAAGCTCGCCTTCTGGGGATAAGTCCGTAATAATATGTCCCTCTATAAATACCTCTGCCCAATCTGGCTTTTCATTTTTGAGCTTGGGCAAACCTTTTTCTACGCTAATTTCCAACTTGATTTGATGCTCTTCTGTAAAAAGAGCCAGCCACTCATACTGTGCGCCTATGTGGATTTTTTGCTTTGTTTGGTGATAAACTTGGCTAATGCGTTCGTTGGGTTGTAAGCTACTTACTTCAAAAAACTTAGTTTTCAATAATAACTCTTTGGTGTAAGGATATTGGTCAAAAACTTTTTCTCTAATTCGCGTCATTGCGCGCAACTCCGCGTAAGTAGAACGCCGAGAGGAATCCAGCAGATAATAGGGCTGGACGCTATGTCGCTTTACCACTAATAAATCCAAGAGACGGAAGGTAGAATCCCAGCCTGATGTCCACAATAGATGATGTTGCATAGCATTAGTAGTATAATTTAAGTTTTGAGCTTAATTTTACAAAAATAAGGAGTTTACCTGTTTAAAAACATTGCGTTTGATAAGTGGAAAAGATAGATTGATAAGTGCTTAACACCAAAATTAGTTAGTCGTAGGTTTTTGTAAAGTATCCATGTTATTTTAATGCCTCATAGAATACTTCTTGGATATTTGTCCGCACATTGAGGTCAGAAAGCAAACTATTATTCCGCGTAGGATAGACTCTATTGCTCAGAAAAATGTAAAGCAAACCATTTGCGGGGTCTATCCAGACCAGATTGCCTGTAAAGCCTGAATGTCCGTAACTCTGCTCAGAAACACTTTTTGCGGCATTTGTACCGCGCTGACGGTCAAAACCAATGCCGCGCTGATTGGTTTCGCAAAACTGACATCGCGTAAACTCTGCCAAAGTTTCAGGGCGAATGTACTGTTTGCCACCATAGTAGCCATTTTGTAGGTACATCTGCAAAAGTTTTGCCAAATCATTCGCCGTACCAAAAAGCCCCGCGTGCGTGGAAACGCCGCCAAGCATTGCTGCGCCCTCATCATGTACGTATCCATGCACAAGCTGTTTGCGAAAAAGTGAATCATATTCGGTAGGGATAATGCGCTGTCTATCAAACTTTTGTAAGGGATTATAGGTTAGCGTAGTTGCGCCCAAGGGTTTGTAAAAAGTTTCGTCTAAATAAGTAACTACTTCTTTCTTTGTAATTTTCTTGATGATTTCGGGGTACAGATAATAGGACAAATCGCTGTAAACGTAGTCCTTTTTTTCTGCGACAGGTGATTCCAAAATCTGTTTGACCATATTTTTTTCAACATATTTTTTGTGAATAAACAGATTATCAGCGACTTGAAAAGGGAATTTCTTGGATTTTTTGGGTTGAAAAACTTTGGGGTCTAAGATTTTTTGATTCAAACGACTGTTAGGGTCTTCGACCACTAACAGCGTGCTATTTATGAGTGTATTCTGCCAAAAAGGAATCCACGCCCGCAAGCCCGCCTGATGCGTGAGGACTTGGCGAAAAACCATGTCTTTTTTATTCGTTCTTTTTGCCTTTGAAAAGTAATCTCCGAAGGTTTTATCTACGCTAAACTGCTGCTGGTCAGTGAGTTTCATCAGAGCAGGAATCGCTGTAGAGATTTTGCTGACCGAGGCAAGGTCATAAATATTGTCCAAATTTGCCGCTTGGGTGCTATCGTAGGTCTGATGCCCAAAAGACTTGTGGTAGAACACTTTACCATCTTTGGCAACCAGAATTTGCATACTTGGCGTGGCGCGACGTTGGATAGCGACGATGGCGATAGAATCTGCTTTTTTGAGAAACTCTGACTTGATGCCAACTTCCTCTGGCACAGTGTATTTGAGGCGTTTCAGTGATTCAGTAGTGATGCCGTCGCCTTTTTTGAAGTTGGGCGCAATGTCTTCTACTAACTTGCCTTTGAAGGGAATCGCGCCAAAAATAGCTTGAGAAACGAGGTCTTGGGTGTGAGGGTCGTTTGAGTGAGCAAGGATAACTGCTTTGTAATCAGCCAAACCTCCAAATTTTTTAAGAACATCATCACCCCCAAAAATACAAAGTATTATTTTAAATGATTTTTCTATTTTTGCTGTATTTGCTAAGAAATCTTCTATATTCGATTTTTCATTGACATAAACAATATCAATTCCTCCAATATTCCATTTCTTACCTAAAAACACACTATCAATTATCAAAGGAGATATTTTTTGATAATTTTGTAATGTTTTTAGAAATGTATTTTCTGGATTAATCAAATCTTTATTACTTATGCAAGTTACACGATTATTTAACTCCTTCAAAGGCAATAAATTCCCTTCATTTTTTAGCAAAGTGATTTTATTTTCTACAGCTTGGCGATATGCCCAAATACTGTCGGCGGCAGTTTGGGTTTCCTGTGCGAACAAACCTGTAAAAGAGCATATAAACAATAGAAATAAAAATATAATGTGCAATTTGATTTTAATTATTAATTTATCATTCATAATTTATAATTCTTGATTTATTTTGGGTGTATTTTTGCTTAAAGGAAAATAAATATAGTGTAATATTTTTGAGATATTTATAAAATAATAAAAAAACTACCCTGATAAACATGAAAAAGTCAGTCTTACTATTATTTATAGCTCTTTTACCTTCTTTGCTTTTTGCTCAAAAACCCCTGACAGACAGCGAGTTAGAGGTGGTGCAGAATTTTACTTCTTTGGAGGAAGCTCTCAAACAGCCTGATAAAGTGGTCAAACTTTCTCTGATACAAAAAAAATTGACTGCCTTGCCCGCGACGATTGGCAGTTTGAAAAATCTGCAATTCTTGGATTTGTCTGAAAACCAGTTGGTGGAGTTGCCTGCGGAGATAGCTCAATTAAAAAGTTTACAAAAATTAGTGCTTCATCGCAATCAGTTTGCTCACCTGCCCAAGGAAATCATAGGTTTGTCTAACTTGCGCGTGCTGGATATGTCTTATAATTTGCTCAAAAATCACCTTTCTGCGGACATTGCGCGCCTGACCGCCCTGACCGAGTTGGAAATGCGGAACAATGAACTTTCCAGCCTACCCAATGAGGTGAGTATGTTGCAGCGTTTGAAGGTGCTGTCTTTGGGTGAAAACCACCTGACCGCGATTAATCCTGAAATTGCAAAACTGACAAACTTAGAGGCTTTGCTTTTTTATAATAACCAACTCACAAGTATCCCTGCTGAAATTGGGAAATTGAAAAAACTCACTTCTTTGCAGCTACAAGGCAATGAAATCAAGGCTTTGCCGTCAGAGCTGGTGCAACTGACCAATTTGAAACGGTTAAATTTGCAGGATAATCAGATTGGCGCGCTTCCCGCAGGCATCGCTAATTGGCAGGAATTGGAGGAACTTTCTCTTTGGACAAATCAAATCCAAGCTGTTCCTGTCGAGATTGGCAAGTTGAAAAAATTGCGTTTTCTGTCTTTGGTCAGCAATAAACTTACTGCGCTACCCAATGAAATTACTGAGCTTACCAGTCTGGAAACCTTAGAATTGCGCTATAACCAACTGACTGCTTTGCCCAAAGCGATTGGCAAATTGGCAAATCTGCAACGCTTGGATTTGGGCTACAACAAAATCGCAGGTAATGAGCAAGAACGCCTGCGCGAGGCTTTGCCCATGGCTGAAATTAATTTTGATGATAAAAATAAGTAATTTTCAAAAACTAAAACTGTCGGCAAAGTTTTACAACTGTTGCCAAAGTTTTTGATGATTTACTGTTAGCCAAGCACCTCTTCCTCGCTTTGTGTTTGCTTTTCGTAGAGTTCTTTATAGCTGCCTCCCATGAGCATAAGTTCCTCGTGCGAGCCAGTTTCAATCACTTTTCCATCATTCAGCACGATAATTTTGTCTGCTAATTTGGCAGAAGAAACGCGATGTGAAATGATGATGGAGGTTTTGCCTTGCATGATGCGTTGGAGATTGTTGAGGATTGCATTTTCGGTTTTGGTGTCGACCGCAGAAAGTGCATCGTCCAGAATAATGATGCTTGGATTGCGTGAAATAGCCCTTGCAATGGACACACGCTGTTTCTGCCCACCAGAAAGCGTGATGCCTCTTTCGCCAAGCTCGGTATCAAACCCTTTGGGGAAGGCTATGATATTTTCATAAACATCTGCATCTTTTGCCGCCTGAATCACCTGAGCATCAGAGATTTTCATCGCGCCAAAGGATATATTGGTTTTGATGGAATCCGAAAACAGGAACACATCTTGGGGAACATAACCAATTTGCTCTCGCAAAGTATTGACTTTGTAGTCTTTGACATTAAATCCATCTATTTTGATTTCACCATTGCTCACATCATAAAGCCTACAAAGCAAGTTGGCAATCGTGCTTTTGCCCGAACCTGTCGACCCCAAAATTGCCAAACTTTCGCCATGCTTGACTGAGAAACTCACATTTTTGAGTGCTTCAATGCCCGAATCTGGATAGGTAAGGCTTACATTAGAGAAAACTACATCTCCAACTATATCTTTATCAATATTTTGAGTAGAAATAATGTCTGTTTTGATAAACAAAAATTCATTGATGCGTTTTTGGGAGGCATCGGCGCGTTCGGTCATGCTCGTAATCCAACCCAAAGAAGTTACAGGCCATACTAACATATTGATATACAGCGTAAACTCTGCAATATTGCCCAAAGTAATCGTGCCGTCAATCACTTCTATCCCGCCAATATAAACCGTCAGAACGGTACTTAGCGCAATCAATCCAAAAACCACAGGTGTAAAAAGCGCATTTACCATTGCCAGCTTTAAAGCCTTGATTTTGTATTCGTTACTCTGCTGGGCAAATTTTTCTGCAAACTCATTTTCGCGTACAAAAGCCTTCAACACTCGAATCCCTGAAAAAGCCTCCTGCACATTGGTCGACATTTCAGACAATTTTTGCTGAATTTCCGTAGAACGCTTGTGAATCAGGTTATTCACGTAATAAATACTTATCGAAAGCACTGGTAAAGGCAACATAGCATAAAAGGTAAGTGTAGGGTTTACAATAAGCATATACGCCAAGACCAATACAAACGAACCTACTGCGTTTAGCCCGTACATAATCGCGGGACCCAGGTACATACGCACATGACCCACATCTTCGGAGATGCGCGCCATCAAATCGCCTGTGTTATTTCTGCGGTAAAAACTAAGTGGAAGTGTCTGATAATGAGCATAAATTTCATTTTTCAAATCATATTCTATCAGACGCGACATCACAATAATCGTCTGGCGCATCATAAACAAAAATACGCCGCGAACCAATGCCATCATCACAATCGCAATGCCATAAATCAGCACCACACTCGTAAAAATATCATAGAGGCTTGCCTGCGAGCCTGTGCCTTTGAAAAGTGGGTAAATACCAATGGTTTCGCCTACCAAATCAAACGCATGGCGAACAATCTGGGCAGGAAGAATCTGAAAAATATTGGCAACAATTACAAAAAAAGTCCCCCAAATAAGATAGGACTTGTAATGGTAGAGGTATTTATTGATGTATTTTAAATCTTTCATTGTTGGGTTAAAAAAATAATTGGATAGTAAAAATTAGGATAGGTTTTGCTTTTGTGTATATTTTCTAAAAAAATTAGAATTATCAAAAACCTTGATAACGAAGGATATGCTTTGCAACTTCTTAGACAACTATTGATGTTGTTGTTGTGTGTTTTCACCAACAACATAACAACCATTTAATTCAATTTTTTGTTCAGTATCTGCATTTTTGCGTCCAAATCATTTTTCTCCAAACTGTATCGGTCTGCAATTTCTACCGCCTTTCGATAAAAGAAAAGTGCATTTTTATAAAATTCTTTTTTCTTTTTTCCATTAAAAAGCCCTGAAACATTATCGCCATTTTTTTCATCAATATTGGCTTTGGCAACAAATTCGTTGAACTGTGCTTGTGCCTTTTCCATCTCTATCTGCTTGTTTTTCTGCTCAGTAGCCACTATTTTTTGCTTGGCGACTTCTAATTCCTCCTCTTTGTTCGATACGACTTGCTCTTGGTGAGCAACGTCAGTTTGCAAAATATTCATGCTTACCTTCAACTCTTTGAGTTCCTTTCGTGCTAAATTTGCCTCTTGCTCTCGCTGTCTTATCTGCACGCGTAGCTGCTCAAGCAAGCGTTTAAGCCCAGCATTATTTAGTTTTAATGAACTCATTTCGGGTTGGGGCGTAGTTTGTGTATCTGCCAGCGTTGCCTGCGCTTCATTGTTACTTTGCATTGTTTCTTGCAACGTCAATTTTTCCTCTAAAACATTAATTTGCTCTTGCGCTCTGCCCAGCATACCTTCCATCTCCATCAATTTCAGGCGCATTTCCGTTACACCCACTGTCTTTTCTCGCTTTCTTTTTGCCTCGTTTACTTCGCCTTGTAAAATGGTGATAGAGTCTAAGTAGTTGGCAATGACTAACATAAGTGAATCATTTTTGCGCTGAAAATCTACTGACTTGGGCGACATTCGCAATAGCGCATTATTCATGGTCTTCTCTTGTTTTTGCTCCTCCGCGCCTGAGCTGCAAGCCAGCAAAAATAAAAATGCAAAATAAAATAAGATGTGAAGAGGTAACGTAATATTTTTTATCATAATAGTAAGTTTTTCAATACGCAAATTTATATGAAAAACTTTCAGATTTTCTAATTTGTGAATTTTCTAACTTTAAATTTTAGAAATTTTGTAGCAGACTTGTTTGATGGAGGAAGTTATCATGTTTTTAGCACACAGATAACACTGATTTTACAGATAAAATACTGATTTTTTAATTTTTATCCGTAAAAATCTGCTAAATCTGCATTATCAGTGTGCCTAATTGATTAAATAAACCTTCAAAAACAAACTCATTTAGCAAATCTATCACTTGTTGTTTTAGTCCATCATCTAAACAAATAAAAATTCGACTAAAACCGCAAACTCAACTGCGTCAGGAAGTTAAA